>DAIDHM010000035.1 GCA_027459705.1 Ktedonobacteria bacterium | reverse complement strand
CAATACATCCTGGCTCTGGCCATGAGGATGATCACGGAGAAGGTCACTATGGGAAGCTTCCCTATGGAAGATGACGACAGCGCGCTCGACGAAGATTACGCGCAACTGGATGAGTTGGAAAAGATTGAAACCATCATCCTGCTGATGGAGGAACTGGGCATCACAACCTTGGAGGAAGCAAAACAGCGCTTTGACGTCCTGGAACGCCAGATCGAAAACGACGCTTGATGGGTCGATGAAGGAGCACAACTATGGTGTTACGTGCGGCCATCGCGATCATTGTTGGTTATCTCATGGGCTCTTTTCCCACCGGTGTCCTGGTAGGAAGCTACGTGGGTGTGGACGTCCGATCCGTAGGGAGCGGAAAGAGCGGCGCAACCAACGTGCTGCGCAGTGCTGGTTGGCGAGCAGGGCTGATTGTCGCGGTTATCGATACGCTCAAAGGCGCCCTACCTATCTTGCTTGCGGAACATCTTTATGCGACCACCACCCAGGTCGGTGGCGCATCCACTTGGATTGCCGCGTTCAGTGGTCTGGCAGCAATCATAGGCCATAACTATCCGATTTTCGCGGGCTTCCGGGGTGGGCGAGGGGTGGCCACCACCGGTGGCATCGCGTTAGCTTTGACGTTTCCCGCAACGCTGATTGCGGCGGTTTTCTTCTTTGCGATCGTCGCCTCTACGCGCTACGTCTCACTGGGATCAATGCTGGGAAGTATGCTCATCGCAATTTTTGCGTTGATCTTCCTCATCACCGGACACGGCAAACTGGTGAGCGGCCTCCCAGGGGTCCTGCTTATGATCGTCGCCTCGATCACGATTATCTACTCGCATCGCGATAACATCCAACGGCTGCGCAGTGGCACGGAACGGAAGTTGGGTGAACGCACGTCGCCCACGCCACACGCCGCACACTGAGCAATCTATGTCGGCCATCCAAACGGAATAACCACGTAGATGGACAAGATGCTGCCAGCAAAGCGAGGTTGAGCGCGCCGCGACTGCTAGAGGATAGTCGCGGCGCGCTCGATCATGACTGCGATTTCGCGGCACGATGCTGCCACAGGACCGCGCCATCACGGCAGCCCAGCGCCACACAGAGGATAATAATTGTACTGCAGGGCCGGTGGAATGGGCCGGTTAGGCAATGGGGGACCCCCATTGCGATGATAGATCAGCACGCCTGACTGGGGATCGCTACCAACCAGGGTAAAAGTCGCCAGGAAGGCCGGGCTTTTTGTATCGATATTCGTCGCGACAAGATCGCCTGGTTTCATAATGATCCACGCCACGACAGACGCGGGATCTTTGAGTGCCTGATTCCAGAGCTTGCCTGTACCCTCGTATACGATGCGCTGAAAGTCAATGTTCGCCATCGAGAGATCCTGCTCATTGAAGAAAGGATCATTGAGGATCAAGCCGCCATTGTAATGGCGCGCCAGGAAAACGGGCACCGTAGAGTAGTGGAAACAATCCACACCAAACTGCCCCTCTTGCACCGTGATAATGCCGCCATTGACCATGATGGTCATCTGGGCAGTGAGCAAAAGCAGAAAGGCGATATGCGTCAAAGTCACGCCATCCGGCAAGAAGTACGTGGCTATACGCTGTGTAACCGTCGTGACGCTCGTGAGCCAGGGCGCCCAACGCGGAAAAGTCCGGTCACCGGGCATCTGGCTGAATCGACTGATGAGCAATGGCAAAAGCGCCGCCACGGGCGCCGCCATCTGGACGCCATAGCGCAAGTTGTAATATGGCACGGCCACAGCTGTGGGGCCAGCATCGGGCGAGAACAGTATAGCCTGGCCGGTGAAAAGCGCGACAATGTAGAAGACAAAAGGGATGAGCATCGCACTTGCGGCGATGATGGTCGGCCAGTGCGTCTTGCGGGCCAGCAGCATTGCTGCCCCCAGAAAACCCAGCAACAATAGCAATGGGCCGACGTTCTCAGCAGCCACAATCAGGTAATAGCGGAATGCTTGAAAAAGATTGTGGTAAGGCGCATCCAGACCTTCGAGGATATTCGGCAGTTGCTGCGCCTGCGAAGAAAATTGACTATGTTGAAAATAGAGGATATCGCCGAAAATGATCTGGTTCCAGACAAACCAGAGCAGGATACCCAGTCCACCAAGTACCCCGTAGACCAGCAGATCAGCTTCGATCTGCTCCCGTTCACGATGTTGTATCCAATCAATCAACCACACACCGACGAGAAGGATCATAAAGAGCGCCCACCCATCATAGCGAGCAAGCGTCGCTAAGAAGGTCCAACCACCGGTCACGATCAATTGACGCACGGTGCCATCTTGCGCCCAGAGCAAGAAGCTATAGCAGGCCAACGTCATGGTCGCAATGAGCACCAACTCACTCAGGGGGGTCGACTGCAGATAGAGCACATTAGGGTTGATCATGAAAACCAGTGCGCCCAGGAAGCTCGCGAGGCGGTCATTCGTCAGACGCCGCGCGAAGAGATAGATTGTCACGGACGTCACGACGTAGCTGACCATGGAAGGGATACTTCCCGCCAGGCCACTTTGCCACAGGGGGTCGATCCAGATGAAGGGCAGCATGACGAGATGGGGAAGAGGCAGCCAGACGCCACCGAATTGCGCCAATCCTGGCGAGAGATTATCGAAGATGCGCCTGGCAATCTGGAGGTGCGCATGCGCGTCGTTCCATAGTAGGATGAGATGGTTCGCGGCAGCATACCAGGTCGCTGCGATGCTCAGAATGGTGGCAATCACGAGCGTCGCCACGAGCCAGCGATCTTCCAGCCAGCGCCAACGCGGACGTCCCCTCAATGTTTCAGCCACATCGGATGTAATTGTGGCGCCTTCCACCGGATGGTCCGGCCCCGGTCGTGTAAGTAACCCTGCCATTGCTCGTCCTTCCCTTCACGGCGATTCCACCAATGCTATCGGCAGTTGTGGCCATGAACTTCAGGGCGATGCATCGGGCATGTTTCACCCAGTCTCGCCCGGCAGCCCGATGCTAGACTCAACTGGACCATCAGCCAAATATAATGAGAGCGAATCACGCCTACTCCGGATGGACCAGAGTGCTGAGGATTGGGCCATGTGCAGCCGATATGGGATAGGGAGCGAAAAAAATGATCACGCGGAGGTAGGTCAATGGCAGTCGAGTATAGGGCGCGTCGCTGGGTTTGGCGGTGCCTGGTTGGTGGTATGAGCGCAATACTGCTCGGATTGGCGGGCTGTGCGGCGCAGGGACATAGCATCCCAGCGAACGGCGGCATTGATTTTGTGCAGACACAGATCGCGGCGGTCACCCCTACGGTGAATCCCGCTGATGCCCCATCGACCGTTCCACTGATCTTGATGGGAGTCTCGGTCTTCAGTGGTAGCCATACCATTCAGATCAAGACTGGCACAACGGTCACCATTCAAAACAATGTCGATGGAGGAGGTCTGCACTTAATCTATACGGGGGCCAATGGGCAATTCATTGCTCAACCTGGTGCACCGGATGCGCTGGATAACCCCAATGGGGTCATTTTTCAACGCGGGCAGACGCTCACCTATGTCTTCGCGATCCCAGGGACCTATACGCTCACCTGTCAATATCATCCATCGATGATAGTGACGGTGATCGTCGATCCATAAGCGCAATCAGCGCGGGAATGTTCGCAGATCACGCCATCCATAGGCGACTTCGGGAATTGTAGCCCCACCCGCTTCGAATGTACCTTCGCGCACAAGCACACCACCCATAGCCTCATAAAAGCGCCGCGCGGGATTCTCACTCAACACCCAGACCAGCATCGAATCATAGCCGCGTGCTAAGAGTTCGTCGACGACGTGGCGCGCGAGGGAGCTACCCAGACCACCGCGCTGCACATCAGCACGCAGATAAATGGAATAGAGTTCACCAGTGTATTCAGGGGCATCCTGGGTCCGATTGGGGCCGCCTGAAGAAAACCCCGCGATACGTTGTTCGGCATCTACCGCAACGAAGATAAATTCCTGGCGTTCTGGGTTATGTAAGAGGTGGTCCCAGCGGCGGGCGCGTTCTTCGATGGAAAACGCATCCAGGTACGCATCGGGAATCATGCCACGGTAGGTGGTTTGCCATCCACGCACATGCACCTCAGCAATGCCCAGCGCGTCTTCCACCGTCGCCTGGCGAATGGGCAAGGTCACTTTCCAGCCTCCCGAATAATGTGGTGCGCAGCAGCGGCAAGCTCAGGAATGCCGTGGGCGAGTTCCGCGAAAAATGGATCATCAGTGGCGCCAGCAAGGTGGCGTTTATAGCTGCCTTCGAGTAATATTGCCATCTTCCAGATCGCCAGAGCATGGTAAAACGCCATTGCCTCTGGCGCGATCACGCGCCCGGTCTGCTCCGCGTAGCGCGCGGAAAGCTCGGCACGCGAGGGAAAACCAGGGCTCTGCGTCAGGCTGAGCGATTGCACGACTGTCAAGGAGGAGGGCGGGTCGTCAGGATCGCGCCAGAACGCCAGGAGATATCCCAGATCAGCAAGTGGATCTCCAAGGGTGGACATCTCCCAATCCAGAATAGCAGCAATGCGCACCGGTGGCCCATCATCAAAGATGACATTATCGAGGCGAAAGTCTCCATGGACAATAGTTGCTGGTGGGGAGGCAGGGATGTGGCTACTCAGCCACGCTGTGACGGCATCCAGATCGGGAATGGCCCGCGTCCGTGCTCCCTCCAGCTGGGTGGTCCAGCGCCGCACCTGACGTTCGAGATAGCCTTCTGGTTTCCCGAAGCCGTCCAGACCAATCCTGCACCAATCGACGCCGTGGATCGCCGCCAGTGCGTCAACCAGGCGCAAACCGAATGCACGACGTGTCTCGTCGGTATCTGCCCACTCGGGTAGTCGATTGCGCAAGACGACGCCCGATACCTCACGCATGAGATAAAAGGGGGCGCCGATGACATTGACATCGTCACAGAACAGAATCGGTTGCGGAACTGGGACGTTGGTTCCTGCCAATGCGCTGATCACGCGCCATTCGCGGGCCACATCGTGCGCGGTCGGCAGATATTCTCCGAGGGGAGGGCGACGGAGGACCGCGCGTTCCGATCCACTCCAAATGAAAAAAGTTTCGTTCGAATGACCACCACGCACACGATAGGCGCCCAACGCCGCCGAGGTCGCATGACCCTCCGGCGGTGTTGGTGCTACCACGGTAGACGACACTGTCGGCCAGCGTCCCGCAAGGTATGTCGATAATTGCTCTGGTTGTAGCAAACGTTGGACATCGGGCCGATCGATCATATCTGTCAGTGGCGTAGTCCCCATCCGATTCGCTCCTCTCATGTGTTTCGTGGACCAGAGTGTCCACCCCCAACGGGTACGCCCCATCAACTATGATTGGTTTATCTCCATAGGGCTGCACTGTAGGATAGGCCGCACGCAAGGATCCTGTCAAGGGAACACGAACCGCTGCAAGCCTCAATGAAGCCGGTGCGGAAGCCTCAATGCTAATCAGCCTCTGACTCCAGGCTGAGAAACGACGCCTGGATGGGTGGGGGAATGACAAGCGCCTTGATGGGCGCGAAAGTACGGCGATGCTCAGCGCACGGCCCGAGGCGGCGCAACGCGGCGAGATGTTCCGCGGTGCCATAGCCTTTGTGGCGCGCGAATCCATAACCGGGGTAACGCGCATCGAGATCAACCATGTGTTGGTCACGTGCGACTTTTGCCAGGATCGAGGCAGCGGCGATACTGAGAGAGCGCTGATCGCCCTTAATGAGCGGCACCTGCGGGAGTTCGCAATCTGGCAGACGCACGGCATCAATCAGTAGCGCGTTGGGGGCGGGATTGAGCGATAGCATGGCAACCCGCATCGCCTGGCGGGTCGCCCGCAAGATATTTTGGCTCTCGATTACCCGAACCTCGACCTGGCCAATGCCCCAGGCGAGCGCGCGTTGCTGGATAATCTCCGCAAGCTGGCGACGGCGAGCAGCAGTAAGTTGCTTCGAGTCGCGGACCGCGTACAGATCGTGGGCGATCTCAGCATCATTGGGCAAGATGACAGCGGCGGCGATGACTGGTCCCGCGAGACAGCCGCGACCTACCTCATCAATACCCGCAACTGCGGGGTAGCCGAGCTCATATAAAGCCTGTTCGGCTACCAAAGTAGGCGCCGATCCCCACGGACAGGGGATGGCGCCTGCATCGAAGTTACCTGGCATGCCCGCGGCTTAGTGGCGCTCTTTCAGGCGCGCCGCTTTACCAGTGAGTCCACGCAGGTAGTACAGGTTCTTGCGACGGACGATGGCATGTTTGACGATTTCGATCTTGTCGATGCGCGGCGATGCGAAGGGGAAAGAGCGTTCGACGCCAATGCCATGCGTGATACGTCGCACGGTAAAATGGCGATTAATGCCCGATCCATTCAAACGAATGACGATGCCTTCAAAGATCTGAATGCGCTCTTTATTGCCTTCGACGACTTTTGTATGGACGCGGACGGTATCGCCAGAAAGCACCTCGGGCAGATCCGTACGGAGAAATTGCTCTTCGACCGCCTGAATCAGGGTATGCATGGCTCTGTTGCCTTCTTCATCGGAATGTCCGGCGCTGTTGAGGTGCGACCGGTTTTTGCTACATTGAACACTGCAGCGTAGTATAGCACCTTCAGAGGGCATGCGGCAAGGTGTGTAGGACAGAAGAGTCCGGCAAAGTGTTTTTTGAGATTGTCTGATCGATCACCCTGGACGGCAGATCTTGAGCAAACCAGTCGTGCTGACGAAGGCAGCGGATTGCTTCGAACTTATCAGCGAATCTTTCATCGATCTATAATAACATGGTTGTGTATCGCGTCTTGCGCGCATTGCGACCGATGGACCTATGTGATATACTCAGGAGAGTCACCAGAGCACGATAGAAAGGCTATCCTGCTCGTTCATAAATGGTTGTGTCGCGGAGAAAGTGGGTCGAGTCACCCACTTTTTGTGTTGTGCGACACCCGTTGCATTGCCGCCGGACTGCGTCGGCTGGTTCGTTGACAACTGAAAGGAGGGGGCACGATGTTGACTGCGATGCGGTCCATCGTGCGGAACGACGATGGGCAGCAGATTTCAAGCCGCGATCGCTGAGTTGATTGCCGAACGTGGGTTGCCACGCGAATTGGTGATTGAAACTGTCCGGCGCGCTCTCCTGGATGTATATCGCAAAGTGGCACATGTCAATGAGCCCATCGATGTGCTGGTCGATAAAACCGGCGAGGTGCATATGTACATCACCAAGAAGGTGGTGGCACAGGTTGCGGACCCCGCCCATGAGATCTCGCTCGCTGAAGCACAACGGATGAAACCGCACGCGGCATTGGGCGAGCAGATGCCAGTGGAATCGCCCGAGCTGTTGGAACGAATCCCGGTGCGAAGCGCAGGTCAATTGATTTTGCAACGTATCCGTGAAGCGGAGCAGAACCATATCATCGACTCGTTCAAAGATCGAATTGATGAGATCGTGGTCGGTACCATCCTGCGTCGGGAACCGGATAATAGCTATGTACTTGATCTTGGAAAGCTGGAAGGCATCCTGGCCGAAAAAGATCAGTTACGGACCGAACACTATCGACCAAACCAGCGGCTACGCGTCTATGTGATGGAGATCAAGCGTAGCAGTGGGCGAGCGCCGATCGTTGCGGTTTCGCGCACGCATGTCAACATGATTAAGCGGCTCTTCGAGCAAGAAGTGCCAGAGATCATGGATGGTACAGTGGAGATCAAGCATTTTGTGCGCGAGGCAGGTAGCCGCACCAAGGTTGCGGTTCACGCGCGCCGCGAAGGCCTTGACCCCATCGGCGCCTGCATTGGTGTGCGCGGTAGCCGGATCAACAACATCGTCAATGAACTCGGTGGTGAAAAGATCGACATTATTCCCTGGGATGCAGATCCCGCGGTCTTTGTCGCCAACGCGCTCAGCCCCGCGAAACCTATCCGGGTGGATCTCCGCGAGGCAGATCATACGGCAGTAGTGACGGTCCCAGAGCGCCAACTCTCGCTCGCAATCGGCCGTGATGGGCAAAATGCTCGTCTCGCGGCGCGTTTGACCGGCTGGCGCATCGATGTCGTGAAGGCCAATCAAGAAGCCGAACCGACGGAAGCGAGCGGAATAAAAGGGAGGTGATCGCGAATGCCTGATGGAATCACTCGCGCTAAACCTGCCGCCAAGCAGGGACAAAAAGTACGGCATATTCCCCAGCGGACCTGTGTGGTATGCCACACAACCAAACCCAAACGGGAACTCTTGCGCGTCGTGCGAACACCGCAGGGCCATGTAGAACTGGATCCCGGCGGCAAAAAATCCGGGCGCGGAGCCTATCTCTGCGCGCGGCATAGCTGTTGGGAGACTGCGCTCCGTAAAGGGCGGCTCGAGCATGAATTTGAATTATCCGCGCTGGTCCCTGAGGACCGCGCCGCACTGGAAGCCTTTCTGGCGACTTTGCCCGCTGATACCTGAGCAGACAAACGAGGATAGGACGTCTGGCGCTGTGTGTTGCAAGATCGGGACGCCAGCCGTTACGATCTGTAGTGTGGGTACAAAATACCATCGTGTCGTCTTTCAGTTGGACGTCGGAGGGACGCCCAATGCATAAACAAGAGTTGCGCGGGAAGTTTGCGCGGAAAGGCTGTGAGCGATGAAGTGAATATAACTTCGCCGCTCCGCTGAGAGTGACGCTTTCTCTGGTACGACATCACGCCTTGACGGCTCTGTGACGCGCCAGGCGTTCGTCCGTCGGCTACTTCCCGCTTGGCCAGTGCAATGCTGGCATGGCATTCTCGACCTATCCGTACCATAGAGGAGGCACTCACTTGCCAAACACCCCAGATACTGATCTGAACAAAGATCTCAAAGAGAGCCGTCCGGCGACTCCGATGGTTCCACCAGGACCCTCGGAAGAGCGTGAACAACCACCTGTCACCAACCGTCCGAGCGCACCGAATGGTGGTGCCGCTCATGGAAATACGCACCCCGGCTCGCCACCAGCGGACGCCAATCGTGTCCCCAACGCCTTCACTCCCGCCCGGACTAATGCTCCATACAACGGGGCACCGCGTCCCGCGGGACCGGATGGCAATGGAGGTCGTGGTGGTTCAAATGGCCCGACTCAAAATCGACCACCCGGCCAATATCCGCCGAATGGTGGCTATAATCGGCCCGCTGGTCCTGGTGGTCCGCGTCCCGGTCCGGGCGCGCCCAGCGGTCAAGGTGGATATAACCGGCCCGCTGGTCCTGGTGGTCCGCGTCCCGGTCCAGGCACGCCCAGCAGCCCGGGTGGGTATAACCGACCTGCCGGCCCTGGTAGCTCACGTACCGGATCGGGAAGCCCACCCTTTGGTAGCCGGCCCGGTCCTGGTGGTCCCGGTGGAACGCCGTTTGGTGGCCGACCTGGCCCCGGTGGCCCGATGACCGGTGGCCGACCTGGCTCCGGCGGTGCCCCAGCCGGTGGTCGATCTGGTTCCGGTGGCGCGCCATTCGGTGGTGGACGACCTGGTCCTGGTGGACGATCCAGCTCCGGTGGACGATCTGGTTCTGGTGGGCGACCCAGTGGGTCTGGTCGCCCCAGTAGTGGGGCGCGTGGCGCGCCAGGGCGTCCCCAGGCAGGACATGGGACCCATAGTGGTCCTCGCAGTGCGACGGCGACCAAGACCCGTCCAACTGGTCCGGTGACGATACCACAGACGCTGATCGTGAAAGATCTGGCGGACTTGCTCAGTGCGACACCAACCGAAGTTATTTCGAAACTGATTGCGCATGGTATTTTCCGCAACATCAACGAAGTGGTCGATTTCACGACGGCTTCGCAGGTTGCGACCGATCTCGGCTTCGAGGTGATCGAGGCGGCTGCTCCACCCGCCGCACCTTCGGCAGAGAAGAAAAGTCAACCTGCTTCACCTGTGCACAAGCGCGTGGAGACCCTGGCGGAGCGGCCACCAGTGGTCACCGTCATGGGACATGTCGATCATGGCAAAACTTCGTTGCTGGATGCGATACGTAAGACAAAAGTGGCGGCAGGCGAAGCCGGTGGCATTACGCAACACATCGGCGCTTACCAGGTCAAGACCATTGACGGTCGGTTAGTCACGTTCTTGGACACGCCTGGCCATGAAGCCTTCACTGCGATGCGCGCCCGCGGCGCCAGCGTCACGGACATCGCGGTCATCGTCGTCGCGGCCGATGATGGCGTCATGCCACAGACCATCGAGGCTATCGATCATGCCCGCGCGGCCCAGGTGCCAATTGTCATCGCTCTGAACAAAATCGATAAGCCCAACGCGAACCCAGATTTCGTGAAGCAACAACTGGCAGAACGGAATGTGGTTATCGAAGAATATGGTGGCGACGTGATCTGTGTCGGGGTCTCGGCGAAAAAGGGCACTGGCATCGAAGATCTGCTCGAAAATCTGCTCCTTGTCGCGGACATTCAGGAACTGAAGTCAGATCCTGATGCCCCCGCATCGGGAGCCGTCCTTGAGGCACGCGTAGATAAAAATTCCGGTATCCTGGCAACATTGCTCGTTCAAAACGGTTCCATGCGGATCGGCGATAATGTGGTCATCGGCAGCCAGAGCGCAAAAGTCCGCGCGATGATGGACGATACCGGCGCGCGCATCAAGCTTGCTGGCCCAAGTACCCCTGTCAGCATTCTGGGAATGAACATGATGCCGACGGCGGGTGACCAATTTATCGTGGTACGCGATGAGCGGTCCGCGCGCCTGCTCATTGAAGAACATCGCCAGCAAGAGGCAGTCGATAATGCAGGGATCGCGCTGGATACGTTGTACATTCAGATGCAACAAGGCAAACTGCGCGAGTTGAACTTGATCTTGAAAGCTGACATGCAAGGTTCGCTCGATGCCTTGCGCCAGGTGCTGGGACGCGTAGGCAACGATCAACTCAAGGTGCGCCTCATTCATGAAGGGGTCGGCGCCATCTCTGAGAATGATGTCCATTTGGCATCCGCGTCACATGCCATCATCATTGGCTTCAATGTACAGCCCGATAATGCCGCCCAACGATCCGCCTCCACTGAGCATGTAGACATCCGATTCTACGATGTCATTTATAAACTGGTGGATGAGATCGAAGCGGCGCTCAAGGGTATGTTGGAGCCGGTGTATAAAGAAGTGGTGGAGGGACACGCCGAGATCATGCAGATGTTCAAGGCGGGTAAAGTCATGATCGGTGGCGCACGCATCACTGACGGCAAGATCACGCGATCGTCAACTTGCCGCGTACTCCGCAATAGCAAAATCATCTTTACCGGTGGGTTGGGCTCGTTGCGGCGCGGAAAGGATGATGTGCGTGAGGTCGCGACCGGCTTTGAATGTGGCCTGACAGTCGATGGGTTTAACGATCTGCAGGTCGGCGACATCATCGAAACCGTCGTCAAGGTCCGAGTCTGATCTGCATTCATTGTCCAGGGCGCATGCTCCTTAAACAGTGTGTGGCCCGCCAAATTCATAGTTCATGGAGGTGGCAGCAATGCGTCATCGTCAGGAGCAACTGGGTGAGACGATCGCGCACGAAGTCAGCGATCTCATCCGCACGCGCATGCAGGATCCACGGATTGGGTTCGCCAGCGTGACGGGCGTGGAGCTATCAGCCGATTTGCGGCATGCTAAGGTCTTTGTGAGCGTCATGGGGACGCCCGAGGAGCAGCAAGCCACCATGCAAGCCTTACATCACGGGACGGGATTCCTACGCCGTGAATTGGCACATCGGCTGAGCATACGTTACACGCCAGAGTTGATTTTTCGGCTCGATGAGTCACTGGAGCGTGGATCGCACGTCCTCGATCTGCTCAAAGCTGTCGACCAAGCGGAGACGCCCGCCTCGGTCACAGATGCCGCTCATCCGGCGTCCGTGACTGAGCAGTAAAACCACTCCATCACACTGGGGCCGATCATCAGGCGATGGTCGGTCCCACTTTGATAAGACGGAAAGAATTGAATGAGGGCTATGCGCGAAACAGTTACCCCCATCGTACTTCCCCACGTCATTGACCCGACCCTTGCCACAGCAGCGCGGCGTCTGGTGGATGACGCTCGACGTATTGTGATCTTTGGTCACCAACATCCCGATGCGGATGCGCTTGGATCAGCGCTGGGCCTGGCCTGGGCGCTTGGCGCGCTGGGCAAAGAGTGCGTTGTCGCAGTGCCGGATCCACCCGATGCGGTCTACGCGTCCTTCTTGCCGGGACTGGACAGCGTGGTTACGGCATTGGAGGGCGACCCCTTTGATCTGGTGATTGCGCTTGACGCCGGAGCCCTCTCACGCTATGGGGATCTCACTACGCGGTATGCATCGTTACTGGCGGATGTGCCGATCCTGAATATCGACCACCACCTCACCACCACAGGCTGTGGCGTGGTCAACATCATTGATCCCCGGGCAGCAGCGACAGCCGAGCTGCTGACCCTCTGGTTAACCCAAGAGCAGATCCCGATCGATGAAAACGCGGCAAAATGCCTGCTGGCAGGCATCATCACGGACACCCGATCCTTTGAGTTTGATTCGACGACGCCTTTGACGATGCTGGTGGGAGCATACTTAATGGAACGCGGCGCACGGCCAGTGGAGGTCGTGAAGCCGATGTATCGCATGAAAAAATACCCATCTGCCAAGCTCTTTGGCCTGGCGATCTCGTCATTGCAATCGGCGATTGCGGGGCATTTGGTGTGGGCGGCGATTACACCGGCAATGTGGGAGGCCGCAGCACTACCCGTCGGGACCGGGGATGAAGGCATCCCCAGCTATCTGATCGATATCGAGGGCGCTGAGATCGCGATCTGCTTCCGCCAGACAAGTCTGGATGAGGTACGCATCAGTGTACGTACCGCTGGCAAATATGACGCTACCGTCATCACGACCCAGTTTGGCGGGGGTGGCCATGCGCGGGCGGGCGGGTGTCGCTACCAGGGGACACTGGCGGAAGCTGAGGCGGCGTTGTTGGGGGCGGCGCGCGCGTATCTGGCAGAGTGAGAACCGATGCGCCAATGCAGAGGAGAAGATCGCCATATGATGCCACCTGATCCATCAACCGTCACAGTGGCCGCAATCGAGCCAGCACAGTGGCAAGCGTACAAGTCCCTGCGCTTGCGGATGCTGCGCGAGGTGCCGCAGGCATTTGGCAGTAGTGTGGAGACTGAAGAGGACTTGACCGATGCTATGTGACAAGCGCGAGTCAACAACCCATTGACCTATTCGCTGGGGGCGAGTGTTCCCGATGGCACTCTGGTTGGTATGATGGGCTGCGTCACGACGAACCAACCCAAAAAGCGACACATAGGGACAGTGGTGAGTGCGTATGTCGCACCCGAATATCGCCATCAGCGTCTGGGATCGCGCTTGCTCGATGGCATCATCGCGTATGGAAGGGCGCGGAAGTTGCACAAACTCAACCTGAGTGTGGTCATAGACCAGCAAGATGCCGTCGCCCTGTACACCTCGCGCGGTTTTGTGGCTTATGGTACTGAGGCAGCGGCATTGTTTGTGGATGGAAAATATTATACTGAATGGCATATGACAAAAATACTGACACCGTAGCGACTAGTAGATCAGAATATGCCGACATTTCGCGGCCCACCTGCTCCCGATGCCTCACCAATATGAAGCTACCCGCCAATGAGATGCACTGGCGGGTAGCTGGCATGGCTGTGGAGAGCTTTTAACCACGATCGGCAGAGCGTGACCCCTGGCGGGCCGGTGCGCGACCGCCATCGCCAGCGCCATAGCCGCAGTACGGGCAAACATTCCACTTGAGCTCCAGCAAGCGGTCGCAACGCGGGCAGGCGCGACGAAGCTTGGTGGCGCACGATGGGCAGACCTGGAAATCTCCGTCAACGCGATAGTGACAGGTAGGGCAAGTTTGCCGCTCTGTCATCTCCGCCAACAGCGATTCCTCTTCGAGCTGCCGCTCGTAGAGATCCGCCAACGTCTGACGCGGGCGCAAGATCAAATAGAGTAGGATCCCCAGACCAGGGAAGACGGCGGTAAGAATCGTGCCGATAGCTTGCAGGACGACATCCTGGGTTCGGGAGCGAATATCGCGCCACGTCCAGATGATCATGCTGAGCCACAGCGCCACCAGGAAGGCGATAAGGAACGCTACTGCGTAGCCGATGAGTTTCGACATGGGGGTCGCGCGGCGCGGGGCACGGTGGCCGGAGCGGCTCGGATGAGCGCCGCTTCTCCTTTCGTTAGATCAGCCGGTGAACACTACGTGCATTGTATCATACTTGGTGACGGTTGACTACTGGGACAATGGTACCAATCGTACGCTGATGATAGCTCCGGCAGGAGTTTGAATACGCCAGTGTTGTGCCGATTCCTCGGAAATGGACTGCATCTCGGTCTCATCCATACGAACAATTGTAGCGTGGGCCACGGGGAACGCCGTGTGGAGGTCAGCTACAAGCAGATGATCTGTCGGATTATACCATCGCGCGATCAGCCCGTTTCCATCCTCCGCCCACTTGATGGCGCTGACGATCAATTCCGCTGATCCCAATGAGACAAAACTCCCATCCGGCGCGATACGACCCGGATGGCTCCCGGTGGTCATGGTCCACACGGGAATGTTGAATGCCTCAGCAGCGCGCGCTACTCGTGCATCTTCGGCTTGCCACCCACCGACAGCACATGGCATAATCGCGTATTCGAAACTCCACGTCCCGTGCATCTGACCTTCGGGTGTGGCAAGCATAGGGCCAGCATGTCCCCGTCGCGTCATGAAATCATCGCGCGAGAGCCACCCAACGCTTCGCAGCAGGGTGAGAGCAACGGTTACCCCTTCCGCGTCCGGCATAACCTCATACTCGGGCAGTCCGCGATTCAGGATGGCCAGGCCGCTCCGAGTATCGTGGATTGCGACAAAACGTTTCTGCGGATAGGTATCCACTGGGTCCTCCGACCAATCACGCCACCCTTCCGCTGGTGGCGACTGGTGGATCGGTCGACGATTGACCATGTAAGTGCCATCAGCATCGGCATAATCCGTCTGGATGTTCGATGGGAAGAGGACGCGCAAGCGGTGATCGCTGGCATGATTGGTGACGGTTGTTCGCACGGCGATGTAAGGGCAGGCTACGTCCAGCGACACCTCATGGACGACAGAACAATCTACGCGCTCCTCAGCGCGACTCGCGCGATCCTCCGCGCAACGAGCCGGAAGTCGCAACGTTCCCGCGATGCGCACGGTGGCGCGCACTGGTGAAGATTCCAACAAAGTTATCTCGGGTGGCTGGACGAAGGCATCCACCACGAGATCCTGTCGAGGCGGTGAATAAGTATAGAGGTCACCCACATCACCACCATCGGCAAGACCCAGCAAACCAGGGTACAAGATCCCCGTGAATTTGTCTGCCATGGTCATCGTCCCTGTGAGCGGATCGATCGTGACACGTAGGCGATGATGTTCCATCATATGCGAGGTCGCATGGAGACCGGTCGGGGCAGCGGCAGCTTCATGTTCATGGCGACCCCGAACAGTATACGTACGCAAGCCATAAGCTGGTAAGTCGCGAGCGATGAAGCTCATGCGAACTTTGGGTGACTCAACGATGGTGACATCAAAGGCTACGACATTGTCTCGGCCACACATTGCTCGCAGTTGCGCAATCGCCTTCTCGGTATAGCCTGGGTCAGCCTGACCATGTTGTGCTACGCCGATCCAGATGCGCGCGATACCATTAGCGTCAGGCTCATGGAACGCGACCCCCAGCACATGATAGCCGCCGATACGACCTTGCTCATCGAGCATCGCCAATGCGCTCTCGACAATGCCTTTCTCGAATGTCTGGTGCAAGAGCTCCGTGCTCTCGCCAGCAATGGCAACGTGAGGAACCGGATCACCATCAGGACCGATGACGATCAGATCCTCTAATGGCGCGGCGACCTGGGTTGCGACTTCGGCCAGGGCAGAACGCGGACCAGCAACCGTATTGATGACGACCACTGCCACCGCAGCCGACCCTTCGTCAACACGGCCGCTGGTGTCGATCTGCGAAGCAATGGTTGTCAACGCGTCGTGGATGACCATCTCGCCAATCTGATCACACTGATCATAGCGCGGCACCATCTCGCGATGGACCTGGTCGATGCTGCATCCGCAAATGCTGTCATGGGGTTGGTTTTGCAACAGGAAGCGCCAGGCTGAGCGCAGAAAACCTGCTGGATACGGCGCGCCCAACGTTGTTGCCCAGGCGGCCAGTGGTTCGGCGACATGGGTCAAGAGATCCTCGCTGGCAGTGTTGCGCTGCTTAATCCACATGCGCGCCGACAGGACGGCTGGCAGCAAATGCATTGCGTGCGACGAACGGAATTCGCCGGTAAGGGTGTTGGTGGTAGGATTGGCGGCACGTACATTGGCGATATACTGCGGGAGCGTCCCGATGACCAGTTGCCAGCCTTGCTGCGCCAATTGCGCATTGGCGACGCGCAATGCGGCAGGCAGACCGTCCTGTGGTTCGAGATGGTCCGATCCGTTCATGAGGAGCACCGAAGAGGTTGTGGCTTTCGTCAGCATAGGCGTCACCACTCTTTCAACCCGCCGGATGAGATCCTCAGGATTGAGCGGGAGATCGCGAGCATTAGAATACCCCCACTCACCGCTCAAGAAACTGACCCGGACGCGTGTCCCGTCTGGCGCTGCCCACCAGAATTCGCTCGCGACTTGCGCTGGATCCGCACCCCGCCAAAAGACTGTATTGTCGATGCCAAAGCCTTGCCAGATGTTCGGCATCTGGGCAATGTGGCCGAAACAATCGGGGGCATAGCCGACGAGCATTGCACCGCCATACGGCGCGGCGATCTGGCGTCCCAGCAACAGATTGCGCACGATCGCCTCGCCGCTGACCAGAAATTCATCCGGTTGAATGTACCAGGGACCAACCAGGATGCGTCCGGCGCGTGCCAATGTTTGAAGATGGTCGGCCTCTTCTGGACGAATCTCAAGATAATCATCGATGACGACAGTCTGGCCATCGAGCATGAAATAAGTGAAGTCGGGATCTTCATCCAGGACACGCAGGACATGATCGACGCACTGCACGAGACGCTTGCGGAATTGCTGGAACGTCTGATACCATTCGCGATCCCAATGAGTATGGGGCACCACAATCAAAGTACGAACTTCAGCCATGCGGATATCTTCCTCTTCTGCGCTGGAGAGCGAGATGCTGTCTTGTATTATACTATAGCACCCTGGCCAGACTGGCCGATATCCACGGAGAGTATTGTGGATATCGGCCAGTCTGGCGGTACATGCTGGGAGCCCAAACGAAGTTATAGGGCGGCAGTCCATTGGGACGATAGCGATCAGCCGACTCAGCGTTCTGATTGCATAGCGTACATGGCCTGGCGCTCATGCCTATCTAGCGGCCGACTGGGAGCGGAAGGGGGTGCCGATGCGGGTAAATGGATCACAAAAGTAGATCCCTCACCCGGAACCCCACTGCTCTCTACCCAGATTCTGCCACCCATCGCCTCCACGTACTCTTTGCAGAGAAATAACCCTAACCCATTGCCGATGATATGAGATGCCAGGTCACGTGGTAAACGTACAAAACGATGAAAGAGCAGGGGAATCTCGGCTGGTGGGATGCCAAACCCATAATCGCGGACACGTAGTTCAACCCACAGCTTGCCACTCCGTTGCGAGGTCGGTAAAGGGGAAGGTGGTAAGGGGATCGCGCTGATCTCGATCGGTGTGCCCGGTTCTGAATATTTTACCGCATTCGAGAGCAGATTGACCAAAACTTGCTGCAACCGGATCGGATCAGCCCAGACCATCACGTGCGGTGCCAGACGTAAGCGTAGCTCACGTTCGACCGCAACGCGTTCATCAGGAGCAATCAAGTTGGCCGCTTCGGTGACGACATGGCTGACCTCAACCATAGAGGGTGTCAATTGTTGAATATCTTGCTCAATCGACCGAACTTCGAGGATGCTCAGCACCAATTGGCGGAGACCGTCACCAACACGGTCGGCACGATGCGCCAGGTCCACTAACATAGCGGGGTCAATCTTATGGCGCAGACCCTGGTAAATGACTTCGATGAGACCTTGCAGGGTCATGATCGGGTTGCGTAACTCGTGGTTGACGCTGCTGATGAACTGATTCTTGAGATCATCGAGTTTGCGGGCCTGGTCAATAGCCAGTAACGTATCACTGAGTTGGTGCAGCGTATTCTGAGAAAATCGCGTCAGCACCAGGATAAAGATCGCGGCAGCCCACTGCTGAATCACTATCTGGGGGCCGAGCAGCGCGAACTGATTGGTGAAACTGATTCGCCCGATCTCCATCTGATAGATCAGAAACGCGAGGGATGCCCCATCGCAGCAGAGCGTAGTGATGATCACCAGCCCACGAGTACCCAGGAGTCCAGCCAATATGATGACCAGCATATAGGCGGCGATACCGGTGAGCAACAGTGGCTGCAAGAGGTTGATAGCAGAAAAAGAGATCAGTAAAGCACTAATTGCCAGGAAAAATGACACCACAATCAACGCTGCGACGGTGTTGACATTCCCCCGGCGGACAAATATCAGCGTGGAAAACCAGCCGCTGACGGCAGTGATGATAATGGCATCGACAATGAGAAAGATCGGCTGTCGTGCGTCAGGAACAAAGACCAAAAGCAGGTTGAACGCCAGTACATAGCACGTACCAAAGATAAAGAGAATCCAGGCAATGGCATTCGCCAGACGCAGACGATTCTCGTGGGTCAATTGCGACGCAAGTTGATCAGCATTCTGGCCATCGGTCAACAGTTGATTCGCCATCACACACCAGCCTTCAGAACGTGTGCCTCTATCCAGTGCATGATGACATCGGCGACATCTTGCCAATGCTCCTCAAGCATCATATCGTGAGCGACTTCAGGGATAAACTGAGCCGTGGTGCCATAATGTTGAGCCAGATTTCGCATCAGCGGTGGCTGCAAGAGACTATCTTGTGCCGCGCCCAGGACGAGCATCGGCATGTCAGGATTCGCGGTGCGAATCTTGACTGGATCCACCTGGCGAGCGAGCGCCAGATCCAACAAGAGGAGTACAGACTCATCCTGCATCTGACGTTGGAAAGGCGCAACCTTCGCGAGGGGCATATTGGCCGAAAAGAAGAGTTTTCTGACTCGTTGAGGCGAAGCAACAAAGGGCTTGAGGCTGAAGGTTGGGAGTGATTGGACCAAGGCGCCCGGATATTGGGAGAGCAAACCGAACGATGCCCCAAGAATCGGATCCGGAGGCAGCGACGCTAACATAACGGCCGCAGGCGCAGTATGCGATTCCAGATATTTCTGGACAATGACGCCACCGGTTGAATGGCCGATCAGCAGCGGAGGCTGCGCATAGGACTGACAGATCTCGGTGAGATCAGCAACATAATCTTTGAACCGTAAGCCGCGGGTATGTTGCTGGCCGTCGCTTTTGCCATGCGCGCGGAGGCTGAAAGCTTCTACCGCAAATCCTTTATCGGCGAAATAGGGCAGAAAATATGGTTCCCAGCACCATGCGCCATGCCACGCGCCATGCACGAAGAGGATTGGCGGCGCGGATCGAGGATTCGACGGAGTAAGCGCGATACGTTCAAGTTGCATGAGGAGACACTCCTTGCTGTGAATGGTTAACGCTCCAACGACGAGGAGGAGTTTTCAATGCGACTGTTCCTCATCTTGTGCCAATTGTCGCAGATGTTGATCGCGCTCGGCTGCTGAGATCCGCAACACATCGCGAATAATTGCCGCTAACTCGCTAGGTTTCACCGGTTTCGCCACATAGCGATCAATACCTGATGCCAGACCGATCTTGCGATCGTGATCCTGCGTCATCGCGGTCAGCATGATGAGCGGTATGTGTGCCGAAGCGGGATCGCCGCGGAGCGCCCTGGTCAATTGATAGCCATCGAGTTGTGGCATTTTGACATCGATGACGACGCAATCCGGGTGTACTTCGAAGAAGCGTTCCAAGCCATCCAGGCCATCTTTCGCGGTTATGACCCGCATGCCTTCGAATTGTTCAAGGTGAAGAGCGAAAGCGAACAGGAGATCTGGAATATCATCGACGAGCAAGACAAGAGGGGGTGTGAATGGTTGGTTCGTCATGTTCTTACTCCTTGCACATCATGCGCGTGAGAGATTCAGACTCCCTTCCGGTTGCCGCCCCTATTATTCCACTCTCAATCGATACTGTCAAAATATACGTACCAGTCCGGTTGCTTCCATGGGGGAAGACATAGCGGTTTCATGGATGTCATCGATCACGGTTATGTGCATATTGCCTGATTGTGATGGAATTGTGTTGCAGAGGACCCTCCGTTGATAGGGATGGGAGAACGCGCGCGCAGAATCAATAAGAGCACTCCAGTCATGCAGAGGATGCGATGGTGGGGAACTATCGCCAGCAGGTGGAGGGTGGAAAGGAGCCCCTATGACCATCCTTGTCACGTATGCCAGTAAGCACGGCGCGACCCGTGGCATCGCAACCCACATCGCTGCTACCCTGCGCGCACATGGTCAGTTAGTCGATCTGTTGTCCTTGAGCGAAGTGGGGAATCCTGAAGCGTACCAGGCGGCTATCATCGGCAGTGCGCTCTATTTTGGGTCGTGGATGCGCGAGGCAACCGCTTTTATCCAACATCATCACACTACGCTCGCCCGTCAGCTTGTCTGGCTTTTCAGTAGCGGACCGCTCGGCGGTGAGTCACGGGCGACTGAGCCAGAACCCAAAGAATTGGCGGCGTTTCAGAAGAGCATTCAACCACGGGATCATCGAATCTTCGCTGGTGCGCTTGATCTCGCGCAACTGTCATTTGCCGAGCGCCTGGTGGTAACCGCTATCCATGCTCCCTCTGGTGATTTTCGCGATTGGGACGCCATCGCAGCCTGGACCATGACCATCGTCCACACGCTGGAGGTAGCGCAGAGCGCGCTACAGGCACCGATCGGGATGTCCACGAGTCGTTAAAAGAGTGGCATGTGCGGTTTTCTCCACGTGATCATGTCCCTACGCTTCAAGACTGCTGGAGATCTCCACTGGGGCACACGGGAGCGACGGGGCAATACACGGTCGCCATTGACCGCATATCAGCGTATACATCGCGCCGCCAATCGGTGAGTGCGGATTGGCGAACACTTCATGGGCGCGGTTTAATCGTCGGGCTTTGCGTGGTGGGCGCATCCGGACCATTAGGATCATAGTAACCGCGATCACGGGCATTGGGCGCAGACCGCGCGCCACGTGGTTGCGTATAATCCATCTGGTTGGGTGGCGCGCCATAACGCGGCGGTGTAGGTCGCGCCGCCTGACGCGGAGCGTCATTCTGGATCTGTGCGGACGCGTGCTGCTGATCGTAGGCACGTTCCTGACGGAAGTGGCGCCAGACATAGAGCACGACCAGCAGGACGATGACAGCGCCGATGAGGTAATCCGCGTCATGCAGCACCTTCCCGATCGAAGTGCCAAATTGCGCCCCTAGTTTCTCTCCAGCATAAGCCAGGGCGAAACACCACGGCAGCGATCCAAGGAAGGTGAAGGTTGTGAAGCGGACGACATTCATACGCGACATGCCAGCGGGCAACGAGATATAGGTACGAATAATCGGCAGCATCCGTGAGAAGAAAGCGACGCCGCCGCCATAGCGCTGGAACCAGCGTTCGGCCATATCGAAATCATGGCGTGAGACCAGAATATACTTCCCATATTTGAAGATGACCGGACGACCGCCGACCGCACCAAGATAATAGGCCGCCAATGAACCGACCACGCTCCCCAATGAGCCAGCCAATGCCACCCCAATCAGCGAAAAATGTAGCCCCGAGCCGGCCACGCCGCCAATAAAGGTACCCGCAACCGGCATGATGATCTCGCTCGGCAGCGGGATTAAGCAACTTTCTAGCGCCATTGCTAAGACGATGCCGCCATACCCAAAGGTGTGAAACCACTGGTTGATGAGATTGCCTAAGAAGGTAAGCATAGCCCCTCGTCTCTCGCGCGACCCGCTTGCCCGGGTCAGCACAAACTAATCGGTTCGCGAAATGGTCGTCATTGTTCCCAACATTCAAACGTACGGGAGACGCGCTATGTATCAACAAATGGATAAGCGCTCTCAACGCGAACGAAGAGAAAAATCCCAACGTATCAATATACAGTATACATCGATGAGGGCACATCACATAGGCAGAAGCCAAAGTGGCTGGGTGGTGGGTCAGCGATCTTCACAACCGGCCTGCGGCCATGAGCCAGACGAGCACTCCCTGGGCTGGCGCCCCATGCCCCATCTGGATCATAGGCCATCAGGGCCGATCTCAATTGCCATGGAACCACTGGCGGGTCCAATCGAGCACCATCGACCATGTAGCACATGGATCAGAGTGGTGTCCTGGTTGCACACTCATTAAAGTCTTAACACTATCGAGCGATCAACGACGCGCTCTCCGCCGCATCAAGCAAGATCTGATGCAGCGCAATTTGGGTGGTTATTGCTGTGGCGGAGGGAACTATCCATTGCACCTCCAGGCTGGTAGGATCAACTGATGCCTGACCAATCTCACCAACACGACGCAGCAACATCGCCAGATAATCGGCACTCGTCTTCCCATCCAGGATGGCAACCGTCACGCAGGTGCGGACAGCATCAAGAGCGCGATTGGCCACGACGAAGCCTGGTACGCGATGTCCTGGCGCGCCTGCGGGCAGAATGGTCGTACCCGTCCGGTAAGGATCCTGAGTGGCGCGTAACTCCAGAGGGATCTGCCAGCGGGCGAGCGGTTCAACGGTACGCGGATGCAATACCTGCGCCCCAGCATGGGCAATCCTGGCGGCTTCGTCATAGGTCACCCAGGGAATCAGACGTGCTGAGGATACAAGCCGTGGATCGGCGCTGAAAATACCCGGCACATCCGAAAAAATAATCAGTCGGCTGGCTCCCAGGGCTGCCGCGATGATCGCTGCGGAATAATCCGAGCCATTCCGTCCCAGTGTCGTTGGCTCCTGGTGCGCGTCACGGGCGATATAGCCAGGTACTATCGGTATGCCATCGCGCAAGAACAGAGATGCCAACCGCGGACCAAGCCAGGCGCGCGTCGCCAGCAGTGAAGGCTCGGGCTGGGGCGCTCCCTGTGCCAGGGAAGCCAGCACAACCGGTTCCCCAACGAAAGCTTCGGCGGCGATACCCCGCGTCCTCACCACGGCCGCGAGCACCTCCACCATCAAGCGCTCGCCCCATCCAGAGAAATTTGTCGCCGCCTCTACCGACTGACGGGAGTCAGATGCAGGCTGGTTGAGGGAAGCCGCCGCCGCCTCACAAGCACGCCACGCTGCGTCAAATTGGGCGGGGATTGCCACGCCCAGTGTCTTAAATACCGCGCGGTGGCGATCTCCGAGCGCATCCAGAGCATTGCGGGCGCTTGCCCAGGAGCTGGCGTCCCCCGCCATCGCAGATCGCGCGATCGCGAGCAGATCATCCGTAACCCCAGCCATCGCCGAGACAACGACCGTCACCGGTTCGTGCGACTGGAGATCCGCGATGATCGTAGCGACACGAGCGATTCCGGCGGCATCGCCAACTGACGAACCGCCGAATTTTACGACCAGCATGCTGCCTTACCTTTCGAAACTCACAGACGAGCAACACCACGGCTTGCCGACGGAAATGGGTCTCTGCTGGCAAGCCGTGTCCAGACACGTTAGAACGTCGCGGCGTTGAGTGCCTGATCCAGATCTTCGAGCAGATCGTCGATCGCTTCAATGCCGACGGAGAGGCGCACGAAATCAGGAGTGGTCCCTGTCGCTAGCTGTTCGGCTTCGCTGAGCTGCGAATGCGTGGTGCTGGCAGGATGGATGACCAGTGATTTCGAGTCGCCGATGTTCGCCAACAAGGAGAACAGCTTCACCTCATTGATGAAGCGGCGACCAGCGGTCAGACCGCCTTTAATGCCGAAGCCCACCATCGCACCGAAGAGGCCGCGGTGGAAATATTTCGCCGCGGTGGCATAGGTCGGATGGTTGGTGAGGCCAGGATAGCGGACCCACGTCACAGCCGGATGTTCTTCCAGAAATCGGGCGACGCGCAGGGCGTTCTGACTGTGGCGTTCCATCCGCAGGGGCAATGTCTCCAGTCCCTGCAGGAAGAGCCAGCTATTAAATGGACTGACGCTGGCGCCAATATCGCGCAAAACCTGCGTGCGCGCTTTAATGATGTAAGCGGCAGGGCCAAAGGCCTCGACGAAACGTACGCCATGATAAGACGGGTCCGGTTCCGTCAGTCCGGGGAACTTGCCGCTCGCGGCCCAATCAAAGGTGCCACCATCGACAATCACCCCGCCAATTGAGGTGCCATGACCACCGATGAATTTAGTGGCGGAATGCACGACGATGTCCGCGCCATGCCGCAAGGGGTTAATGAGGTAAGGACTGGGGACCGTATTATCGATAATCAATGGGATGCCAGCGGCGTGCGCGATGGCGGCGACCGCGGCGAAATCCAGCGTCTCCAGGTTGGGGTTGCCAACTGATTCGGCGTAGATGGCCTTGGTGCGTGGTGTGATGGCACGCCGGAAATTCTCCGGATCGCGTCCATCCACAAAATGCGTCGTAATGCCGAGCTTGGGAAGTGTCTGCGAGAAGAGGTTATAGGTCCCCCCATATAGACTGGTGCTGCTGACAATTTCATCACCAGCGCCAGCAATGTTGATCAGAGCCATGAATTCAGCGGACTGTCCCGATGCGGTGGCAAGCGCGCCGACGCCGCCTTCCAGCGCAGCGATGCGCTTCTCGAAGACATCGGTCGTCGGGTTCATGATGCGGGTATAAATATTGCCAAATTTCTTCAGCGCGAAGAGATCAGCGGCATCATTGTCGTCTTCGAAGACATAGGAGGTGGTCTGGTAAATTGGGACGGCACGCGCGTGGGTGGTGGGGTCGGGACCTTCTTGACCGGCATGTAAGGCGAGGGTCTCGAAACCAAATTGACGCGGTGAGCTGGGCGTGATATCAGATTCTGCCATGGTGGTGTGCTCGCTTTCTGCGTGGGTGACCATACACCCGGTTGGCGCGGGCCTATCCCGCTCAATACGATGACAAGCGATCGTCAGCGATCCATGGACGCAGCGTCGCGTCGAGTTGATCCCATTCTTTTAAAAATGCGTCGTGACCTTCCACAGATCGCAATTCGCGATACGTCGCATCGCCGCCACTGGCACGGATAGCTTCCGCCATGGCGCGCACATCGGCGGCGGGGAAGAGCCAATCGGTGTCGATGCCAACGCACAGCACGCGGGCGCGGATGCGCGCCAGCGCCTCGCGGTCTCCGCCGCGTCCAGCGGCGGCGTCATACCGATCCATTGCGCTTGAAAGGTACAGGTAGGTATTGGCGTCGAAACGCCGCACCAATTTTTGCGCCTGGTGGTGCAGATATGTTTCAACTGCCAGTCGTGGACCAAAGGGTGGCAAATGACTCTCGCGGTCGGCGAGTTGTCGACCGAAGCGTTGGTCCAGTCCTTCGGGTGACGTATAGGTGAGCATGCCGAGCATCCGCGCGATTCCCAGGCCAATGACCGGACCGCCATCGGCGGGATAATCGCCGCCATTCCACGCGGGGTCGCCCATGATAGCCTGGCGCGCGATGTCGTCGATCGCCAGACCACGCGTCCCCAGCCGTGGACTCGCGGCGATAATGATGGCACGCTCGACACGCATCGGCGCGGCTATTGCCCACTCCAGTGCTTGCAATCCGCCAACAGAGCCGCCAGCGACGGCATAGAGACGCGAGATACCCAAGGCCCGCAGGAGGGCCGCCTGGGCATGAACCATGTCGCCAACACTGATCAGGGGGAAGCGGAGTCGATAGGGTTGCCCATCGGCGGGATGAAGACTGGTTGGTCCAGTCGTCCCATAACAGCCCCCCAGAATATTCGAACAGATCACACAGAAGCGATTTGTATCAAAGACCTTCCCTGGCCCAATCAACGGATTCCACCAGCCCGCGCGCGGGTCATCCTCGTGGGCATCATCGCGCGCGTGGGCATCGCCCGTGAGCGCGTGGCACAGCAGGATGACATTGTCATGCGCGGGCGCCAATGTGCCCCAACGCTCAAACGCTATCATGACAGGCGCCAACGCGTCGCCATTTGTCAGGGGCAACGTGTCAAGAACCACAGTGCCTTGACGGGGAATCGAAGATTCCACCAGGGCATCGGTAGATAACGGACTCTCCGCCCGTTGCGAGCGAATATCAAGCGGCAAAAAATCTGTACTATTGGCGCTCGCCATCGCGCGACCTCCGATTGTACACGTTGCCATTTCAGACAACAAAAATACCTCTCACCCACTCAGGGGCGAGAGGTATCGCGGTACCACCCTGTTTTGCTCCAGCTACGCTGGAGCCTTAGCGATCCAACGCACATTCACGGCAATGTGCCGCAAACGCGCCCAGACCCGGACCATGATAACGGCGTCCAGCCGGATGAGCCTACCCTCACCTTTCAGGGAGTTCAGCTCACCACCTACGAGGTCATATTCCGTGGCGGCTTCGGCACCGACTTTTCATCAGCTACGGCTCTCTGTCGCCGTGCCTCACCACGTACTCGTCCTCGATGTGTTGAGATATTTTTCTCATGACTCCGCAGGATCACCTGCGTGAACACACTTCCATATGCTACGCTACCAGATTTGGACCACGATCAACAATACACGCAACCAGGATGCATCTGGGCGACCATGACGTGTGTAGAGACATTGACCAACTCGTTTCTTTCGGCTTGCGCCATCGTACTGTACCGAGCATGGCTACTGTCTGCTGGCCGCCAAGCTTATCACTTAACAACTCTGGTAACTTAGCGATGCGGAAATGCTGGCGATTCCGACCCCCACATCTGGCGGATTGTCGGAGAGTGCCAAGAGGCTTTCCTGCATGTTGGTCGAATTATAGCAGTTTCTAAAAGTGACTGTCAAGAAGAGTGCAAAGATGTTTTCAATCTTGCTGACCTCACTCATAGGTACAACTGTATGCGGTTCAACAGCTTCCTGGGTAGCGGTAAGCGTACATGCGCGTGTTTTATGTCAACTATACATGTACCGCTGCGTCGTCACCACCGTCGTCCCGCTCGTCGCGCTCACCTCTTCATAGTTGCCGATGTAGCTGGTCGTCGCCGTCGTGCCATTGCTCGTCACGCTCTGCTGCACCCGCTGCCCCTCGGCATCGTAGGCATAGCTCGCCGTGCTCGTCGGCGAACTGCATTGTTACATCACATATAACAATTCTATCAATAGTACGCGACGTCATTTTACTCGATTACATCATTATAGAATTTAATCCTGTATCGTTCGATCTGCTCTGGAAACCTTTGTCGCAATGTAAGCAAAAAAATCTGGATATCCTTGCGCTTCACGGTGGAGAGGTAGACATAAGGAATATTTCTTGCTCGACGTATCCGTGCCAGATAGCTGTCGTCATTTTGTAATATTCGGCGCATTGATCGTACCTTTATCCGAGCAAGATGAACTCGTTGTCTTAACGCGTTATAACGAATCGTTTTATCTTCAATGCTTTGTATCTCTGCCCACGGTATGAAGGAAATACCATCAGCTCCGTGAAATCCAAGTTCATCGATCATGAGATCGTATTTATCATGATTAATGACTCGTATAGTTATCCCTATCAAACCTGCAAAACCTAATAGAGACCCAAATACCATCACAAAGATCCTTAGCGGGGCACTTTCGTATATTGAATATTGAACACTAGGTGTGTATTCAAATACAACGACACAAAATAATACCAGGACAAATAAATATGCTCCAACTACCGTTTGTTTGGTCAACGGATAACGCAATTGTATATGCTCTTCGCTTTCATTTTGCATGGTACCCCCCTATATCGTGTTTATTACCACCCAGCAAAAAAGGACTGGATAGCACTTCCTGTATTGTTGATTACGTTGGTTATGTCATTTACAACGGGTGTATGCTGCACAATTGCATCCCCTAGTAAACCAGCAGCTGCACCAATCAAGACATCAGCTCCCACACTCAGAGCAAGTGCGGCTGGTGTTCCTACTCCAAAAGTGGCTGCCCCAATAGTAGAAGTTAAGAATGCATCCACCGCTGCATCCGTACCTATAGTCAAACTCGTTACGATCACCGCATGCACCGCCCCTGCGACTACGGATTTCTCCACCCGTAATGCGCCTTTATCCTTGGTATCTGATTGGTAGTAGTCCACCCCAGTCGCTATGCCATCCAGCGCACCTGCAATCCCGACGGATCCCCAGTAAGCTTTGTCAAAGAAACTGGCTTTCGCTTCCGCTTCAGCATAATCACTCGCTGCAGTTTCGGTTTTCGCCATGTCTTGCCCAAATTGTTTCGCCAATCGATTATATTCCCTGGTACCTTCAGCAGCGTTGTAGAGTTGCTTCGCTTGCCTCGCTGCTCTCCTCACTTGGGCTACATATTGGTTTGCCGCATGTGTACCTACATTCTGAGCGAGGGACTTTCCTCTCCCAATGATCACACTCGCGACAATACTCGGTATGTTCAGACATTGCCCATCAATCTTCGGCCCTGGACAGATAAAGTTCCCGCTCGGATCCGTCAGCGTCGTCGGGTTGCCCTTGACATACCCGTAGCGGTTCAGCCCCTGCGCGCTGTCGGCGCTGGTGAACTGCCCCACCATGGGATCGTAGTACCGCGCGTGGAAATACGCCAGCCCGCTGGGATCGCTCCGTTGCCCCGTGTAGCCGTAGCTGGTGGGCATCACCCCGCTGCTGTAGCGCGTGGCGCCATACGGGGCGAAGAGCTGGCTCGCCGTCACCGCTCCCCCGCTGCTCAGCGCCACACTCACGCTGCCCTGCGCGTCGGCTGCCAGGTAGCTGTACGTGCCGCCGACGTTCTCCACCGTCGCCGGTCCCGCCTGGTAATACTTCGTCACCACCGTCGTCCCGCTCGTCGTGCTCACCTCTTCATAGCTGCCGATGTAGCTGGTCGTCGTCGTCGTGCCATTGCTCGTCACGCTCTGCTGCACCCGCTGCCCTTCGCCATCGTACGCATAGCTCGCCGTGCTCGTCGGCGAACTCGGCGCGTTCTGCCAGCTGATCAGCCGCCGCAACGCATCGTACCCCAGGATCTGCGCCTGCCCGTTCGGCGATCGCCATCCATGGCTCAGTACTGTTATTAATACCATTCTTAAAATTATTA
This sequence comes from Ktedonobacteria bacterium, assembly GCA_027459705.1. GTDB lineage: Bacteria > Chloroflexota > Ktedonobacteria > Ktedonobacterales > JACDGC01 > DAIDHM01. The sequence goes on along the minus strand of DAIDHM010000035.1, from coordinate 2,712 downwards.
CCAAATCCGTATGATTGAAAATAATAGTACAATAAATAGTAATGTAGATCCTGTAACTGTGAGAAATACAATTTTGTTAACACGTTTATACTTTGTTATGAGTTCAATATTCAGCGCAATGGACAACATGAGTAGTACACCGTTCATGATATAAAAGTCTATTGGTACATAAGCCAATATTTTATTCATTGTTGTGACTCATATCCCTTTACAAATCCCCAGATACCGGAAGCTGCTGTACCAATCAGATATAACGTATTTACCAATATCCACCCACTTGACAGAATTGCTGCCACACTTCCTGTTAAACCAGCAGCAGCACCTCCCAAGACTAAACTTTGTGCCGTATAGTCAATTGCATCTGTAATGCCGCTTAACCCACCGTTTGGTGCCATTTCGCTAAGAACCTGGGAAATGCCATATAATGCAAGACCAATTCCGATCAGACCCAAACCAAATGCTCTTATACCAAGCCATGGCATCGTTGTTAGTAAGTCGAGTCCCTCAACAAAAGCTCCAACTGCGAGCACAAGTGCAGCTATAGCTCCTGTAGCATCCAATAAAACATTTCCCCAGTTGATGTGTGTCGAACCATCAATTACATCCTTCAAGAGCAGTAAATTTGCGCAACCCAAACCGCTGTAACATAGTAAATCCTGTGCTGAAATACAATTATTCCTGCATCCTGTTGCCTCATATACCGTATTCACAGCGCATAATTTATTATGACAATTATTATTTTGATAACTCGATTGTGCCTTACCTATATTTGGTGTTGTTAGAGCAGGTTTATCCCCTTTCCCTCCAGATCCCCCTGCTCCACGACTCCCCGTCGTCGTTAGGGCTGGATGCGGTGCCCCCTTCGGGCCGCGCTGGCACAGCCCGTCGGCATACACCGCGCAGGCCATATTCCCGCTCGGATCCGTCAGCGTTGTCGGGTTGCCCTGCACATAGCCGTAGCGGTTCAGCCCTTGCACGCTGTCGGCGCTGATGAACTGCCCCACCGTGGGATCATAGTACCGCGCGTGGAAATACGCCAGCCCGCTGGGATCGCTCCGTTGCCCGGTGAAGCCGTAGCTGGTGGGCATCACCCCGCTGCTGTAGCGCGTGGCGCCATATGGGGCGAAGAGCTGGCTCGCCGTCACCACTCCCCCGCTGCTCAGCGCCACGCTCACGCTGCCCTGCGCGTCGGCCGCCAGGTAGCTGTACGTGCCGCCCACGTTCTCCACCGTCGCTGGTCCCGCCTGGGAATACTTCGTCACCACCGTCGTCCCGCTCGTCGCGCTCACCTCTTCATAGCTGCCGATGTAGCTGGTCGTCGTCGTCGTGCCATTGCTCGTCACGCTCTGCTGCACCCGCTGCCCTTCGCCATCAATTATTCTTCATTTTGTCTTTCGTCGTTAATCGTTTTAGGGTCCCATTTACTCTGTATGAAATCGTCAAAATGATAACTATCTCTAAACATCTTAGCAATTTGAAAATACACCATAAGGAAATAATATGCAGGAATAGTAAGAGAAAAAGACAAACTAAAACTTATCACAAGAACATCTATGAAAGGGTTACCAATGCCTACATTATGGTGCAAATAAATTAATGCAACTCCAATCATAAAAAAAAGGCAAAACGAGATTGGTAAAAATCGTAGAAAAACGAGGATCAAACCTCGTATAAATGGTTTGTAATCACCCTGTTCGTCTTCTGTATTCAAACCATTCCTCCATTGAGCATTAAGAAGTGGGAACTTTTCCAGCATTTGGACACCCGTATTGCGCACACCAATCAAAAATCGACTCATCTGATTGTTGTTGGTAATCTGCATAAATCGAGTATGCACTTGCCATTATGCCTTGTCCAATCAAATCAACAAACCCATACACAAACGAAAGTAAAATCTGTTGAAACGGTTCAACCGGTCCTTCTATTGCTCCTTGTAATGCTGCCAAAACCGCTTTTACCATCCATTGGGTCCATATATTCAAACCTTTGTACATGCCATAAGCAGCATCGATAACACCTTTTAGCCAATATAAGACAGATGTGAACTGTAAGAAGAACTCAATAGCACCATTTGCACCGAATCCATTTTCGGCAAGATTTCCAACAGCAGGCAGAATATTAAAAAGAAGTGTTGTCACAAAGTCAAGCACATCCATTATTCGGGCGCCAGGATCTTTGATATCATTAAAAAAGGCACCAAGGTCAGATAATGCACTTATTGCCCCACCTACTACCACAGCAATATCATACAGAATTATTAAGTGCTTGAGTTTTGGGGTTCTGTCATTATTTGCACGATATAACCAAGTGGCACAAGCGTCAGATGGATTAGCCAAATTATCTGTACACATCGGGTTCCCATTTGAAGTCTTCATCTGTGTGCTCGATATGGTAGTAGTAGTATGACAGCTATCGCAAAAAGGTTTTGAGGTACTCGCCGGTGCGGCTTTCCCATTTCCCCGCACATTGCAGTACCCATCGGCATACACCGCGCAGGCCATATTCCCGCTAGGATCCGTCAGCGTTGTCGGGTTGCCCTGCACATAGCCGTAGCGGTTCAGCCCCTGCGCGCTGTCGGCGCTGATGAACTGCCCCACCGTGGGATCGTAGTACCGCGCGTGGAAATACGCCAGCCCGCTGGGATCGCTTCGTTGCCCGGTGTATCCATAGCTCGTAGGCATCACCCCGCTGCTGTAGCGCGTGGCGCCATAC
>DAIDHM010000019.1 GCA_027459705.1 Ktedonobacteria bacterium | reverse complement strand
AATCCCTCAATCGGGCTTCTGACAGTTCTGACGATATGGCTATGTTTCCCGCAACAAGCGATAGCCATGTTTCAATCCCTCAATCGGGCTTCTGACAGTTCTGACCGACCCCTCGATAATATACCACAGGGAGCGGGGTCGCGCAAGGGTTTGCGGGAACCTCACCCCTGATCTGGGCTCGTTGCGGCCAGCTAACAAAACCGAAATCCCAGCTAACAGCGTGAGGGCGCTCGGGGAGAGGAAAAATGGCATCGCGGGAACCTACCGGGAATTTTGCGGGTGCTGGTGGTTCCCGCGATGTGCCTAAAAATGGCAGGCAACCAGTGCCACTGTAATGATAGATGGCCTGCCTGCATCGCGACGAAATCTGTCTGGCGGATGGCTAATACCGGAGGGGTAGCCGCCTGGAGCCACGTGATATGGGGGCAAGTTGCCCCCGGTACGACGTTCAGGTCGCGCACGCCGCGCGACGCTCACCACAGTTCGTGCACTTGCCCACGGATCTGCCCGTCATAGACAGCGCGTACCGCCGCCATCGTCGGCGCATCGAGCGGCGTCATATCGGCTGCGGCAGTATTCTCTTCCGTCTGGGCAATCGTCCGCATCCCTGGAATGGTCGCGCTGACCTCCGGGAAAGAGAGAATCCAGCGTAACGCGAGCTGCGGCAATGTCTCGCCGGCTGGAACGAGCGATCGCAGGGTCTCGACCGCCTGAAGCCCGGTGGCATAATCTACCCCCGCGAAGGTCTCACCACGATCGAAAGCTTCGCCGTTGCGATTGAAATGACGATGATCCGTGGGATCGAAGGTGGTGTCCGCCCGCAATTTACCGGTCAATAGGCCGCTCGCCAGCGGAACCCGCGCGAGGATCCCTACCTGACGCGCGCGCGCGGCATCGAAAAAAACGTCTGAGGGTTTCTGGCGAAAGATATTGAAGATGATCTGCACCGACTGCACATTCGGATGTTCGATCGCCGCCAAGGCTTCCGCGACGGTCTCGACACTGACTCCATAGGCCAGCAACTTGCCAGCAGTCTGGAGATCATCCAGCGCGGCGTAGACCTCGGCTTGATGGTAGACCGGTGTTGGCGGGCAATGCAGCTGCAGCAGATCCAGTGCCTCGACGCCCAGATTACGGAGGCTGCGCTCGACAAATGCGGTCAAGTTCGCGCGGGTGTAGCCCTCCGCGACGTGTGGGTTCAGCCGTCGTCCCGCTTTCGTGGCGACGTAGACGCGCTCCGTGCGCGACCGGATGACCTGGCCAATCAAGCGCTCCGAATGCCCATCGCCATAGACATCCGCGGTATCGATGAAATTGACCCCGCGATCCAGCGCCCGTTGCAAAGCCGCGATGGCAGTGGAATCGTCGGTCGGCCCCCAACTCCCCCCGATTGCCCAGGCCCCATAGCTCACGGTGGAGATGTTCCAGCCCGTCCGTCCAAAGGCGCGATATTCCATGATCGATCTCCTCGTTGGTAATCTCAAACTGCCCAAATCGCACGGTGTGTTGCGCGGAAAGAAGCCAGATGTCAACGGCTCCTGTCGTCGGCTCGCGTGGATGATTGCGAGGTCTGCTCCAGCGGATCGCGCCCATGGAGCGCCATCGCCAGGGTCCGGAAACGCTGATAGAAAGCGGGGTAAGGCGAATCTTCGCGGGGTTGCGTGATGGTGGCGTCGGCCTGAGGTCGAATATCGGACCATTGGCGCGCACCCGCCGCGAGATCCGCCAGCCGCGCGGCGCCAACCACCGAAGCATCGGTGTTGCCATCATAAGCCACCCGCACTTGAAACAGGTCGGCGACGATCTGGCGCAACCAAGATTGCTCCAGGACGCGGCCTGTCGCGACGATGTGGGTGGGCGTGGCGGGCAGGGCATCGCCGAGCCAACGAACATTCATCAGCACGCCTTCGATAGCGGCCCGCATGAGATCGGCAGCCGTATGGTGAATGCGCATGCCGCTGATCGTTGCCGTGGCCTGCGGGTCCCAGAGGGGCGCACGCTCACCTGCCAGATAGGGCAGAAACACGATTTCCCCACCCTGGCGCTCCGCTGCCGCCGCGACGAGCGTGGTCAGATCGCCAGTGGCGCTGAGTTGCTGACCCAGCCATTCCAATACGACACCGCCACTATTGCTCGGGGCGCCAACGATGTAACGCTGATCTGCCAGGACATAACAGAAGCGACGCGTGGCGCGGTCAGTCGACGGCACAGGGGAGGCGACGCGCAATGCCGCGCTGGTGCCAATCGTCAACGCCGCGATGTTGTCGGCGATAGCGCCGACCCCAAGGTTTGCCAGTGTGCCATCTGACGCGCCGATCGTCAGGTGCGTCGCGGTGTCCAACCCGATCCCCATCCCCTGGGCCGCCGCGCCCAATGGCCGGGTTGCGCTCGTCGGAACGATCGCGCTCAACGCCGCCGCGGTGATGCCCGCCAGGTGCAACGCCTCTGCGTCCCACTCCCCGGTGAGCAGATTATACATACCAGTCGCGCTGGCAATGGACGCGTCGATCTGCCAGTCGCCGCCCAGTTGCCGCCAGACCCATTCTTTGAGCGAGACCCAGCGCCGGGTTTGGGCGAAGATCGCTGGCTCGGCGTCGCGTAGCCAGAGGATCTTCGCCAACGGCGACATCGCGTGGATCGGTGTGCCCGTCCGCAGATACAGCGCCTGCCCCGCGGGGGTGCTCCAGAGCGCCTCTGCCGTCGCGGCGGCGCGATTATCCATCCAGATGAGCGCGGGCATCAATGGGGCATCGTGTTCGTCCAATGGGATGATGCTATGCATGGCGGCGCTGATGCCGATGCGCGCGACCCGATATCCCCGTGTCGCGGCGGTTGTGGCCGCGTCGCGCAGTGCCAGCAAAGCTGCCGCTGTCACCAACGCGGGATCCTGTTCGGCCTCACCCTGGGGTCCGTGGCGTGTCGCGATCGGCCCGCTGCCAACACCCAACACAGTGGCATCGTTGGCGAAGGCGATCGCCTTGGCTGAAGTGGTTCCAATATCCAGCCCGATCGTGCAATCTGGCATAATCCCACGGTTCTCCTCTGGTTCAAGCACTCTCGCCTTTAGTGAAGCCTTATGACCACTATGCCTGTCAAGCCTTAGGGCGATATTCTTGTCTGGATCCGCCAACTGGCCTCGCGGCTGTTTCGCGACCCAAACTGTAGGGAATCGTATTCCCCATTCCGACAAAAAGCTGGAATATGCCGCGATTCTGCTGGCTGTGACAGAAGTGGTCATCAGTCCGTTCTTAGCAGTAAGATATATGAGTGGGTGCCCACCCATATATCTGGGCGAGGATGTATCAGGTCCGTACTGTGGGAGAAAACGATGCCACGTACCATTTCAGACGATGATCGCGCGCGTAAACGCCAGTCAATTCTGGACGCCGCCGCGTATGAGATCGCGCGACTGGGGTATGAACGTGCCAATATCAACACCATTGCGGAACGTGCTGGGATTGGTCGCGGCACCATTTATCTCTACTTCACCAGCAAAGAAGAGGTGCTGAGTGCGTTACTTGATGCCATAGGTCGACAGATCGATGACATGGTCACCTCCGCGCTCACAGCGGAACTATCCTGGTCGGATCGCCTCGTCAGCTTAGCGCGATCTTTCGCGGCCTTCGCGCGCGATCATGAGGACTTTTTGCGTGTCCACGTCAGCGCCCTGCATGGCGTGAACCGCGAAGTAGGCGCACCGATGGTGAGTTGGTTGAATTGCTCGACCGCGCGGCTTGCTGAGGGTCTGACTGAAGGGATGGTGCGCGGGGAAATTCGTCGTCTGCCCCCAGTGACTCTCGCGCTCTACATCCTGGGCTCTTTGGAGTCGCTCGCCCTGCTCCCTCATGTGCTCGCGATTCACCCGGACGTAGCGCCAGATGACGTCTCGATACTGGCAAGTTTGCTCTGGCGGGGGATCGCCCCAATCCCGGCAACATAGGTAGGGTTGTTGCCAAAACATTCATATGGAAGGTTGTCTTTGTCATGCGTTCTATCCGCCTTACACTACGTCGAGGAATAAACTGGCTCCTCGGTGTCGATCTTGATGTACAGGATCCCGACTCACCCTTGCCCATCCTGGCGCGTGTTCAATTAAATCGCTCGTATTTCCGCAAATGGCTGGTCCTGGGTACTGCCATCGGGATTGTCGCCGGCATCGGAGCCATCATCTTTTATAGCGCCATCGCCTTCTGTTCCACCTGGTTCCTCGGCGCCATCGCGGGCTATTATCCGCCCGGACCCGCTGGTGAGGGGCAGACGGTCATCACGCCAATTTTACGTCCATGGCTGCTTCCGCTGGTGACAACCCTGGGAGGATTGCTCACTGGAATCATTGTCTATACGTTCGCGCCAGAAGCGGAGGGGCATGGCACCGATGCGGCCATTGAAGCCTTTCACGAGAAAGGCGGGTACATTCGACCACGGGTCCCACTGGTCAAGACCATTGCTTCCGCCATCACCATTGGCTCGGGTGGCAGCGCGGGTCGCGAAGGCCCGACGGCGCAGATTGCCGCCGGCTTTGGCAGTGCTCTCGCGGATCTCTTGCATCTGGACGCCCATGACCGTCGCATCGCCATGGCGGCGGGTGTCGGTGCCGGTATCGGATCGATCTTCAAAGCGCCAATCGGTGGCGCGATCCTCAGCGCTGAGGTCCTCTATCAGCATGATTTTGAATCAGAAGCGCTCTTCCCTTCCTTCGTCGCCTCTGTTGTTGGCTACAGCATCTATGGCTCTTGGGCAGGTTGGACGCCAGTCTTTGGGATCGGTCATCACTTTGCGTTTACCGACCCGCGCACCCTCATCGGATATGCCGTCCTTGGTATTATCGCTGGGCTGGTAGGCATCGTCTATCCCCGAACCTTCTACGCCATCCGCAACGCCTTTGCCCGATTACCCATCCCAAACATGCTCAAACCGGCCATTGGTGGGTTGGCGGTCGGTCTGATTGGCTTGCTCTTCCCGCAGGCATTGGGCATGGGGTATGGCTGGGTCCAGTTCGGTATCAATAATGACTTCACGCAACTGCCCATTTTCCTCATTCTCGCCCTGATCTTCGTGAAGATTCTGACGACCTCCCTCACGATCGGTTCCGGTGGCAGTGGTGGTGTCTTCGGTCCTGGTATGGTGATCGGCGGTTTCCTGGGCGCCACTGTCTGGGTGGGAATCCACGCGGTCGCCCCACAACTGGCAGGGTTCTCCGGCCCGTTCGTGATTGTTGGTATGGGCGCATTTTTCGGGGGTGTCGCCAAGGCGCCCATGGCGGTCATCCTGATGGTGGCGGAGATGACTAATGAATATTCGCTGATTGTTCCAGCAATGCTGGCAACCATGATAGCTCTGGTTATCACCGGCAATATTACCATCTATGAAAAACAGGTACCGTCGCGATTGGACTCGCCCGCACATCGCGATGACTACGCCTTACCCCTGCTTCAGAACTTACATGTCGCAGAGGTCATGGAGCCAATCTCAGCACTGCTTAGTCCTCAGACCAAATTGGATACGATACAGGCTCTCATGGATGAACAGAATTTTAAGAGTCTCCCGGTTATCGACCAGGGGAAGCTCGTTGGCATCGTCACCGCCGACGATATCATCCGCGCGGCCAAGCGCATGCCCGACGCAACCGCTGATCAGATCATGTCCCCGCGTGTCGTGGTGGTCACCAACACTGCCACGCTGTATAGTGCCTGGCTCGCGATGACCCGATCTGGATTCAAACATCTGCCAGTTGTGCAGGATACCGACGCGAAGATCGTACTGGGTGAGGTCAGATTGGCGACGATTGGCCAGGCTTTAAGTCTAACAGAATTCAACAACACCAGAAATACAGACGATGTGACCCTCTCACCTGAGACCCCGACGCTGGTCTCGACCGAAGCGGAGTAACGCGCGTCAGTGATGCGCTTTCACCGTCGCGGTCGGCAGGACGATCGGCGTTGCGGTGGGTGGGGATGTGGGCGTGGGCGGCATAGTCGGGAGCGGAATCAGGCCCTGGGTGATCTTCTGCGTCAGGATGCGTGCCACTGAATCATTGATACGCTGTTCGGTCACCTGGCCGCTATCGATCGCGGCAGAGATCGTATCAATGACAGCGGAGACCTGATCGGGCGTCGAAGGACCCATCAGGATATCCGCCCCGGCTTTCGTCGCCAGCAATGCGGCTTGATCGATGGGGTATTGAGCGGCGATGGCGTCCATGTCCAGCGCATCGGTCACGATCAGCCCCTGAAATCCCAGTTGTTGGCGGAGGAGACCAGTCGTGATCTTATACGAGAGCGTCGCTGGATAGGTGGGATCAATCTTTGGCAACATGATGTGGGTCACCATGACCGCATGCACATCGGTTGTCGCGAAGAGCTCCCGATATGGGACAAATTCGTGGTTGGTCAGTTGGGCGACAGTCTTATAGACAATCGGCAGGCCGAGGTGCGGATCCGTCGAGGTCGCCCCCAGGCCGGGAAAGTGTTTGATCACCGCGACATACTGGCCGGAGGATTGGAATCCCTGGAGATACGCATCCCCGAGTTGCGCGACCACATTGGGATCGCTTGAAAAGGTCCGACCATAAAGCTGCGAGGTGGTGTTGTATTCATTGATATCGACGACCGGCGCGAGATTCATATTGAAACCGAAGATGCCAAAATCTTGGGCAGTCTGCAGCCCAGCGGCCGTGGCAGCGGCGGGAGTTTGGAGTTGATCTTCGCGGGGACGTGCGCCGACGAGTGGCTGGAAGCGGTTGACGAAACCGCCTTCCTGGTCTGTGGCAACGAAGATCGGAATCGACGCGCGTGCCTGCAAGCCGCTGGTCAGGTGCTCCACTTGTGTTGGGTTCAGAATCGCGTCGCCAAATGCCAGCACCGCCCCGACGTGTTGTTGGCCAATCATCTGCGCTTCATTGGTGCTGACCGTTGGCCCAACGAGTTTGATCATGATCATCTGCGCGATTTTATCGCGGAGCGGCATTTGATTGAGGAGCAGGTTGGCGTACTGTGAAGGGGTGAGAGGTACGGTAGTGGTCGGTAGGGCGATTTTTCCGGCTGAATTCATATCGGCCTGTGCCTCATTGGTGAGTTGACGCATAGCCGACATTCCCTGCGTCAACATAACCAGCAATGCCCCACCGACAAGGAACACTTGCCACCAGCGCTGCGCGAGATTGCTCCGCGGTGACGGAATGGTCGTCTGCATGTCCCTCTTGCCCCCCTCATTTGCTCGCTTCGCTATCATAGCGTCTGCGATGCAATCTGACAAGTGGTTAGCCTGGTTGGGGGAGCGTGAGCGGAGGATGCGACGGGATGAGTTTGGCTGTGAGATGGCCTGGTGAGCGTAGTGCGGTGGGATCGGCGCTGATCGCCACCGTGGCGCAACGGTTCGGTTAGCTGTCGGCAGTCAGTGCTGTGGTCGTGCCGACTTTCTCGATATGTGCGCCTAATGCTCTGAGTTTCGCGTCGAGATGTTCATAGCCGCGCTCGATATGCTCAATGCCATAGACCAGCGAGGTGCCTTCGGCACAGAGCGCCGCAACAATGTACGAACAGCCCGCGCGGATATCGGGGATGTGCAACGTGGTCGCGCGCAACTGCGTGGGCCCTCGGACGATTGCGCTATGCATGAATTCCTGTTCACGGAAGCGACAGGGCAGTTCGCCCAGACACTTTGAGTAAAGGCCGATGTCGGCCCCCATCTGGCCCAACGTCTGTGTATAGCCAAAGCGATCTTCATACAGCGTCTCATGTACCACAGACATCCCACGTGACTGGGTCAGCAATACCGTGAAAGGTTGTTGCCAATCGGTCATGAAACCCGGGTGCACATCCGTCTCCAGCGCGATCGATCGCGGTGGCCATTCGCCGCCGCCGAACCGGATGGCGTCGTCCTCAACGGTGAAATCCAGGCCGATCCGGTAGAGCGTATTTAAGAACGTGAGGAGGTGTTCCTGATTCGCGCCAAGCAGCCGCACATCGCCATGCGTCACATATGCGGCGACAGCCAGCGAGACGGCCTCCAGCCGATCTGGCAGGATGGTATGGTGGGCACCGTGGAGCCGACTGACCCCTTCAATGACGATCTTGCGATCCGTCCGCTGCTCGATGATGGCGCCCATTTTTTGCAGAAATTTGATGAGGTCGATAATCTCGGGTTCAATTGCGGCATTCTGGATGATCGTGATTCCCTGTGCCAGGGTAGCGGCCATGATGAGCGTCTCGGTGGCGCCGACGCTGGGAAAGGGTAGTACGATCGTCGTGCCACGCAGCCGGTCGGCCGTGAGGTGATAGTTGCCACGGATCTCTTCGATCTGCGCGCCCATGAGTTTGAGGCCATCGACATGGTAGTTAATTGGTCGGGGTCCAATGCGGTCGCCGCCGGGTCGTGGGATGATGGCGCGTCCCGTCCGATGCAGCAATGGTCCAGCGGTGAGAATTGCCAGGCGGTTCTTGCGGCCCAGATCTTCCGCGATGGTGGGGGCATCGATTGTGGGTGTCACTAACCGCACCGTGGTATCATCCAGCCAGGTGACCTGTGTACCCAGCGAGGCGATGACGTCCTGGGTGATCTGCACGTCGCCGAGATGGCGGGGCGCGTTGCGGACCAGGGATGGTTGATCGGAGAGCAGCGACGCCACCAGCATCTTAGTGACAGCGTTTTTGGCTCCGCTCAACCGAACGGCCCCGCGCAAGGGCATGCCACCTTCAATCACATAATAAGCCTGGCGCGTCGTGGGTGCCGTTTCAATCTCGGTCAACATCTTGCCACCCTCACTCAAAATCTGCTTGGCTGAGGAAGATGCAGCATCTGCACGACGAGAATGACGTTGCATCTTCTAGAACTCAGGATAATGCCTCGCGCTGGCTTCGTCAAATCGCGCGGCCAGCGATGATTCCGCACAATGTGTGCCTCTCTTCGTGCAGTGTCGCCATCCGTGCTTGGTAGCCATCAGATCCACACGGGTCATCCTCGGGCATGGATTGCCAACATGACGACAAAGGCAATGAACAGGAGGACGATGGCAATGGTCACTCCACTCGTCACCAGTCCCGCGATGGCCATGCCTTTCTCAGCGCCGCCCTGCCTCTGACCTTTATTGATCTGATTGAGGGCAATGAAGCCTGTGATAAGGCCCGCAATTGCGGCCAGGCTCCCCAATCCATAAACGCAGAGGAATACCAGGCTTGCTATTCCCAGGACCAGGCTGGCAATTGCCGTGCCTTGTCCTGGCGGCGACACTGGGTTGACGACCCCATAAGGGTAGCCATAGACCGGAGGTGGCATATTGGGGGGGTATGGCACACCGTACGGGATGGGCTGTGGTGGGTAGTTTGGTGGCGAGCCAGTGCCAGACGTGGCCATGTTGGGATCTGGCGGAAGCGCCATAGCAGGGGGATACCCTGGTTGAGAGAAAGGTGATGGTGTCGGTGGCAGCGGCTGTACCATGTATGGTGGCGGATATGCTGCGCTGGGCGGTGGCGGATACTCAGCCGCGGGAAAGGGCTGATTTTGCGGAATATCAGATACCGGATTGGGTGGTGTGTCAGGGAAAGGGGCATGATCAGGCGCAGGAGAATCTGGCAGAGACATTGGCGTGAAGTTTGGATCGTCTGGTTGCATAATTCCTCTCACATTGCACAACTGAATGGGTACTCAGATCGCCATGCCGGTCAAGCCACCGTCTCTTTTTAGGCGGCCTCAAACAGGCTTCATCAGTATCAGAATCTGACGCGGCAGCGCGTCCGAGTGTAGTGGACGCACACACTATAGCATACTTGCCTAGCTCGCTGAACCTGCGGCAGCGCGGGCAGTGTTGACGGAGTTGCTCCAATTCCACTTGAGCAACGTGCCTTGACCCTGCTACAATGCCAGCGGAATCATCACACAAGGAGTCAGGGCATGGCCGCACCTACCAGTGACCAGATCGCCAGCTACATCCGACGGCAAAACATCCTCGGCCCAGGCGCGGAACCAGAGGTCACCCTGCTCAGCCAGGGTTTCGATAGCAATCTTTTCTTATTGCGCGGCGGCGCCACCGCCGAACCGATGATCGTCAAAACCTTTGCGAAGGACCAGAGCGACGCCGCGCGTCGCGAAGCGGAAGGCCTGCGGATCTGTGGCGCGGTTGGCCTCGCACCCTCACTGATCGCTTACGACGATATTGGCGCGACGGTGCAGGGACCAGTGCTCATTTATCGCCAGCCAGGTGGCGCACCCATCGGAGAGCGGATGCTCACTGATGAGCAGGTCAACGGCTGGATATTCCTGCTTCTGACCCTGCACCATCTGGCGCCAGAGAAAGTGCAACTCCAATCGACGCTCAGCACTGGCATCGAACAATGGTGGGAACGCATCCAACCGCTGTGGCAAGAGGTGCGCATCGCCTATACCGAACCAATGTATGCGCCGCTACTGAGCACCCTGGACGCCTTACGCAATCTGGTGGGTGTGCACGTCGCGACCAACCGCGACCTGTGGTTGAATGTGCCGCGTCGACCCTGCCATGGCGACCCTGTACCGGTCAATGTCATTGGTGAGGGCAGTCGCCTGATGCTCGTCGATTGGTCGGGGTTCGGCCTGGGGGATATCGCGCTGGAAGTCGGTCGCGCGGCGGCGCTGGCGGCTTTGAATGAGGAGATCACGAGCGAGCAGTATATCCAGGGCATCACCAACTATCTGGGTGGGACGCGCGACCTAAAAGATCCCTCATTAGAAGAGCGCTTGCAGATCTATGCCTCGGTCTTCCCTTTTGGTTTCACCCTCTTTATGCTCAGTTTCCTGGCGCGGTTGCAAAATAATGGTCCAGAGACAACGCTCGTCAACGATCCCGCGGAATATCGCGGACGCGGATTAATGGCAGTCGCGCGTAGCCTGACCTGGATTCAAGACGCGTTGGGCGTGCAGGTCGCCGCGCCTAATGAGGTATTAGCGCCGTTCGGACAGATCACGATTGCGCGAGGCTGAGAGAGATGCGACCGGGGGGTATGGCTTCCATTGACATATCCCCCGGTCTCTGCGGCAGCGTTCTCGTAGCGCGATTTGTCTAGACGCGGGCCGCGATCTCTTTCCAGGCTTTGTCGAGTGCCATCTTGAAGACGCCGATGGATTGCGCGCCAGAGACGGCGAAATGCTCGTCAAAGACATAGTAAGGGACGCCAGAGATGCCGAAATCGGACGCGCGGCGCTCATCCGCCCGCACTTCCGCCGCGTAGGTCGCGCCATCCAGCGCGGTCCGCACCGCCAGAGGATCCAGACCAATCTCAGTGGCCAGGGCTACCAGGGTTTCGGGATCGCTGATGGGTTGTCCTTCGGTGAAATACGCTCGCATCAGGCGGTCCTTCATCTCTGCTTGCTTCCCCTGGGCCGCCGCGAAATGGATCAGCTGATGCGCGGCGAACGTGTTGCCAGTCCGGGCAATATCAAAGCGATAATCCAGTCCTACTTCTTTCCCTAATTGCTCCAACCGCGCATGTCCTGCCCGGGCCTGCGCCACAGACATTCCATATTTGCGCGCCAGCATCTCATCCAGGGTCCCATCGATCTGTTGTGGCGCGTCGGGATCCAGTTCGAAGCTACGCCAGATCACCTCTACCTCATCCCGATGGGGAAACTGCTCCAGCGCCATCTCAAACCGGCGCTTCCCCAGATAACACCACGGACAGACGACATCCGACCAGATCTCGACTTGCAGCATGCTTATGCCCCCAACCATTGATTTGCCGCGTCACGGGTGGGCCTTCCTTCAGTTCGGCACAACCGTAACCCATACGATCATAGTCTATGTTCGCCCGTGCGGGCAAATGCTCTGGATGAGATCTTCATGGCGGTCATTTGTCAACTCCCTCTGGTTGCGGCGACGTGGGTGGTGCTGTCAGGACTCGAGCGATCTGACGCAATTCTGTATGATAGATCCGCCCTAACGCGTTGCGAATAAGCCTCCCCTCTATCCATCCACGGATACCTGGTGCTGTTTGGTAGCGCGTCAGGATGGTGAGGTGCGTGATGCCAGATGGGGCTGCGTCCACGATGAAACGCGTCACCATCTGGCCATCAAAGGCAGCTTCTTCCAGAATATGGCCAGGTTCTGGCTCGCTTACTCGCATGCGGATTGTTTGCGTAACTCCCAGCACCTCTGAGCGCATGTGGAAAATCGTCCCGGCCCCCTGTCCACCTTCTTCGACAACCAGATCGCGAAAATGTCTCGTTGGCAGGGCGAGTACATGGCCAATATGGTAATCAGCCAGCATGGTGTAGACAGTTGTCGGCGGCGCGGGGATCAGCGCTTCTGCCATGATGCGTGTCTCGGTCATGAATTTCTCCTCGTAATGTGTTGAATGTACCAAATAAGCAAGAGCCAATCGGCTGCTACTATGACTAATAGTAGAATATGGGTATTCCACGAAATGTCCCAACGCGACGAACTGTAGTGGGCGGATCGCGAGGATGAGAGAGATCGGAGCAAGATATGTTCATGGCTACATCAGCACAACCCGATCTGATACACTTGAGTCTCCTGGGTGTGCCCATCATCACCTGCTCTGGCGAACCGGTTGTGTTACCCGCCAAAGCCATCGGTCTGCTGGCGTGGCTTGCCGAGGCATCGCCACGGCCAGGTGAACTGGCTATCGAACTTTTCTGGCCAGATCGCGACCCGGCGGCCGGACGGTAAGATCTCCCCAATACCCTCTGGGTCATCAGGCAGCGGTTGACAAACGATGTCATCCCATCGTCGCTGCCGCTCGGATTGCAATTGGGTACTGGTTAGCCTCCCAGGGTCGCTTGGCCAGTGCGCCTACCGGTTTCCAGGGTTTCGTCGCCCACATCTTGACACGTCTCCATTGAACCATTGCACGCATGGCTGGCATAGCTGCGACATGAGCAATGGCGATTGGATGTTGGGCAGCTTTCTACGGATGGGCTTCGTTGTCGACCCCATAAACCCAGTAATCGAGTCGCTGCTCTACCCATACGAACGCCCTCAAAAGCATGCAAATTATCGCTATTCTGTTGATATGCCGAATTTCCTACCGCCTCACCTCTAACGCGCGAACATGCCGCAATGTTCTGCAATCTTGGGATACTTAATAGCGGCCCGGCTTCTGCCAGCCCACAAGGCAGATGCCAGAAGCTTACGCACTGGCAGGCATAAAGACGCGCGGCGCGGGCAATGGTAGCCCCTCACGCTGTGCCCACAAGGTGAGGCTGTCGATACCTTCTTTGGCGCTTTGAATGACGGCATCTAACGTCGCGCCTTCACAGATGGGAGAAACGACTTGGCCAGATCATTCCGGCGACCATGCGAGAAAGCATTGATCGTCGTCGCTCCACTCGATCACAATCGAATAATGATTCATGACTTTTGCCTCCCCTGTGCTTCGCGCAATGCTTGCAGCGCCTGGGCAAGATAGCGTTCATCGAGGGCTTCGCATCGTCGCTATCATGTCCAGTGACCACGTATACCTCAGGGACAAACGGATGCGAGAATTTGGTATGGTTGCCTTTGCCTGGTTCCTCGAGGAATCCCGCTCTGCGTGAGTCGCGCCTGATCTCGCGTTTCTTGCTGGCATCGCTTCCCCTCATCATAGCATGGGCAATCTCGAGAGATTGCCTTCATTCTTTCGAGCGAGGCTACTTGTTAATATGTTACAATAAAGTGATCATTGCTCATGGGCGAGCGATGCAGTGAAAGGGTAACAATTATGCAGAAGTGGGAATACTGTGAAGTATGGTGGACAGGGAGTTCAGCACTAGGAGGACTTTGGAATACCATCAACATTGAACTGAATGTGTTTAGCATTCGTGGCATCAGCCAGCAAAAGATACCTGGTAAGGAATGGCCGACACTTTTTGCTCGGCTTGGGGCCGATGGATGGGAACTTGTATCAACGATGCCATCGCCGACAAATGTTCAACAGTATTGGTATTATTTTAAGCGCCCCATTTCCTAAAATAAAGAGGTAGCTGAGGACTGCTCTCTCAGCGTCTGGGCGTAAGGTGGAATCGTGTCTCTGTCAAAACTAATGGCGGTCTGGCAGAAGCCCGACCTCTAGAGAGCGTCCTACCGCTTATGTCGCCTCAGCGTGGAGCATTTTATCTGCGCTGGCGATCATACCATCGGTCGAAAAACTCGCGAAGATCTACGCGTGCCATAACGCCATGGTATCCGCGCACGCGATCGCCGCGTCGACATCGGCGGTGCCAAGCTTGACATTCAAGCGGATCTCCGAGGTCCCGATGAATTGGGCATCGCCGATCGCGATAGTGATGCGCGCCGCCTGGCGGTCGTCGACGGCGATATCGCCGATGAAAAAGACGCGGCCCCGCTCGTAACGCAGGACCGCGCCAGCCGCCGACACAAGGGGATTCCTTCAACATCGGCAAAAAATGCCGCATCAAAACACGAAGGGAATGTACCATGCCTGATGATATCGTGCCCGCGCTGCCGACCTCGCCCTTTGATGCCATCCGCCATACCGATGGCCAGGGCGATTACTGGACAGCCCGCGAACTTGGAACATTGCTGGGATATCGAACCAACTATCGCAACTTCACGGCTGTTATCGAACGAGCAAAGATAGCTTGTGGAAAGAGCGGTAATGTGGTGTCCGATCATATTGCGGAGACGCGCAATATGATCGAGGTTGGCAAGGGAGCTATGCGCGAGGTTGATGATTATCGCCTCACGCGCTATGCCTGCTATCTGATTGCGCAGAACGCAGACCCCAGCAAAGAGATCGTTGCCCTAGCGCAAACCTACTTTGCGTCGATGACCCGTGAGCAGGAAGAGCTACAGGCGCTCATTAACTCTGTTGGCGGCGATCCGTTGGCTGAAGTGGCACAGCGCATCATGCGTCGCCAGGAATTAACCGAAGCACATAAGAGGCTGCTCGCCCGCGCAAGAGAAGCTGGCGTGATCACCGCAGAGCAATATGCCCGATTCATGAACTGGGGATACAAAGGTCTCTATGCCGGAGAGACCGTCGCCGACATTCACGCTCGAAAGCAGATCCCCGCACGCGCCGAGATCTCCGATTGGATGGGCGCGGTGGAATCCATGGCCAACGTGCTACGCGCCCGCCTGGCGCGGCGCATGATGGAACAGCAAGGGACGTCAACAGTACGAGGGGCGAATGCCATCCATTATCAGGCCGGTCAACAGATCCGCGAATGGTACGCTCTGCTAGGCGAAACACCAGAAGAGATGCCGACGCCCGCGAGAAGCTATCAGCAATTGGTCAAGGACGAGGCCGCACGCATAGCCCGTGAAGAGGAAGATGCGCGCGGTCTATGGGCGCAACTGCCAGCGCCAGACGATACCCTGTAAACGCAAATCTCTGGTATCGCAGGGTTCGCGCAAAACAGCGCGGCCGCCTGGTTTCAACCAGACGGTCGCGTAAGATACGCAGGTATAGATGTTGCGGCTGGTGGTCAGTGTGCGGCCGAAACGGTCGCACCGACCGCGCGGCGCAGTTCCTCGACTTTGTCGAGCCGCTCCCAGGGCAAATCGACGTCCAGTCGGCCAAAGTGACCATAGGATGCCGTCTGCTGATAGATCGGTCGGCGCAGATTCAGGGACTGAATGATGCCTGCCGGGCGGAGATCAAAATGATCGCGCACCAGCGCCACTAACTCTTCATCGGGCACATGCCCCGTGCCGAAAGTCTCGACGAAGATCGCCAGCGGGCGCGCCACGCCAATGGCGTAGGCTACCTGAATCTCGAAGCGGTCGGCCAGGCCAGCCGCGACAATATTCTTGGCGATATAGCGCGCGGCATAGGCGCCAGAGCGATCGACTTTGGTCGGATCCTTGCCGCTGAAGGCGCCGCCGCCATGGCGCGCCATCCCGCCGTAGGTATCGACAATGATCTTGCGGCCGGTCAGGCCAGCGTCACCCATCGGGCCGCCAATGACGAAGCGTCCGGTCGGGTTCACCAAAAACTT
>DAIDHM010000008.1 GCA_027459705.1 Ktedonobacteria bacterium | reverse complement strand
CTTATTTCGTCGGTGTGACCTCGACCACCTTTACGAATACAAAAATCGTGAACGGCACCATGTATTACTACCAGGTCGCGGCGGTCGATGCCTCGGGGTCTGGAAACCGATCGGATGAAGCCCATGCGGGGGTTGGGGTGGCAGGTCCGTCGCCGACCCATGCCGGTAGCAATGGCATGACCACTTCACCACTGGAAACGATCTTTTTGATCCTGCTGGCATTGCTGGCCAGCATCGGCGGTCTTGTCATCTGGCGGCGATACATGCCCGGTGGCAAATCGGCACAAGAGCAGACAACGGGTGAACTGGCTGTCCCACTTCAGAATACCCCCAGCGTCCGGCCAACGTCGCGTCCTTCCTCACCACGCAAGCTCATGGATTTTGCGCCACCGCGACCAGCGACCGCTCTCCATCAGATCAACGGCGACCCTGACGACACCCTTCAACAATATAACTCGGCAGGAATGCGGAGTGTGCAACCAGCGCCTGGCCTCGGACCAATGGCGGACAAACCGCGTACCGATGTGCGGATCAGCCGGCCGATTGGTCCGGGCAACGCCGACGGACCAGTGCCGACCCCACCAACCATCAGCCGACCGCATACGCCACTTGCCTATGGGGGAGTTGCGTCCTGGCCACAAGAACCTTCGGCACCACAGGATGACGACGAAGCCTATGCGGAAGAAGGGGATGAGACTATCAGTCAATGGCAGGCAGGAGAAGTTTTGATCGATCCCTATGCCGCCAACAATGTCATCGGTCCGCCCCCACCTCCGCCTCCGCCACAACGAGCAACGAACAGCAGGCGTGCGGCAGATCGTCCGCCTTCCGGCACTGCACACACCCCCGCCTGGAAGGACAGCGATACCGCCGCGCTGATCTGGCCCGCAGATGCCCCACAGATGCCGCCATTGGGCGGGGCGCAACAGCCTACGTTATGGCCGGGCGCCGCCACGCCCTTACGGCCAGTTCGGCGAGCTGGCCCGCTCGTCGCGATAGCAGCGATACTCGTGATGGGTGGCATCATCGCCATCTTCTTTGCGGTCGCCATCGCGCTGAGTCATCAATCATCCAATGGTCAGGCAGCTTTGACGGGATCGACCACCTCCACAACTCCTGGCACAGGTTCATCCGGCACGCCGAATCCGGCGATAACGCCGACGCCACAAACGCCACCCACGATGACTCCGCTCCCCGCTACCGCAACACCTCCAGCGCAATCGCTGGTCGTCGCGATCAACGCCGGAGGTAATGGAGTCGGCCCATTCGCAGCAGATGCCAATTTCACTGGCGGCCAGACGGGTTCGACCACGAATGCCATCGATACGAGCGGCGTCCAGAATCCGGCGCCCCAGCAGGTTTACCAGACCGAGCGCTATGGGTATCTCCCCTTCAGTTACAAATTTCATGGGCTGCACCCTAATGGTACGTACCTGGTGCGCTTGCATTTCGCTGAATTTTTCTTCAGTCAAGTTGGCCAACGGCAATTCAATGTCTCCATTCAGGGCAAGCGGAAGCTGACTAATTTTGATATCGTCGCGGAGGCTGGGGGAGAATATAAAGCTATCATCAAAGAGTTTACCGTACAGGCCGATGACCACGGGAACATTACCATCAATTTTTCGGCGGGGAACGCGAATTTCCCCAAAGTTGACGGCATCGAGATCTATTCCACACCCTAACGGCCCTCTCTGCCAGAAATACGAGCAATATTGCGAATTTTTCAGAGTGACTGCCTGGAAAATCAAGATCGCTTGCCTTGACAGATCCGCACATTCTCAGTATGGTAAAGACAAGCTGACCAGCCAATGGTGCCTGGCGTCCCGGCCACTGTCAGCGTTCAACGTCAACGCTCCATGGAGACAAGGGTGTTCACTGAGGGGGGCGATCTATGGATCCTTCGATTGTCCAGGAATTACGTGCTATTGTCGGCCCAAAAGGTATCATCACCGATGACACAGAGATCCGCACGTATGAATGTGACGGCCTGACGAACTTTCGCGTCATCCCTGAGATTGTGCTGGTACCGGCCAGCGGTGACCAGGTGCGCGATTGCGTCCGGGTCTGCCACCACCATCGCATTCCCTTCGTCGCCCGTGGCGCGGGCACTGGGCTCAGTGGCGGCGCGGTGCCTGTGCCTGGTGGGGTCGTCATTAGCCTGCAACGCCTGAACCACATCCTTGAGGTGGATCTGGCGAATGGACGCATCGTCGTGGAACCCGGCGTCATCAATCTCCACATCGGGCAACACGTTGGGGATGCTGGCTATTTCTACGCGCCCGACCCCTCTTCGCAGACGGTCTGCACCATCGGCGGCAACATCGCCGAGAATTCGGGGGGCGCGCACTGTCTCAAATATGGATTCACCGTCAACCACGTGCTTGGCGCGGAAGTCGTCTTACCCGACGGCGAGATCGCCCATCTCGGTGGCCCAACACCCGATATGCCCGGGTACGACCTCCTGGGTGTCTTTGTTGGCTCCGAAGGCACATTAGGGATCGTGACCAAGGTGACCTTGCGACTCGTCCGCAAACCCGAAGAGATCCAGACGATTCTGGCGGCTTTTGACTCGACAGATGAGGCAGGCGCGGCGGTCAGCGCGATTATCGCGGCAGGAATCTTACCGGCAGCGATTGAGATGATGGACAAACTGAGCATCGAGGCGGCCGAAGCGGCTGTTCATGCCAATTATCCCAAAGCGGGTGGTTTGCTACTCGTTGAGTTAGATGGCATGGCCGTCGAAGTCGATGCGCTCATGGAACAACTCCGCGCGATCTGCACCACCTGTGGTGCGTGGGAATTGCGCGTCGCGCAATCTGCCGAAGAGCGCGCCGTCGTCTGGAAGGGACGCAAAGCGGCTTTTGCGGCGGCGGGACGGCTCTCGCCCAACTATATCGTGCAAGATGGGGTTATCCCCCGCACTGCTCTGCCAGAAGTCTTGCGCGAGATTGCCAGGATGAGTTCGGAGTCTGGTATCCGCGTCGCCAATGTCTTCCACGCTGGTGACGGCAATCTCCACCCGCTCGTGCTGTACGATCGACGGATTGCCGGGCAAGAAGAGCGCGCCGAAGCCCTTGCAGGCGAGATTTTGCGTCTCTGCATCCGTTTGGGCGGGTCGATCACTGGTGAGCACGGTGTCGGAATGGAGAAGCGCGAATTCATGGCAGAGATGTTCGCCGAACCAGATCTCGAAACGATGCAGCGCGTCCGTTGCGCCTTTGATCCTTTCCATCTCTCCAACCCGGAGAAGATCTTCCCACGTACACGCCTCTGCGCGGAGAAAACTGGACCCTATACTCCCCATCCATTGGAAGTCGCGGGGATCGCGCAGTTCTTTTGACACTCCTCATCACGGGTGCAGAGCGAGGTTCGACTATGGCAGAACCAGAAGGCGCAGAGTCCGCTACCGGTCGTGCGTCCGCAGAAACGTTGGCATTCGCGGAACTGGCGGCGATTGTGGGAGCGGAGCACATTCGCGCGGCGACCAGTGCGGACCGCGTGGCGGGGTGCATGCCACGCGTGGTTGTCGCGCCCGCGGATGGCCAACAGGTGGCGCAGGTGCTGGCCTGGGCCGACGCGCGCCACCTGACCGTTGCGCCGCGCGGCGGTGGCACGAAGCTGGAATGGGGCGCGCCACCACGCGCCTGCGCGCTCGTGCTGTCGTTGCATCGGCTGGACCAGATGGTCGAACATGCCTGGCAGGATATGACGGCAACTGTCCAGGCTGGTTGTTCGATCGGCAGGTTTCAACGCGCCCTCAGGGCGCATGATCAGCGCAGCGCGATGGATCCGCTCTGGCCAGAAAACGCCACCATCGGTGGCGTCCTGGCGACCAACGATGTAGGAGCATTGCGCTTGCGCTATAACGGTTTGCGCGATCAAGTCTTGGGCATGACCATCGCGCTACCGGATGGGACGCTGGCCCGGAGCGGTGGCAAGGTCGTCAAGAATGTCGCGGGCTATGACCTTCAGAAATTGATGACGGGCGCGTATGGCACGATCGGCGTCATCGTCGATGCAACGCTCCGCGTGTATCCCATGCCGAAAGATCGCCGTACATTGTGGGTCGCGCCAGCCACCACTGCCACGCTGACCAAGCAGATGCTGGCGATCCTCAATTCCCCACTGACCCCGGCAACCTTGCGCGCCCAGATCGGCTCCCAACAAACGCCACGACTGGAGTGCGTCTTCGAGGGCATCACCGCGTCACTGGATGCCCAGGTGCGCCTGGCGCAAACACTCCTCGGCGCACAGCCCAGCCATGCTGGTGGCCTGGTCTCGCGTGAGTATTTCTTCCGCGCGCCAGACGACGCGCTGATCGCGCGGTTTAGCATCCTCCCCAGCGACACGACGGTATGGATGGAGGCAATCGCTACGGTTGCACACCGCCACTCTCTCGGATGGGAATCCGAGATTCTTGGCACTGGCGCGGGCTTCGTGCGGCTCAACGGCGCGGCGGATGCACTGACCCAGGCCGCGCCAGCGTTGCGTGCGGCGCTCGCGCCCCTGCATGGGACGCTGGTCATCCATCACGCCCCTGCGGCCCTGCGCACCGCCAGCGACCTATGGGGACCAACTCCCGATACGTTGCCCCTTATGCGCCGCGTCAAAGAACAGTTCGATCCACACATGACCTTGAATCCTGGTCGATTTATCGGAGGCATATGAGATGGCTGAGGCACCCGCACATCATCCCACCCCCAGACGGGTCATCCCCCTGAATGTCTTCGATGCCCACCACGCACCGGATCCGGCATTGATCGATGCCTGCGTCCACTGTGGCTTCTGTCTGGCAACCTGTCCCACTTACGTCCTCTGGGGCGAAGAGATGGATTCCCCACGTGGGCGCATCTATCTGATGAAGATGGCGAACGAGGGCCATGCCCCCTTGAACGACGTGACGGTAGGACATTTTGACGCGTGTCTGGGGTGCATGGCCTGCGTCACCGCGTGCCCCTCGGGCGTGCAATATGACAAGTTGATCGAAGCCACACGTTCGCAGGTCGAGCGACGGTATCAGCGACGTGGCAGCGATGCGTTGTTTCGCAAAATGATCTTCGCGCTCTTTCCAAAGCCCGGTCGTCTGCGTGCCATCGCTGGTCCATTAGCGTTCTACCAGCGATCTGGCCTGCAACGCCTGGCGCGTGGATCCGTCTTAAAGGTGATGCCCAAGCGCTTACGGGCAATGGAAGGCCTGCTGCCCACTATCCGTCGAGCATCTCTCCGCGCGCGCATCCCCACGACGAGCCCCGCACAAGGGTCCACGCGTGGCCGCGTGGGACTGGTGTTGGGTTGCGTCCAACGAGTCTTTTTTGGCGATGTCAATGCCGCCACCGCGCGCGTCCTGGCCGCCGAAGGTTTTGAAGTCGTGACCCCGCGCGAACAAGGATGCTGCGGCGCGTTGATGGTGCATGCCGGGCAGGAGCAAGACGCATTGGCGTACGCGCGCCGCATGATCGACACCTTCGAGCGGGCCAAGGTCGATCTGATCGCCATCAATGCTGCTGGTTGCGGGTCGACCTTCAAAGAATATGGCCACCTGCTGCGCGACGATCCTCAATATGCTGAACGGGCGCGAGCCTTCTCAGCAAAGTGCCGCGATATCTCGGAGATTCTGGCGAATATCACGCCGCAAGCGCCACGACATCCATTGCCGCTGACCATCGCCTATCACGACGCTTGCCACCTGCAACACGCCCAGGGCATCCGTGGAGAGCCTCGCAAGGTCTTGCGGACCATCCCGGAGCTGCGCATCAACGAGATTGCTGAGTCCGCGATTTGTTGTGGATCGGCGGGTATTTACAATCTCGTCGAACCGGAAGCAGCGCAAGAGCTGCGCGATCGCAAGGTCGCCAATGTACTCAAAACTGGGGCGGCAGCCATCGTCTCGAGCAATCCGGGTTGTCTCATCCAGATTCTTGCTGGCCTGGAAGCCGTGGGAAAGCCCTTGCCAACCTATCATCTGGTGCAATTGATCGATGCGTCGATCCGCGGAATCGCACCAGACGCGATCGGCCGCGAGTAGCCCAACTCTCGTCGTTCAGCGCCATTTCTCTCTCGACCGGATGCTGGGCATCAGGTGGCGGGTGATTCTCTATGCACTCGGCGTCGCCCGATCCCAGCACAGCCTTACAGACTATATCAGCTCACCCATTGTGCTGAAGCTGGTATTCGACGTACAACGCCGATCCGATCAGCCCGCCATCATCACCCAGCGCCGCTGGCACGATTTCCAGATCGGTCGCGGGTCGCGCGAATGCGCGCTCTGTGATCGTCTGGCGGATAGGTATAAAGAGCAGATCGCCGGCGTTGGAGACGCCGCCACCGATGACAATGCGCCGTGGATTCAGGGTGTGCGCAAGATTGACACAGCCATAGCCAATCGTGACCCCTGCGGCGTGCAGCATCGCGCCAGCTTCTGGATCGCCAGCCTGCGCCGCCGCCACCACGTCACGCGCCGCCGGATGCGCCGCTTCTTCCTTGGAGGCCTCACTCATGCTTGCCAGGCGCGCGCGGTGCGCCTCGGCAATTCCGCGGCCCTTCCCGCTCGCGACCAGCGCGCTGGCGTCACGCGCGATGGCCGTGCCCGAGGCCAGCGCCTCCAGACATCCAGGATGACCCGACCCACAGCGCGGCGCGTCGGGACGCATATCCAGATACATATGGCCAATCTCGCCGGCCGTTCCGCTGACACCGTCGATGATATTGCCATGCATGATGATGCCGCCACCGATACCCGTGCTGATCGTCATATAGATCATGTCATCCACATCGCGACCTGCGCCAAAGCGAAATTCGGCATAGCCCGCCAACGTTGCGTCATGGCCGACGAAGACCGGCACGGGAAAGAAATGCGCCACGGCTTCGGCGAGCGGAACGTTCGTCCAACCGCGCAAATTCGGCGCATCATAGACAATGCCAGTCCGAGGATTCAATGGGCCAGGCGCACTGATGCCAATGCCACGCACTTCATGAATGCCAATCTCCGCTTGCGCCAATACCTCGCGGACCGCTGCCACAATCGCGCCGATGACCGCGTCAGGCCCATCCGCGGCGGGCGTCGGGCGGCGAACACGCGCGACAATGTGCGCGTTATCTCGAACCACGGCGGCACGGGTATGCGTCCCTCCAAGATCAACCCCAACGTACAAAGGAGCATTCGGCTGTTTCTGAGGCTGCGGCGCGGGTGCACTCGCTGGCATAGCCGATGGTGAGACAAAGGGATGGTTGATTTGCGACGCGAGCAGTAATAATGACACTGCATCCGCTCTTTGCAGGCCCATAGACGCATCGACCTCCACAGTGGTTTCAGGAAGAATACCTCGCCATTGTATCACTTTCGTCTACGGTAATAGGAAAAATACGCTGATCGGCACAACTTTCGCCGACCCAGTGCAAGGTCAAGCCTCAACCATCCTCATGCTCGGCTCGTGTTGGTTTTTGATCCATGCAAAGCACATCGGACGGTGGCAGTCGGGCGCGATGAGGATTGTCCCCTTTTTTTGGAATAACCGCATTCTATCGGAATGTTCCGCCATCGGCACCGTTTGTGGGACTTGTCGCCAGTCGATCGGGAATGGTATAATCTCCTCATCACTTGGTGTCTATATGACACTTAGTCCGCGCACATGAACGCGCAACACCCACGGACCCGGTCACGGTCTCGAGCAAGGGGGCTGGAGTATGATTTCTTCTGACGATGATGCAGCAGAGACTATCGTCACGTTACCGGCCGATGTCGTCATCATCGGCGGAGGCATCGCGGGTATCTCGCTGGCGCTGCGCCTACCGGCGACCGCGCGCGTGATCTTGCTGACGAAACAGCAATTAGGCGAGAGCAACACGCGCTATGCCCAGGGCGGCCTGGCGGCGGCGGTCGGTGCGCTGGACAGCGCGTCAAGCCATATCCAGGATACGTTAGCGGCTGGCGCGGATCATTGCGATGCCGAGGCCGTGAGGGTCCTGGCGGAAGGTGGGCGCGACGCCGTGGCCTGGTTGGTGCGGACTGGCGCGCATTTCGATGCCGCTCAGCCACGTGTCACTGCTGAAAGTCAGGCTGAAATCGCCGGAGAACATCTGGCGCTCGGCCACGAGGCGGCGCACAGCCACCACCGCATCTTGCATGCCCAGGGCGACGCTACCGGCGCGGAGATCGAACGGGCACTGGTAGCCGCCGTGCGCAGCCAACCCAACATTACCATCCTGGAGCACGCGCTGGCGACGGAACTGATGGTCGCGGGTGGAGCATGCGTAGGCGTGCGCGGCATCTTACGAGCAGGCTCGCGCTTCACCATCACCGCGGAGGTTGTCGTTCTGGCGAATGGCGGCGCGGGACGCCTCTGGAAGCGCACCTCAAATCCGCCTGGCGCGACCGCGGATGGCCTGGTGCTGGCATGGCGAGCGGGCGCCACCTTGACCGATCTCGAGTTCGCTCAATTTCATCCTACCGTGCTCGTTCCGCCAGATCCCGCTACCCCCGCATTTTTGATCTCCGAGGCGGTGCGTGGTGAAGGCGCGTATCTGCGCAATGGCCACGGTGAACGATTCATGTTGGGGACCCCAGGAGCAGAATTGGCCGCGCGCGATGTGGTCGCCCGAGGCATCTTGATGGAGATGTTACGCGAAGAGCGCGATGCAGTCGCGCTCGATCTCGCGCACCTTGATCCCACTGTCGTGCGCCAACGTTTTCCGATGATCGCCGCGACCTGTGCGGCGCTGGGGATCGACATTACGCGTGATGCCATCCCGGTGGCGCCTGCCGCGCACTATTTCATGGGTGGCGTCGCCGTCAACCTCGAAGGGCGTACGACGCTCCCTGGCCTGTGGGCGGTCGGCGAAGTGGCTTGCACTGGCGTGCATGGGGCAAATCGGCTGGCCAGCAATTCCCTGCTCGAAGGCGTCGTCTTTGGCGCCCGCGCCGCCAGCGATATCCAGTCATATCTCGCGGCCGGATCCCGCGCTGGCGACAGCTGGGAACCCACGCCGCGATTCAGTGGCACACCGCTGGATACCTCTGGACTCGTAGCGCCATTCCAGCTGAATCCAGCGCGCATGGCGAGCATCCAGAATCTGATGTGGGAACATGTGGGTCTTTATCGCGACGAGAGCTGCCTGCGACGCGCATTGGCCGCCTTGCGCGATCTCGCCGCCGATGATCTGCCAATGAACGCGGGCGGCTTCGCGCCTTTCGAGACAGCGCATATGGTGATTGCCGCTCAATTGATTACCACGGCCGCCCTCATGCGCCGCGAGAGTCGCGGTGGCCATGCGCGTCGCGATTATCCGGCAGCTGACCCGACCCTGGCCGGGCAACGCTACTTCGCGCGTGCCAGTACACGGGCTACTACGGGAAGATCGACGCGCGGCGCTGCAATCGAGACCACGCGTTCACGAAGGGATAGCTAAGATGACGTTCACCCAACCATGGATCGATGCAGGGCTCATCGCGCGTTCGCTGGCCGAAGATATTGGCCGCGGCGATATTACCACGCAGGCCTGCGTGCCAGAGGAGGCCACCGCGCGCGCGACCGTCGTCGCGCGCCAGTCCGGCATCATCGCCGGGCTGGACATCGCCGTCGAGGTCTGGCGCCAGGTCGATGCGACGCTATCCTTGACGCTCTTGCGCAATGATGGCGCGACCATCAGTGTCGGCGACGCCGTCCTCCAGGTGGACGGGTCAGCGCGGGCGATCCTGACGGGAGAGCGCGTGGCGCTCAATTTTCTTGGACGCCTCAGCGGAATCGCCACCCTCACGGCACGCTGTGTCGCGGCAACCGAGGGGACGGAGGCGCGCATTATCGATACGCGCAAGACAACCCCTGGGTTGCGGGCATTAGAAAAATATGCGGTGCGAATGGGCGGAGGGGCCAATCACCGCTTCGGTCTGGACGATGGAATTCTCATCAAAGATAACCATATTGCCGCCAGCGGCTCAATCACCGCGGCCGTCACCCGTGCCAAACAGTCTGCCCATCATCTGTTGCGCATGGAAGTGGAATGCGACACCATGGCGCAAGTGCACGAAGCACTGATCATGGGCGTCCATGCGATCTTGCTGGATAACATGCCACCAGACCAAATGCGGCAGGCCGTCACACTGATCCGCGCGCATCACCCCGAAACCATCATCGAGGCATCGGGCGGCATTGGGACGGATCCGGTAAAAATCCGGGCAGTCGCGGCAACGGGGGTCGACCTTATCTCAATCGGCGCGCTGACGAATACAGCGACGACGGTCGATCTCGGCTTAGATTTCGCCTGAGGGCGCGCAGCCCGTGCCCCTGGAGGGAATAGCGCCTTGTTGGCACGGACGAGAAAGAAGGCATCCATCATGGCAATCGATGTGGAGTGTCAGGAGAGTACTGACCAGTCAACGCTGCCCGTCCTGACAGAATGGCGCGCAGCGCAGCGAGCGGCGATCATGAGTGGGGAGGCCCACGCGCCGCGCCATCGTGGCGCGCGACGGGCAGATGAGATCCCCCGTGAATATGCGCTGCTCGGGGCAGCGGAGCTCGACGCCCGTATCGGCGCCGCGCGTGCCGCACTGGGCGAACGGGTCGTCATTCTGGGCCATCACTACCAACGTGATGAGATTATCAAGTGGGCAGACGCGCGGGGCGATTCTTTCAAACTCGCCCAGTATGCCGCCGAGCGTCCCACCGCGGAAGCCATCATTTTCTGTGGGGTGCATTTCATGGCGGAGAGTGCCGATATCCTCAGTCAGCCCCATCAGAAAGTCATCTTGCCTAATCCGGCCGCGGGTTGCTCGATGGCCGACATGGCGGATATCGCCGCGGTCGAGTCGTGCTGGGAGCAACTGGGCGAAGTCGGCGCGTTGGAATCAGTCACCACCTCAGAAGGCGTCACGCTCGCGGGCGTCATTCCCGTCACGTACATGAATTCCGCCGCCAATCTCAAAGCCTTCTGTGGACGTAACGGCGGCATTGTCTGCACCTCGTCTAATGCCAGGACAGTACTGCGCTGGGCATTCGCCCGTGGGCAGCGCGTGCTTTTCTTTCCCGATGAACATCTCGGCCGCAATAGCGCAATCCAGTTAGGAATTCCGGAGGACGAGATGGTCATCTGGGATCCGCAACAGGATCTCGGAGGCCAGTCCGATGCGGCAGCGCTGACTGAAGCGCGCGTCATCCTCTGGAAAGGCTTCTGCTCGACGCACCAGCGCTTCTCACCAGAGCAGGTTGCGAGAGCGCGCGACGATGCGCCCGGCGTCAAGGTCATCGTCCATCCTGAGTGTCGCCACACTGTCGTAGAACTGGCCGATGTTGTCGGGTCGACTGAGGCGATTGTCGCCGCCATCGACGCGGCCCCCCCAGGAACGATCTGGGCAGTGGGCACAGAGATCAATCTGGTGAAGCGACTGGCCGCCGAACATCCTGACCAGACCATCTTCTGCCTGGATCCTATCGTCTGCCCGTGTTCGACGATGTATCGGGTGCATCCAGCGTATCTCTGCTGGGTGCTGGAAGAATTGGTAGCAGGGCGAATCGTGAATCAGGTGACGGTTGATGCAAAGACCGCTGCGGAGGCGAAGATCGCGCTGGATCGCATGCTGGCCAACAAGGGCTAGCGCGGTATCGGACGGGCTCACTGATTATGGGAGGAAGCAGCGGGACCCGCACTGTGCTATGCTGCGAGGAGTCAGATGGGCGAGACGAGAAGGAGCAGTGCCATGGCAACAACATCATCGTTCGACAATCGTTTTTTCGCGGCGGTCTATAACCGTGCCTCAGGATCACGCGCCTTCCGATCCATGTTCGATGACGCGCGGTACAAACTGACCCAGGCCGCGCGCGGCACGGTGCTGGAAGTGGGAGCTGGCGGGGGCCAAAATTTTGGTTTCTATGATCCTCAGATCACTACCAGCGTAGAGGCGGTGGAACCCAACGCGCATATGCGCCGTGTTGCTGAGCAAGCCGCACAAAAAGCCCGCGTGCCCATCCATGTCCACGCGGCCCCCGCCGAAGCATTGCCCTTCGCCGACGCAGCATTTGATAGTGTATTGGCAACCCTGGTATTCTGCTCGGTGCGGGATCCCGAGATGAGCATGCGTGAATTGGCCCGCGTATTGAAGCCCGGCGGAGCCCTGTTGC
The DNA here is from genome assembly GCA_027459705.1 of Ktedonobacteria bacterium. GTDB lineage: Bacteria > Chloroflexota > Ktedonobacteria > Ktedonobacterales > JACDGC01 > DAIDHM01. The sequence continues at coordinate 101 of DAIDHM010000008.1, read as the reverse complement.
TCTTCGAGCATGTGCGTAACCCTGCGAGCAAGGGCTGGGTGACCGTCCAGAACGCATTTACGCCGCTCCAACGGCGCTTTGCCGGGAATTGTCATCTCAAT
>DAIDHM010000231.1 GCA_027459705.1 Ktedonobacteria bacterium | reverse complement strand
GCCCGCGCGGTTCTGGACGGAAAGCGTGGCTCATTGGCGGATCAGATGCGGCGCAGCGATGACCTTCACATGAGCCGGGCACCGCCTGGCAGGAGACCGGTATCGTCACTTGTATTCGTGCCGACAAGCCCTGTGCCGGGTATGGAATTTTGGAATGGTCTTGGGGGGTTTGTCGAGGAAGGGGCGGAGTATCTGACCACACTCGGTGGGAGTGACCACACTCCGGCACCATGGATAAACGTTATCGCAAATCCCTCATTTGGCTTTCAGGTTTCAACTGACGGGAGCGGTTACACCTGGTCGGTGAACAGCCAGCAAAATCAGATCACGGCCTGGTCAAACGATCCCGTATGTGATCCACCCGGAGAAGCCATATATATTCGCGACGAGGAAACCGGTGAATTATGGGGGCCAACTGCGCTGCCCATACGCGAGACACATACACCCTACGCGGTTCGTCATGGACAGGGATATAGCCAGTTCGAGCACATCTCCCACGAGATCTCGCTCCAACTTACGCAATTCGTTCCGATCGCGGATTCGATCAAGATCTCACGTCTAAAGATTACCAATCTCTCCCGAAGGTCCAGGCATCTTTCTGTCGTCGCCTATGTCGAGTGGGTTCTTGGCACAAGCCGGTCTGCAACGGCCCCATTCGTACTGACGGAAATTGATCCTGAGTCCGGAGCAATCCTTGCGCGTAATCCCTGGAATGACCAATTTGGCGAGAGGGTGTCGTTTGCCGATCTTGGCGGTCTGCAAACATCATGGACAGGGGACCGCACGGAGTTTCTGGGTCGTGAAGGCGGGATGGACAGGCCTCTTGCCTTAAGCCGCGGTAGACTGCTGTCGAACCGGGTTGGGGCAGGACTTGATCCTTGCGCTGCGCTGAGTACCTCGGTGAGGTTGGATGCCGGCGCCTCAACGGAGGTTGATTTCTACCTGGGACAAACGGCAGGGGCTGCAGAAGCGGTGGCGCTGCTGATGAAGTACAGAACGATCGATCTTGACGACGTGCTTACAGCCACAAAGCGGCAGTGGAATAGCTGCCTTGGTGTTGTGCAGGTCAAAACACCTGATCGGGCGTTGGACATTCTGCTCAACAGATGGCTTCCCTATCAGATACTTGGTTGTCGGGTGTGGGCGCGCAGCGCTTTTTATCAGGCAAGCGGGGCCTACGGATTTCGCGATCAACTCCAGGATGTTATGGCGCTATGCATCTCGCGCCCTGACATTGCCCGCGACCATCTGCTGCGCGCAGCCTCGCGTCAATTTGCCGAAGGCGACGTCCAGCACTGGTGGCTACAGGAATCCGGCCGCGGGGTGCGTACCCGGGTTTCTGATGACCAGATTTGGCTCCCCTACGCTGTTGCCCACTACGTAGATGTCACTGGAGACAGAGGCATACTCGATCAGATGATTCCATTCCTCGAAGGAAGGATACTAAAGCCCGATGAAAGTGATGATTTTTTTGTACCCAAAAGTAGCTCCCAAAGTGCCACCCTGTTTGAGCATTGCGCATTGGCGCTCGACAAGAGCCTGGCAGTGGGGACACACGGCTTGCCACTAATTGGCGGAGGGGACTGGAACGACGGCATGAACGCAGTTGGTCAAGGTGGCAAGGGTGAAAGCGTCTGGCTTGCATGGTTCCTTCATGCGACTCTCAGCACCTTCGCGGACCTGGCTCAAAACCCTGACCAGTCTTATCGAGTATCAATTTGGCGTCAACATGCAGAATCACTGAGGCAAGCACTCGATCGTGATGCTTGGGATGGCGACTGGTACCGCCGCGCGTTTTTTGACGATGGCACATCGCTTGGGTCGGTTGAAAACTCGGAATGTCGAATAGATTCGATTGCGCAATCCTGGGCGGTAATTTCTGGTGCCGCAGATCCGGCGCGCAGCGTGCGTGCTATGGCCGCGCTCGACAAATATCTCGTCAACAGAGATGCGAAGCTATCGCTGCTATTCACGCCTCCCTTTGACGTTCCTGCACGGGATCCCGGTTATATCAAAGGATATCCTCCTGGCATTCGTGAAAATGGCGGACAGTACACACATGGCGCCATATGGGCCGTACTCGCCTATGCGATCCTGGGTGACGGCGATAGGGCAGGGGAACTCGTATCAATGCTGAACCCAATTCTCCACTCCGATAATCCTGCTGCGATGGAGCGCTACAA
>DAIDHM010000214.1 GCA_027459705.1 Ktedonobacteria bacterium | reverse complement strand
TGTACTACTAGGCTTCTATGGTTGCGGTTGCGAGAGCCCAGCTAACAAATTCGAGGGGTGTTTTGCCCTGGTTGCGGTACCCCAGATGTGGGCGTTCCGTGTTGTAGTGGATCAACCACTGATCGAGGTCCAGTTGTAACGGTTCTACCGCCTCGTAGAATGTTTCCCGCAAGGCAACCGCAAAGAACTCGTCTTTGACGGTGCGATGAAACCGCTCGACAAAGCCATTCGTGTAGGGATGGGCCACTCGAGTGCGCCGATGGTCGATGTCGTTGAGCGCCAGGTACAGTTCAAAGGGATGGGTGTTGGTCCCACAGAACTCGCGCCCATTGTCCGTCAAGATGGCCCCAACGGTGATGCCCCGCTCGCGATAGAACGGCAGCACGTCATTATGCAGCACAGCAGCGGCAGCTTCAGGCACTTTGCCGGGATGCAGGAATCCAAACGCATAACTGCCATAGGTATCAATGACACTGTGGAGATAGACTTTACCAATCCCCTTGAAAGCGCCTACAAGGAACGTATCCTGACAGAGTAGTTCCCCCGGCCGCGAACTCTCGACATGGCGCTCCTTGAGGGCTGGATTCTGGTCCTCCAAGGCGGTCAGTTGTTCAGGCGACAGGGCCACAGGATCATGGGCCACCTGGGTTTCCAGTTTGAGGAGGCGTTCAAACTTCGTCCCCATTCCGTGCTTGATCAGGATGGTCTGAATCGTTGGGCTACTCACCCTCACCCCCAGCCGCTTGAGCCAGGCGGAAAGCCGGACACAGCCCCACGCAGGATGTTCCAAACTCAACGCGAGGATCTGGTCCACCACGGCGGGCGCGGTCGTCTGCGGATGGGTTTTATGGATGGGGGGTAAGTCTTTCAGTCCTTCTAGCCCCTGGAGTTCAAAGCGACGCTTGTAGTCGTAGAACTGTGTGCGGGTCATCTGCCGCTGGCGACACGCCTCGGTCACATTCCCTAAACTCTGGGCTAATTCCAAGACACTCATGCGGTGGCGGGCTACTTTTTCGGCCGGTTGCATGCTTCAGTTGCTCCTTCGTTGTCAGCTGGTCGTATTCTACCAGCTAACACTTTTTGATCGCAACCACAGATGCCTAGTAGTACAGCCAGTGAATCCAGAGGGTTTTCTGCCTCGTGATAGTGTCAACTTCATCAAAACTATCGAGATTCTGCTTTCTGAAATGATGAGAGTAATATAGCTCAAGTGAGAACTATGATATGGTTTCATGGCATTGGTATGGTATTATTGGCAAGAGTTGACAATGTCGCTGGCTGGATCAACGGGAAATCCTCGCTTCAAAAACAGTCTTTCACCCCATTCAAGGAGTTGAAACTTTGAATATGTCCCTACTTTCCAATGTTCTCGCTGATCTCTGCGCCCTCTATCTCATCATAAGAATTCCAAGGGGGATGATAGTGTATGAAAAGTGGCGTCATCGTATCGCAGAAAATCCCTCGGATCGAAGCCTATATTTCGTACGGTTGCTGCTTGTGAATGGGTTGATACTGCTGGTTATTGGGCTTATTGCATACACAGGCTCACTTTCACTCGCATCATTTGGCATTATTGGCCCTAAGAATGCCCTTCTGAATCAGTTACTTGTCGGCTATTTCTGCATTCTCATTGTACTCAATACCATTATCAGCCTGTTTCGTCTTCAGCGGTGGAAAAAAAAGAACCGCAAGAGTCCATTACAAGAGCGGATTGTTACTATTTTACCACATACCAATACCGAAAGAAGTGTATGGCTACTCGTCAGTCTGAGTGTTGGTATTAGCGAAGAAATCATCTTTCGTGGCTTTCTGACCTGGTATATCCATGGACTATTTCACTTCGCATTTTGGCTTAGCCTTATTTTTTCTTCTCTCTTGTTTGGCTTGGCTCATCTTTATCAAGGATGGAAAAATGCGATATTTGTGACTAACCTCGGTGGTATTATGGCAGCTGCCTATTTCTTGACGGGAAGTTTGATCGCTTCTATAATCTTACATATACTCTGGAATTTGCGTCTGTTAGTTCTCGCACCAGCGATAATTAGCTTGCAAGAAGAACCAATTGGCTACCAGACGATATCATCGGCCAATATCAAGCAAGCCGCCAGCATTTCTCGAAATGGCCAACCAGATTGAGCAATCAAAGGACGATATTGATTGGCTAGACAGCTTACCTGGAATTATCCCTCTCTCATTGCGTGCCTGGTTTGAACTTGTCGGCGGGAGCATTTGGTTGGCTATAAGACTGCCTCCTGGTATACGTAGAGCGACAATGCCCAAGACACACGCCTAGCGCAAATGCCAGGCGTGTGATATGCAAATGTGGTATCGGGCTTAGCCTTGCGAGCCAATCAGCCCCGTGATGGTTCCCAGCAGCGTATCCGCGGTGAATGTGGAGGTCGGCGCATCGCTCACGACACGACCCAGGCGGAGCACGACGATACGATCGGTGACCTGCAAGACATGCGGGAGGGTATGCGAGATGAAGATGACGCCCAACCCTTTTGCCTTGGCAGCTTTGATCACTTGCAGAACTTCGCCCGATTGGCGCGCGCCCAGGTGGTTCGTTGGCTCATCAAGGATGATCACTTTACGCGCCCAGGCAACCGCGCGCCCGATGGCGACAGCCTGGCGCTGCCCGCCGGACAATTCCGCCACCGAACGGTTCGAGGATGGGACGGCTATGCCCACGCGATCGAGGTCGGCATGGGCGGTCTCATCCATCGATTTCTGCGCCAGAAAGCCGAGCCATCCCAGAATGCCGGGCATCGTCTTCTCGCGTCCCAGAAAGACATTCGCGCTGACGGAGAGATGTGGCGCGAGACCAGAGTCTTGATATAGCGTCTCGATGCCCGCCTCAATCGCGTCATGGGGCGAATTCCAGTGCCGTTCGACACCTTCCAGCCAGATGCTACCAGCATCGGGTTGGTGCGCCCCTGAGAGAATCTTCACGAGTGTTGATTTGCCCGCCCCATTATCGCCAACCAGCCCCAACACTTCGCCTGCGTGTAGCGCGACGCTCACGTCTTCCAACGCCACAACCGAACCATAGTTCTTCGAGACATTCCGGACTTCATACAATGAAGGGGAAGAGGTGTTGGTGGTCATGCCGATCTCCTATTCGTGAGACGCAGTGATTGCGCAAAGACGGCCAGAGCAATCAGAATCGCGACGACGACCTGTTTCCAATTGGGGGCGACCCCAATGATGATCAATCCGCTCGTGATCGTCGTCAGGATCAACGCACCCAGGACGGTGCCGGTAATCCTCCCGACCCCACCCGAGAGCATGGTACCACCAATAACCACCGCCGCGATGGCATCCAATTCACTGCCCGCGCCTGAAGTCGGCGCACCTGACCCCAGCCGGAGGTAGAAAAACATGCCCGTGAGACCTGCTAACAATCCAGAGAGCACATAGATCTTGGTGAGATGCCAATTCACGTTGATGCCAGCCGCCAGGGCCGCGAAGGGATTCGAGCCAATGGCATAGGTATAGCGGCCAAAGCGCGCCAGATGCAAAACCAGCCCGAGGTAGATCACCAGCGCAACAACCACCAACCCTGGGAACGAGAAGGGTCCGATAGTGGGCACACTCAACAGAATGGCGTTGTTCGGGCCACCGCCAATCGGCGCGCCACCGGTGAGGACGATCGACATACCACCAGCAGCGCCGAGGGTCACTAGCGTCGCGACAAATGGGACCAGGCCCACCCGGGTAATCAGCAGTGCATTGATCAACCCGACGCCCGCGCCGGTAATCATCGCCACCAGCAACCCAACGGCGAGGGTAACGAACTCGCCCTGCCCTCTGCTTGTCAGATTCTGCATGACGAATGCGGCGATGATCCCAGCGAAACCTGCATTGGAGCCGACCGAGAGATCAATGCCCCCTGAGATGACGACGAAGGTCTCGCCCACGGCAATCAAGACGAGAGGTCCCCAGTCGAGCAGGATGTTCGCGAAGACATCCGTCGAGAAAAAGATTGGGTTGCGGAACGTGAAATAGCCCACCAGGACCAAAAGGACCAAGAGTAGGATCGCCTGCTGGTTGGCGAAGAGTCCAAGCAAACGCTTGGCATAGGCCGGAGTCCGTGTCATGGTCACCAAGTCTCCCATCCCATTAAGCTGCGATGCAGTGGTACGGAGAGGTTGGTCCGCTGAAACTCCTTGCACCAAGGCGGCGTATCCGCGAACCAACGACCTGCCAGAAACAGCGAGAAGGCTAGAAATCCCGAATGAACTTCAGTGTCTAGCCTTCAACACGCGCATGTAGAACTTACTTTATCCCGGATAGGTGTAAGTCTGCAAGTCGGCTGCGGACGTATTTTTGTCGAGGACCACATTGGGGATGGTGACAGCAGGCGTAATACCTGTTTTGCTGTTGTTATTGGTCAGGTATTGGACGAAGTCATCGATCGCCAACTTGGCTTCCTGCGCGGGATTCTGCGCAATCAGCGCGGTGAAGACACCTTGCTTCAAGAGAGCTACGTTGGCAGGATAAGCGTCATAGCCGACCAGAGCAATTTTCCCAACCAGACCCTTCGCCTGCAATGCCGCCGCCGCGCCCGTCGCGTTGGTGCCGTCAATGGCGAAGATGCCAGCCAGATTCGGATATTTCGTCAACCAGTTGCTGACGTTGGTGTTCGCGACTGCCGCCTGGGACTGCGAATAGCCGACATCGACAATCTGCATGCCAGGATACTTCGCCGCGATTTCTTGTTTGAAGCCAGCCAGGCGCGCCACGTTCGTGGTGGTGGTAGGTGAAGTCAGACCAACCACAACCTGATAGGTCGTTCCAGCCTGATAGTTAATGGCGGCTGCCATGGCATCGGCCGCTTTGGTCCCACCATCGGTATTGTCACCAGTGATGAAAGAGAGCACATTGCTCAGGTCTGTCACATGGGTGTCAACATTGATGACGGGGATGCCCATGCCGGTTGCTTTGGTCACTTCGGGTTGCAAGGCATTGGGGTCGGTCGGGATCAGCACTAACCCACTGGGATGGAGGGCAAGCACATTATCGACAATGGGGATCTGCGTCGCGGGCGAGTAGACTGATGGATCGCCCTGCCAGATGAGGTTGACGCCTTTGGCGGCCGCCTCAGCATCCGCTCCGACTTTCATCGCTTTGAAGAATGGGTCCGCCTCAGCGCCCATCACAAAGGCGATCGTCAATTTCTTGGTAGTTCCCGTACCGCTACTGCTGCTTCCGCAGGCGGTTGCCAGCATCATGATAGCCAGGCTGAACGCCATGATGGCCGTGCGTCGGCGCGTTACCAACGAGCCTACATTGCCGAGAGAAGCCACATTGAACCTCCAAAATAGTGGGATGATACAGTGGTCGTATCATCAGTTTGACAACGTTGTCAGTGAGACAATCTTACCTGAAGTCCCGACTATTGTCAAGGGGTGCTGCAAAACTCGAACGAATTTCTCTCCGTGCTCTGCCAGTATTTTTTCATGCAACTCACCGCTTGCCAGAGCGTGCTCTGTGTCTTCCTGGTATGATCAAATTAAACAATATATAATACAATGGAAATAAATTATTTAGTATATAACCTATTTATTCTAGCAACCCCTACCAGTCTTTCAGGGTGCGCCAGACCGACGATAAGACGCCGATGCTCTCCTGTTTTCCCTAAAATTCGAGTACATATCCGAGGGATATTTGTGTTATGATACCCCTATGAGAAGATGGTGTGTGGGGCAGTGGCGCATGCTGGTGGTGGGTTCCACATCCGAGTTTCATCGTAGATTTTGACATCGTTGTCCAAACATTTTTCTGAGGGGATACACCACATGACAAACAGGGCGACGATGCGCGATGTTGCCGCGCTGGCAGGGGTGAGCTTGAAGACCGTGTCGCGAGTTGTCAACAATGAAGAGGGCGTTTCAGAGATCCTCGTGGATCGGGTACAGAGTGCAGCCGAAAAGTTACGGTACCGACACAATCTGGCAGCAAGTAATCTGCGTCGTGGCCAGCGGACGAAATCCGTCGCGCTGTTGGTGCAGGATCTGAGCAATGACTTCTCGGCCGCGCTCCTGCGCGCCATCGATGATACAGTGCGCGATCGCGATGTCGTCGTCTTCTCCGCCAGTCTGGATGAAGAAGCCGATCGTGAGCGGAAACTCGTGGCCAATTTCATCGCGCGGCGAGTGGATGGGCTGCTCTTGATGCCCGCGTCACCCAGTCAGGCGTATCTCCAATCTGAGATGGCCGCTGGCTTCGCCGTGGTCATTGTCGATCGCATACCGCACGATCTCTCAACCGATTATGTGGTGGTCGACAATGTCGAGGGGGCGAACAAAGCTACCACGCATCTCATCGCGCACGGTCATCGCCGCATTGCCTTCATCAGCGATGACCTCACCATCGATACTGCCCGCGCCCGTCGTGATGGCTATTATCAAGCTCTGCGCGACGCGGACCTGAGTATCGACGAGACGCTGATATACAGTGCTCGCACAGTGGAAGCGGCGAGTGCTGTCGTCACTGAGCTTATGGCATCCGCTACCCCACCAACCGCGATCTTTACCGCACGCAATACGGCAACCATGGGAGCGGTCTCAGCGTTGCGCAAACTGGGCTTGCAGAACACGATCGCGTTGATCGGTTTTGATGAGATCCGCATGGCAGACCTGTTAGATCCGGGCATTTCCATCGTGGCCCAGGACCCCGGCAGGATCGGTCGCGAAGCGGCACGCATGCTCATCGAGCGCCTAGACGGCTCGCAAGATCACCACCATGGTATAATCCTCCCCACGACACTGCTGGCGCGCGGATCAGGAGAGATTCGCCCCACTAGCAACGAAGCATAAAGCCGCCATGAGGATGATGATCTTGCTCCATGCACAATTGTTCGCCCAACTCATGCGGCATGCATGCAATCGCTTCACTCCGCTTGCGCGCGCACCGCATCTCCCACCGTGACCGCCCCCTCGCCGCGCGTCAGCGCGTTGACCGCGAAGAGCACCTTGTGATCGACCGTACGATAGGTCGCCAGCGTCCGTAGCGGTTCTTTGCCGACCGTCCCACTCTCGGGATCGACCGTCGTGATGGCGCAACGCGCGCATGGTTTGACGAGATCAAAGGTGACCTCACCCACTTCAATACTGCGCCAGTGGTCTTCGGCAAAGGGTGCTGCGCCCGCGATGACCAGATTCGGCCGAAAGCGGCGCATCGTCACTGGTTGGGCCAGGCGCTGATTCAGGTCATCCAGTGAGGCGGAGTTGGCGATCAGAAATGGGAAACCGTCGGCAAAGCCAACGATCTGGTCGGGCGGCGCGTAGTGCGGATCGACAATGCGCCGTGTGCTGGCGGGCATATAGACGAGGTGACAGGGACGATCCAGCGCGGCGGAAAACCAGCGATCGGCTTCCTGACTGATATGCTGGGCCTGTATGGTATCGCGCCAGAGGGTGACGGTCGTCTGCCTGCCACCCGTCGGGTCATGAGGAAGAAAGAGTAATGGCAATGCGGGATGGTCGCAGACCAGTCCATCCGGTTCCAACGTCACCTCGATCAGTGCCATGCCCGGCACCTCGCGCGGGGTAATGCTGCCGCCATCCTCGCTGACGAGCATATAGCGGCGGTCGAAGCGCAGGCCGCACGACAGGACGGGCGACGCGGGCAGGTCGATACCTCGCAGAGATTTGATTGGCTAGATAGTGATGCTCGCGAGCGTCAAAGCCATAACATATCCTCGGCACACCCCTGTGGCATGCGATCCTACGAAAATGGGGAACCATGGATTGCTCCACGGCTCCCCGGATGAGATGTAGGCGCGCCTCACTCGCGGATGCGGCGCGCAGGCAGCGGCCGAATGATCGGAGTCAGGCCACCGGGGACATCGTTGGGCTTGCGCGGCACTCGCTGTGGCACCAGGTATTCTGGCGCGCGCGCGAGGTCATCCATATGCAAGCTGACGCCCTGACCAATGCGGTTGTAGAATGACAGCTCGAAGTTCGGTGTCTCTCCCAGGGCGCCGTGGGGGCAGACCTCGACACAGTCGCCACAGAAGATGCAGCGATCCAGCGCGAAGTCATACTTCACCAGCTCCCGTTCCGCCATCATCAGCGATCCGGTCGGGCAGACCTGGACGCAGGCGCCACAAGACACGCAATCGGTCTCGCGGAGCGAGACATTGAATGGAGTCGAGACAATCGTATCGAAGCCCTGACCGAACATCCCATAACAGTTCGGGCCGATGACGTCGTGGCAGACGCGGACGCATTGCGTGCAATTGATGCACTTGTTCGGGTCACGCAGAATGAACGAGTGCGAGATGTCGACTTCATAATCGTGGAAATCGTTTGGCTCGCCATCATGGAAGCGGTTATCCGTCAACCCGTACTCGATGCTGTACATCTGCAGATCGCACTGACCGGCGGCGGGGCAGGCACATTGCAAGCAACGCGCGGATTCGCGTTTGGCCTGTTCTGGCGTATAGCCCATCTCGATCAATTTAAAGTTGCGGACACGCTGCTCGTAAGGCAGCATCGGCATCTTGACCTTCGGCTCGACCGGCTTGTAGGGCACGATCGAGATCAAGTCGGGTTTTCGTTCCTCCGCCTCGATCAATTTCGAGACCTGTTGCATGTGCTCCGGGCTAGGATCGCGCAAATACGCATCCATCGCGCGCGCGGCGAGCTTGCCCTGCGCCACACATTCGATGACGGTCTTGGCGCCCATCTGACAGTCGCCACCTGAGAAGACCCCCGCGCGATCCGTCATGAAGTTCCATGGATCCGTCACGACCGTCTTCCATTTCGAGGTTTTGACCCCTTTGACGTGAGTCGGGAAGTACGAGACATCCGGCGCCTGCCCGAAGGCCGGAATGACCGTATCGCAATGCAGCGTGAATTCCGTACCAGGTTCCGGCAGAGGACGACGGCGACCAGAGGCATCTGGTTCGCCTAACTTCATACGGATGACCTCGATGCCATTGAGGTTGCCTTTTTCATCTTGCAGCAACTTCACCGGCGCACCAAAGAGCTGGAGATCGGTGCCTTCGGCCTGGCCGTCCTCGACCTCTTCCGGCGTCGCACCCATCTCTTTGCGGCCACGGCGATAGACCGTGTGGACCTTGGCGCCCAGACGCAGGGAAGTTCGCGTGCAGTCAAACGCAGTGAAGCCGCCGCCCAGCACAACCACCTCAGTGCCAGGATCGACCGGGACGCTGAATCCCTGCGTCTTATCCATCAAGTACGAGATTGCGTTGATGACACCCTGAGTCGATTCGTCAGCCTCCGAGTTATCAACGAAGGTGATCGGATTCGAGGTCCACGCGCCAATACCCAGAAAGACCGCGTCATATCCAGCGGCGAAGAGATCATCGACCGTAAAATCCTTGCCCAGCTTGACGTTGCCCTGAAATTCGACGCCCAGCTTCCAGACGCCTTCCAGTTCGCGGTCCACCATATCTTTCTGCAAGCGATATTCAGGGATGCCATAGCGCGTCATTCCGCCAGCCTGGGGCATCATATCGAACACCTTGACGGCATGACCTTTGAGCGCCAGGTAGTACGCGGCGGTCAGCCCAGCTGGGCCAGCACCAATCACCGCGACCTTCTTGCCCGTCGAAGCTTCTTGTGGCCATGGTGTCGGCGGATCATCGATGGATTGTTCAGCGGCAAAGCCATGCATGCGACAGATGGCAATCTCTTCGTCCACCAGCGCGCGACGGCAGACTTCCTGGCAGGGAGCCGGGCAGACAAGACCGAGGATATAGGGGAAAGGCAACACCTCTTTGACGAGGCGCGCGGCTTCGCGATCCTGCCCCTTGGCGATGAGCTCCAGGTAGCCGGGGATGTCGATATGTGTCGGGCAGCCCATCTGGCACGGAGGTTGGCAGTACGCATTGTGGTCGGAGAGGATCATCTCCAGATTTGTGCGGCGGATATGCGTCAGCTCATCTGACTTCGTCTGCACGTGCATATTGGGAGATGCGGGTGTGTTGCAAGAAGGCAATGGCCGTTCCTGCCCATCGACATGGACGAGACACATCCGGCACGCTGAGGTAGGGTTGAGCTTCTCATCATTGCAGAGATTCGGGATGTCCAGGATGCCATGCGCGATGGCCGCGCTGAGGATCGTCTGTCCTTCGAAGGCCTGGACGGTTTGGCCATCAACCGTGAAAGTGAACGACGGCTGCCCGTGGTCGTCGCGGCGAGATCCCTCGCCTCCCGGGCTTGTTCCCGCCTGTTCGCGTACAACTGTCGCCATATCTTTGCTTCAATCCTCACCCACTCGATAGAGAGCGGGCTGTCATCTGGTGCCGATGCGTGGTTCGCCGGGGGCGGCACGCTCGACGGGTTTGCCTTGTATTATGCTGGAGGCCAAGCCGCAAACGGCCCGACTTCCAACCCTCACTCGCGTATACTCAGAGCACTTTCTTGGTCGCGAAACGGTGCGAGCGAACGGGCAAGCAGGTGCCCGTCGGGCACTCGCCCGCCAGGTGGCGCTGGAAATCATCCCCGAAATAGCGCATGGCCGTCTCGATCGCATGAGTCGCGTTCCAGCCAAAGCCGCAGAGCGATCCATTGGGGATATACGTCGAAAATTCCGTCAATACCTCAAGATCCTTGGCGACGCCGATGTCGCTCATCACGCCTTCCAGGACGCCTTCCATACGCTTTGTGCCAGCGCGACAGGGAACGCATTTGCCGCAGGACTCGCGGGCGAGATAGGCCATACGCGATTTAGCCCAGGCTACGAAACAGGTTTTGGCGGGCAGCACAGTGATCGTACCAGAACCGACAATCGTGCCGACAGCTTTCAACGTCTCGAAATCAAACGGCGTATTCCAGCGATCTGGTGGCAAGACGCCGCCCTCGGGACCGCCAACAACAATGGCGCGTGCGCCCTGCGTACTGACGCCAGCTTGCTGACAGATTGCCGCGATCGTTGTTCCAAACGGCACTTCGACCAGAGTTCCCTGCTCAGAATCACCATAAACCGTGACGAGTTTGGTGCCAGGTGAGGCATTGCCATTGCGTTTATAGCTCTGCACATCCAGCATGATCGCCACGAGTTGCGTCGCGGTTTCGAGGTTCAATACTGCTGTCGGGATTTCACCCAGGCCCGCTTGCGCGGGGAAAGGCGGCCGTTGGACGGCCATCGCGCGGCGGCCTTTGATGACCTCCAGCATTGTCGATTCTTCGCCGCCCATGAAACCAACATCTACCCCGACGATTGAGACAGCTAGCCCGTTGAGCAGGTTGCCATCGTGCATCTGCTGCAATGCGCTGTGCACGGCGGTATAACCAGCCTGGTTGGTGGATCGCACGTAGAGATACGCTTCACGCGCGCCAACCGCCAGGGCCGCCAGGGCCAAACCTTCCAGAGCCAGAAAGGGCTGGCGACTCAGGATAGTCTCGGCGATCAACGATTGGGGATCAGCATCGTAGGCATTCACCACCAGGAAGGGGGGACCGCCTCGCGTAGCGACAGCATCCACCACTGCCTGGAGTTTATCCGCCGTCGGCATCCCCGCTCCGCCGTGGCCCCGAAGACCAGCCTGGCGAATTGTCCGCAAGATATCCGATCCATTGCCGCGCTCGCGCGTCCGTTGCAGGGCCACAAATCCCTGTTGACGCTGATATTCGGCCAGCGAGGTGACCGCTGGCACCAGGCCGCGCGATCCGTTCGTAGCGTCAGGCATGCGTGTGCCGCTCCTCAACCCGCAACAGCGGGGTAGTCTCACCTTGAAAGTCTCTCGCGAATACGTCGCGGTTCAGTGCATCGTTGTCTGCACGGTTTGATGCAGGTCGGTGACGGTCGGCCCGCGCTCATGGTTAATGTTGGCGAATTTGCCACGGGTCGCCGCGGAGGGACCGCGCTCCGGGTTATCATCGCGCAATTTACCAGGGGTACGAGCTTTCCAGGGTCGGAAATTTGGCATTGCAGTTACGATGCCGTAAAGATCGCTCAGATCCACGCCGCGCATGGCGACGATGCGGCGCGCAACCGCCAGGGGCATTCCGCCATAGATATCCATAACCCGCCCCAGCATCTCCGAGAGCGCCTGGGGATCCAGCGGGGTTTGCGCCAAAAGGGTATCGACCGCTGTCAGGTCTACCGGCTCTTCGAGCGCGACAGTGGTCGGGGTCGCGACCACCGCCGCAATGGGACGATGGGCGTAGGCAGTCGCATATTCTGAGATACGCGGCGTGTAGAATGCCGCTCGGCCACGCTCCGAGAAATATGGACGCCGTCGGAAACGGTGAGTCGGCCGATATTCAATCGAAATCGCGCGGGGTGGGCAAACTTTTTCGCAGAGTAAGCAGGCTTCACAACGGAGGTTATATGGTGTTTGTTGGCGATCTTCCTGGATCAATTCAATCAGGCCGCGGCTCCGCGCGGGCAACCGTGGCTTCTCGTAGGGATACATACGGGTAACCTTGGGGCGCGCCAGATGACTCAGCGTCAGCCCCAGGCCTTGAAAGATTCCTCGCATCTAGCGCTCCCCCTGGATCTTCAGCCCGGATTTCTCGATCTTCTCGCGCAACTTCAAAATACCTTCGATTAAAGCTTCGGGGCGCGGCGGGCAGCCAGGGACATAGACATCTACTGGAACCAGCGTATCGACCCCCATGACCGTATAATAGCTATCGTAGAATTCTCCACCAGAATTGGCACACTGGCCCATCGAGAGCACCCATTTCGGGTCGGGCATCTGCTCATAGAGGCGTTTGAGGCGCGGCCCCATCTTGATGCTCACCGTGCCAGCGACGATCATCAGATCGGCCTGACGAGGACTGGAGCGAAACACCTCGGAACCCCAGCGCGAGAGGTCATAATGGCTCTGCGCCGCAGCCATCATCTCGATCGCGCAGCATGCCAGGCCATAGCCTAACGGCCAGATCGATCGGCTGCGGGTCCAGTTCTGCGCCCAGGTCAACATATCACTGAGGCTGGTCAGTACGATATTCGCCTCTTGCTGACCAGCAATATACTCGGCCGGTGACTGGGGCATGATGAACTCACGGTGCTTCCCCGTCCCACCAGATTGCGTCGCCATCTTGTGTCTCCAATCCAGGAAATGCGGACTCATGTCAATCCGAATTATACCACGAGCCACGCATTCTCTGCGGCTTTTGTTGCTCAACGCTCGCTCACTGGGGACGAAAGTCTCATTGCTGATGCGGGAAGATCGTCCCTGTGGTCAACCTCGCCTGCGCTGGCGCCGCGACCAAGCTGATATTCCGCACCAACCGATCCACATGGACCTGGCCGGTGCGGGATGCTCGCGACATCGCCACGTCATCGTTGTTGATCGCGCGCACGATAGAGCACCTCACCGGCATGGCGCACCAGCAGTAGCCCTTCGTCCTCACGGTCAGCCCACTCTTCGGGACTGATGGTATGGTAATCCAAATAGCCGAGATTGATCTGGCGACAGCGCGCCTCGGGGATACTGGTAGCTAATGTCACCTGGATGCGTGGCGTCTCGATCGCCGTCGCTGCATCATAGGTTCCCAGACCTTTTACATGGGTGCTATGCGCCAGGATACTTCCCGGCACATCGCGGAAGCGATCCATCTGTTTCGTGAAATAGTCGCGGACATGGTAGCCGACGCGGTCAATCAGCGCTCCATGGGTGTAGGAGACTTCGCTGATCTGGGGAGCGTAGATGATGACCTCGCCGCCATCCGCGATGGCGGGCTCGGTTTTGTACATTGCCTTGGCGGCGGTCCAGAGATCATCATAGCGCTCGGCGGGCATCGAGAGTACGCTGCGGAAGGCCTGCGGAACAATGATGATGTTCAATTGTTCCGAGAGATCAGCGGCAGCCTGAAAGGCTTCCACGTAATTGCCTACAAAGATGCCATGCAACGCCTCGCCTTCCAGTGCCATCGTGATGCAATCCAGGCCGCGACCACCTTCCCCGCGCGCGTGGGGCAAAAATTCCGCGGCGCGATGGATCACCCGGCGCACGGGAGTATCTTTGACCCCGATGGTATGCATGCTTGTCACCAGTCCACCCAGCCAATGCGTGAAATTGATAATATCCGGACCAGCGATGCCGGGGAAAAGATATTTCGCGCCGCCCGAAAATCCCGCGACCTCATGGGGAAAGACCGGACCACAGAGAATGATGTGGTCATAGTCCAGCACCAGCTTATTCAGCGTCACCGGCACATCATCGCTCAGCAATCCGCCCGTCAACTGGCCAGCCTCATGGCGGTCAATGATTCCCAGTGTCGTCAGCGCGGCCGGATTATCCCATGCATGGTTGAAGATCTGGGATCGCGGATAGCGCGTGGCCCGTGTTTCCGCTGGCATCCCGACCAGGTGGTCGATGGCCTCAGGCGACATGGGTTGGTGGGTTCCTAACGCAATCAGATAGTCTAATGCGGCAACGCGTTCGCCCAGCAGATCGCCCAACGCCGCGAAGATCAGGGGGATCGGCGCGGTGCGGGTACTATCGGGAAGAATCACCAGGACCCGGCGCCCGACAAAAATCGGCCTGTCGAATGCTTCCGCCAATACCCCGCGCACCGCACCTGGCGCCAATGTCTGGGTTACTTCTCCCTGTCCAATGAGCATGCGAATACCTCATTCCCAATGTTTTTCGATGATCCCGTGCATGTTTGCCGCACATCCCTTGAGGGGACATGGCGTAGTTAAATGGCAACGGCTGTCCACAGCATACACGCTGCTAGACGCCACTAAAGGCTGCGAAGCCGCCATCAATGGGGATGACGACGCCCGTCACAAAGCGCGCTGCCGGACTGACGAGCCAGTGCACGGCGCCGACAAGATCCACGGGATCTCCGAAGCGCCCTTGCGGCGTATGGGCCAGAATCGCGGCGCCGCGCGCTGTCATCCCCTCCCCACCATCTGTCAAGAGAAAACGGTTCTGGTCGGTGAGGAAGAATCCCGGAGCGATAGCGTTGACACGGATATCCGGGCTATAGGTCTGGGCCATGTGCACGGCCAGCCACTGCGTAAAATTGACGACGGCGGCTTTCGCAGCACTGTAAGCTGGAATGCGGGTTAATGGTCTGAATGCGTTCATTGAGGCAATATTGATGATGCTGCCAGCGCCTCGTGCTGCCATTCCCTTGCCAAAGACCTGGGCGCAGATGATGCTACCCGTCACATTCAGCATTATCACATCCTGGATGGCAGATGGATCCAGATCAAAAAATGATTGATCCGTTGTCGTGGTGGTGCGCGGATCATTGCCACCAGCGCCATTAATCAGCATATCCACCGGGCCAAGTTCCTGTGTGATGCGGTCCGCCGCCGCCACAACCGTGGCGCGGTCGCGCACATCCGCCGCAACGGCCAGCGCCGTGCCCCCCGAGGCGCGTATTGCCTGCACCACCGCCGCGGTGGCTTCCACGCGGCGCCCGACCACCGCAACCCGCGCGCCCGCCGCGCCCAGGCCACGCGCCAGAGCCGCGCCCAAAACACCGCTGCCGCCCGTGACGACGGCCACCTGCCCTTGAATCGAAAAATTCGCCGCATCCTCGGTCATGTAGTTCACTCCCAACCAGTTTAACCGCATCATAGCACGATCCACCGGCGGTGCGAGCCCATGAATCATGGCAATCTTCAGGCACATTGCTCCTGCACGTTCTCTCTGATCAGGTCGATATAGTGCTTTTGATAGTACCTGTGCAGATCGGGGACAAAGATGCCACAAGACCACCAGCGATACCCATGCGTCACAATCCTGGGATCGCCCTCTCATGCGCTCGATGTCTGCGTAGAACGGCTCCGAGCAACCGATATCACGATCCTGGGTGTTGGGGAACGCCCTGTCTGGCTGCCAGAGCCGATTGCTGGAGTGGCGCTACTCGTTGGGGATCCCACCACCGACTGGCAAGCGCGCATTCGCCAGGTGCGGCGAACCTGGCCGAGCGCGTCGATCCTGGTGATCAGCCCACCGCCCTCCGTCACCTCACCCTTGATCTGCGGCTGGATCGCGCTGGAATCGCGCATGGATCTGGCGGCGGCGATCCGGGTGGCGGCAACCGGTGGCGCGGTTGGCGAGCGCGGTGTGCGATTGTTGGCCTGAGGGAAGGTTGCGGGATGGCGCAATCGAGGCGCACCTAACTTCCCGTCGTACGATCCAGCTGGCCGCGCTCGCGCGCGAAATGCTCGCAGATGCGGAACGTCAGAACTCCAATGATCAGGGTGCCGATGGTCGTAATCACCAGCCACAGGAAGACTTGCCTGGTATCCGCGATCGGATAACTGAAAGTCTGGGCGTTGCCGAGCAAAGCGCGGCGGGTGAGTTCCAGCCAATGCGTCAGTGGTACGAAGAGCGCGAAAGACTCGAGCCAGCCCGGGAGCTTTGTAATCGGGAAGATCGCGCCGGCGACAAGATAGAGCGCGCCGACAACCGCATCGGGCATCTGCCAGGCGCCGCGCTTCAAAACCAGGGTGAGGCCCGCGAAGGCTAACCCCAGGGCGACAATCGCGATGAGTCCAAATACCAGGCTTCCAAGGAGCATCGGATAGTTGACTTGCAGTGGGTTGATCGGAACTCCGAGTAACAAGATGCCGAAGGCGAGCGTAACTATGAAGGAAAACGCCGCGGTCCCCATCCGCGGCACACTGCGGCCGACGAGGAAAAGGATGAACCGCTGCGGTGTGATGTAGACATATTTGAGCATCGCGTATTCTTCACGGTCCGCCATGACGGATTGAGGCAGACCAGCCATCACTTGCTCCACGAAAGACCACGCCGCGCTGCCCGCCACCAGGAAACCCAGCGCGGCCCCATGGGCATTCGGGCCGCTGATGGCACGATACATAAAGACCAACACCAGCGCGGCGGTGAGTGGCCGTAGCGTCAAAAAGAGTGTATACACCACTGGATTCGTCCAGTTGCCACGCGACTGCCATTCCAGCCAGATCGACGCGCGCAACGTCTGCCAGGGCGACGGTATCTTTGTCCTGGTCACTTCAATCGCTTGCATGGGATCCCTTTCTCATTGCCACTTGAGCGAGAGTCGCCCCTCAATCTTGGCGAGCCGCTCAATCACCCGCAACGACCAGGCCGCGCCAGCAACAAAGCCTACCGCCAGGATGGCCAATAACGCAATTTCGACTGGAACGCTCAGCAATGGGATCCACTGGCCGCCAAGAGTCAGTTGACGCATGGCGTCTAACCCCAGCGTCATGGGGATGAGTGAAGCCAGACTACCAGCCAATCCACCGAGTGTACGCACGGGAAAATACATCCCAGTCACCAGCGCCACCGGTTCCTGGATCATCTCCTGGACGGCCCAGACCTCGCGATTGTAGAACAGGTAGAGGCTGGCCAGCATAGAACCCAGACCATACAGGGCGATCAGAGTGAGCAGAAAGACAGCGGCCAGCAGTGGGACAGAAGTGATCTGATAGGTAACGCCGAAGATCACCGTACCCAGCAGCGTGATGAAGATGGCGCGGGTCAGCGTCGTCAACATTCCCCCGAAGGCCATGCCCGCGAGGATCCAGAGCAGCGAAGGGGGCGCCATCAGATAGAGTTCCAGATTACCCGATTGACGCTCCCAATGCAGTTGACCCGCCATCGACCAGAGGACATTGGCCCAGAACGCCATCATCGCGCCCCCCAGAATGACGAAGCCCGTATACTCGGGGGGCGCGCCAAGCGCGCGATAGACCAACACGAAAGCTATGACACGCAGCAATGGCAATGTCGCTTCGTAGAAGAGCCAATCGGGCTCACGATTCCCCGCGATCAGGCGTGGATAGGCCCGGCCAATCAACGTCATGAGCCCCAGCCGAAGCGGATGGGCAGGACGCGGGGAAGTGCTACTCGCCATGAGAAACCTCCTCGCTACCTGCCTCAGCCTCATCGCCGACCAGGCGGATAAAGGCTTCCTCCAGGGTTGGCTCGATGCGCTTCAGCGTCAGGACCCGGCCACCGGCGTTGTTCAAAGTCGCGATGGTCGGAACAATCATCTCCTCGCGCAAAAGCGCCAGTCGCAGTTCCGTGCGGCCCTCGCGTTGCCGTGTCTCGGCGTCCATGACGCCATCTTCAAGCCGCAACTGTTCGACGAAGGCAGGCGCCCACTCCGCCAGTTCGAGTTGGAAACGGACATGCTCCTGCAAACTGCGTTTCAGATCATTGGTCGTTCCCTGGGCGACAAGCTGTCCATGATTAATGACGGCGACACGGTCGCACAATTCATCGGCCTCGAACATATAGTGGGTCGTCAACAACACAGTCCGGCGCGGATTCTCGCTCATCCAGCGGCGAACATAGTCGCGGACAAGTCGCGAGGCTTCGACATCCAGGCCAACTGTCGGTTCGTCGAGAAAAAGGATCTCCGGATCAGAGACCAGTGCCCGGCAGAGGTTCATACGTTGTCGCATGCCCGTGGAGAGCGCGTAGACTTTCTGGTTAGCCTGGTCGCTCATCCCAACGGCGGCCAGCAGCACATCAATCCGCTGATGAGCGACACGCGAAGAGACGCCATAAAACTGCGCGAACATCCAGAGTTGCTCGCGGACCGTCAGGATGCCATAGCCCGACTGCTCACCACCACTGACCATCGCAATACGTTGGCGCACGGGAGTGACCTCGCGTGTCACATCCATGCCATCAATGAAGGCCTGGCCGCTCGTCGGCGCCAGGAGCGTTGTCAGTATCTTGATCAGGGTCGTCTTGCCCGCGCCATTGCGGCCAAGCAAGCCAAAAAGTTCCCCTCGCGCGATATCCAGCGTGACCCCATCCAGAGCGACTACGTTCTTCCCGGCTTTCTGCCCACGGATCGAAGAGCCGCCGCGCGTTTTATACTCGCGACGTAAGTCAATGGTCCGTACCGCTGGAGTGTCGTTGCTTTCCAAGTATTTGTCTCGCTTCCCCTGACCACCATGGCCAGTATGATGATACCAACACATCGGTATGATGGATGACGACTACCAAATAGTGAACGGATGAGCTAATTGATCGGTCACGCTGCGGTGCATGGCACCATTGTGCGCAGCATAGCACGGATAATTCATAATGTCAATATTTCTTCTGGCGATCGTGCCAAAAATATTAATATTATGAATATACACGACATCCTACCCGGTGCGAATGCCGAGTTATCGGCCACAACGGACACAAAAAGGCGACGGGCGCGAGAGTCTTTTCACTCCTTCGCGCCCGTCGCCCAGCAAGTCAACTGTCTGTCAACGATGCCATCGGCGATGGTGCTGTTTGGGACGCAATACGCCCACGAAGGAGGCGGCGAGCCAGGCGGCCGCCAATCGATGCCACATCTTGGACATAACACGCCTCCTCTCAAGAATTCATCTTACTTTATTATCATGTCACCCGACGTGGTTGACTGTCAAGGTGCTCTTGCCAAATGCCTGTAAGCGATTAAGGGTTGTTATAAACCGCAATTGCTATGGTTCCACATTGCGCGCGCGCCAACGCGCAATCTCGCTTGGATCGTACAATGCAATCGATATATTCTCGATGGAGGCAGTGAGGACAATGGCAGTCCTGGATACTCGGTGCGATCCGCGCGATGATGAATTTCGCGCCAATCAGGCGGCAATGGCGACGCTGGTGACGGAACTGCGCGCGCGCCAGGACCTCGTGCAGCAGGGTGGTGGGGCAGAGGCCATCGCCCGCCATCGACAGCGCGGCAAATTATTGGCGCGCGAGCGCGTGGAGCAACTCTGCGATCCTGAGACACCATTTCTAGAATTCAGCCAACTGGCCGCATGGGATATGTATGGGAATGATGCCCCCGCCGCCGGAATGATCACCGGGATCGGTGTGGTGCATGGTCAGGAGTGCGTCATCATCGCCAACGACGCAACCGTCAAAGGCGGCACCTACTTTCCCATGACGGTCAAAAAGCACTTGCGTGCCCAAGAGATTGCTCTGGAGAATCATTTGCCCTGCGTCTATCTGGTAGATTCTGGCGGGGCGAACCTTCCGCAACAGGCCGAGGTCTTCCCGGATCGTGAACATTTTGGCCGCATTTTTTATAATCAAGCGACGATGTCGGCGCAATCAATCCCCCAGATCGCCGCGGTGATGGACTCGTGCACCGCCGGGGGCGCCTACGTCCCGGCGATGAGCGACGAGACGGTCATCGTGCGCGGAACGGGGACCATCTTCCTGGGCGGGCCACCCCTGGTCAAGGCAGCAACGGGCGAGGAAGTCTCCGCGGAAGATCTCGGCGGCGCCGAGGTCCACACGCGCATCTCAGGGGTGGCCGATCACTTCGCCATCAATGACGAGCATGCGCTGGCAATCGTCCGCGAGATCGTCGCCAACCTTAACCAGCCGCGCTACGAACCATGGGAAATCGCGCCACCGGAAGAGCCCAAGTATGATCCCGCCGAGCTCTATGGCATCATTCCGCGTGATTGGCGGAAAGGCTACGATGTACGTGAGGTAATCGCGCGCATTGTCGATGGCTCGCGTTTACATGAGTTCAAGGCGCGCTATGGCGAAACATTGGTCTGTGGCTTTGCGCGCATCTTTGGTATGCCCGTCGGCATCATCGCCAACAATGGCGTGCTCTTCAGTGAGAGCGCTTTGAAGGCCGCACATTTCATTGAATTGTGCTGCGAACGGAAGACTCCGCTCATCTTCCTTCAGAATATCACCGGCTTCATGGTCGGACGCCAATACGAGGCTGGCGGCATCGCGCGCGATGGCGCCAAGATGGTGACGGCGGTCGCCTGCGCCCAGGTGCCAAAATTTACCGTCATCATCGGCAACAGTTTCGGCGCCGGGAATTATGGCATGTGTGGCCGCGCCTATGGGCCGCGCCAGCTCTGGATGTGGCCCAATGCGCGCATCTCCGTTATGGGCGGTGAACAAGCCGCCAACGTCTTGCTGACGGTGCGACGCGATAACCTGGCGGCGCGCGGCACCGCGATGACGCCCGAAGAAGAAATCGCCTTCAAAGCACCGACGCTGGCGAAGTATGAAACGGAAGGCAATCCATACTTCAGCACCGCGCGGCTCTGGGATGACGGCATCATCGACCCACGCGAGACGCGACGCGTGCTGGCGCTCGGCCTTGCCGCCAGCTTGCGCGCGCCGATTCGCGATACGAAGTTTGGTGTATTCCGGATGTAGACGCGCGATGTAGGGACCTATTTCGCTGGTTGCGCACTCGGTACCGCGGCCGTGAAGATCTCCTGGCTGCCAGTACGAGTATCATTCCAGAATGGATGCACGAAGTGATCATCGGCGCTGAGCCCCTGGTAATCGCCGATGAAGCCGTTATGATTGAAGTCCAACGGCAGATCGACATTGGAATCCCAGCTCTGGGTCGTCACGCGCACATTCGGCAAGAAGGTCTGTCCATGGTCAAGACTCTGCGCCAACGTCTCATCGATCAGCTTATGCTGCGGATCGTAGCGCGTATCAAAGAAGGCGACACTGACCACGCCATCAGGAGCAACGGCGAGTTGCGGCTGAAATTGTAGCGCGCCATTGCCGAGTGTGTCGTCATTGACGCGAACCGGCGCTGACCAACTCTGCCCATCATCTGATGAACTTGAGAGATAGATATCGGAAGGATCGTTGCGCGAATCCGCCCAGGCAATATAGAGATGATTCGTCCGGGGGTCGGCGGCGAACGCGGGCAGCGAGAAATTACGGAATTTCAATCCTGGGAACGGCGATGGAATATCATGAATTGTCGCTACCAGCACCGGCGTGTTCCAGGTATCACCGCCATCGGACGAAGTCAGGACGATCATGCGCGTGGGAATGGTAATGGTTGAGGTCGCGCCCAGGTCGACGTAGGCATAGGCCACTGCCAGCGTGCCATCTGGCAAGAAAGCCGGTGTCGCCCCCAAAACAGCATCGCACGAATTGGTATTCGCCGGGCGCGTATCCGCGGGATTCGTGCAGAACGGCGCGGTGCCCTCCACCTGACGGACGGGCGAGAAGGTCAGGCCGCCATCCGTAGATTTCGCGAACCCTAATTCTTGGGGACAGGCCTGGGCGGCATTGGGATCGTTGCAGACTGGTTCCTGGTGGTCATAGGACCAGACGACGACGATGCTCCCATCGCGCGGACTCACACCGATCCAGGGTTTGTCGCTGAAGATCGTGCCATCCGTATTGTTGTAGACGTGCACGGGCAAGCCGAAAGTCCGGCCACCATCTGTCGATGTCGAGACCGAGACGCCAGACTGATTCTGGTTATCTGTATCGAGTACAGCAGCATAGACGCGATTATTCGGCCCGAAGGCAAACGTGATATCTGAAGTCGTGGTAGGGCTCTTGAAACCAGGTAGCAGCCCACCATCAGTCCAGGTGCATCCGCCATCCATCGAGTAATAATAGCCAATATTGAACGCATAGCGCGCCGGATCCGTAAAAAACTTCGAGCCGCCAACCAGATCCAGCGGATTATTCGGATTCTCCGCGATCTCTGGCTCACTGTGCGCCCTGGCGCTATCATTGCTGACACGGACATTCAGATACGGCGCAGCAGGTTTACTCCCAAGCTGCACACACGCT
This sequence comes from Ktedonobacteria bacterium, assembly GCA_027459705.1. Lineage (GTDB taxonomy): Bacteria > Chloroflexota > Ktedonobacteria > Ktedonobacterales > JACDGC01 > DAIDHM01. The sequence continues at coordinate 2,959 of DAIDHM010000214.1, read as the reverse complement.
CCGCCGCCCTGCAGCGAATAGTATGGGATCGGCGTCGCGGTTGGCGTCGCCAGGATATTGACGGGCAGGTTGCAACCAGCCAATCCTATGAGACAGCAGAGGAGCACGCCGATGAGTCGCGCAGGTCGTCGCATATTCGGTACTTTCTTTCAATGATCGCCGGAAGGGCGCGGACGACCCCGTCGTGTGGGGTGAGGGAATTGCGCACGCGGGGGAATCCGCGAACACAGACGCATGAGCAAGTATAGCAGTCATCGGCCACGTCGACAATGCACGTGATCACATTTGCGTGGAGAAATGGGCACGATGTGCTTGGTTGACAGTGACCCTGTGTCGATCATACCCTGGAACGTACACGCTCCGATTTCGCGCGCGAGGTAAACTGCATGCCATCCAATGCATCGCTCGGTCCACCACCACCATATGATTTGACCGATAGGGATACTGTTCGCGCCATCGAGGATGAGCGCCATCTGCGGGCCCGCAAGAACTTTTCTCAACATTGGCTGGTGGATCGCGACGCGCTGGATCTGATGGTCAGTACAGCACAGTTGACGCGCGCGGATAATGCATTGGAAGTCGGCGCGGGCATGGGCGTGCTGACAGCGGAATTGGCGCGTCGGGCGGGCCGGGTCGTCGCCATCGAAATTGAGCAAGGGGTGCTGCCAGTCTTGCGCCGCACGATCAAGCGCTATGACAATGTCGAAGTTCTGGAGATGGATCTGCTGAAATGCAATCCCGCAGACATCTTCGGCGCGGAGCCTTATAAGATCGTCGCCAACCTGCCCTATGCGATTACTGCGCTGACCTTGCGCCATTTTCTCGAAGCCAGCAACCCTCCGACGACCATGATAATCTTGATTCAACTCGAAGTCGCCGAACGCATCACCACTGGGGCTGGGGATATGAGCCTGCTCGCCCTCAGCACACAGTTTTACAGCACGCCGCGCATCATTGCCAGGGTACCCGCCAGCAGTTTCATGCCTCGGCCCAAAGTGGACTCGGCGATCGTTCAACTCGACATTCACGCGCCGCCGGTGACTGGCGAACTGCGCGATCGCATCTTCGTCATCGCCAAGGCCGCGTTTGCGCAACGTCGCAAACAACTGCACAACGTCCTACCAGGGGGATTACATCTCCCCGCTTCGCAGGTGCAAGATTGGTTAGAAGCCGCCCATATTGCTCCCGATCGTCGCCCACAGACCCTCTCCATCCCGGAATGGATCACGTTGGCAACCTTGATGCCATCCATGGGCAAGTCAGCGGAGGCGGTGTCATCAGCGTGGTCCGTGCAGGAAGAGATCGACTGAGCAGGTTTCTCCCTGATTTTAGAACTCAAGTGGGCGTGTGTGAGACATAAGCAGCACCATTCCAGCACCAGAGATCAAAGAGTGCTTGCCCTCGAACGGCATGCGCTCAACTCACCAGCGACAATAAGCCGCGAATGATGACATCGGTCTGGGGTTTCTCCACACGATGCTTGGCGTCTTTGAGGTAACGTTCGACCAACCGTACGCGTTGCTGTTCGGAACTCAGCCAGCGGTTGATCAAGATCCTCTGGACCAATTGCACCTGAAAACGCGCGATGCCATCAAACAATTGGGCAAATTTTACCAATAGGACAAAAAAGAATCCAAAGACAAAGATTTTGCCAAACAGCGCGTGCATCGCACTGGCGAGGCCCAATAATGGCTTGGAAAAGAGTAGTCGTAGTTCGAGCGTAGGCACGATAAATGGCAAATTGGGACAGACAGCCAGGAAGACGTTAGCGCCAACATTACGTTCCGCCGCATACCTGCCGGCTTCATGCAGAATGTCGTTCTCGGAATCATAGAGACAATGGTTGAGGAAGGTGCTTAAATCCGCGAGAATGCTTTCCTTCTGTTTGAGTACCGTGATAACGACGCGCGGCAAGAGCAATTTTTTCGCGACCTCGACATAGCGCGTTCCCAACCGTTTCATCATTTTGATACGCCGCGGGGTCGCTTGCGCGTCGACATTGGCGTCAATGATGGTCTGGATGCCATTGACAATCTGGAGGGTTAGGGCGAGATAGGCAATCTCATCCCGTAATGTGGTGGCACGCGGATCGGCAGGACGATAGTCGGGCAACGGTGGGATATCGCCCAGTGGAATATTGTCTTCATTGATGGCTTCGTGCAATTTGCGATCCAGCCCCAACGCGACGAGCAGGGTGAAGCATATTTTCCATGCTTGCGCATAATTTGCGGGATTCGCTTGCGGGACTTGTAGCTGCTCGGCCATAACGCATACCTCGAATCTGATCACCACTGTTTTTGTTCACATAGCTCGCGAGACGTACTATGCTATCTCTCACAGATGAGGTAGCATTTGTTTGATACTAGCAATTTTACCATAATGAAGAGAGGGATGTCAATCGCTGACCTTGCAAGAGTTGATGGTTGAGGTACTCCTCAATATCAAGACCACGAACGGGCAAATGTTCAGTGGATCAATCAATGGCGGTTGAGCAATACATATCAGTTGGCGTACGATTATTGAGTGCCTTATGCGTACGTTGGTGGGTATACATGAGCACCTGGCAGAGATCCGCCCAGACCACCACATCCAATTGCCCTGTCGGAATAGAGCGGGTGGGGCAGAGTTGCCCTTCACTCTGGCGCAATTTGTCACGGCGGCCATGGCAGTTAGAGTACTGATAGCCTTCCGAGGTTGTGCGGGCACTGGCCACACACCCCACAACTCACCCAATCCGCGAAGCGGAAACGTGCGCCGAGTGGTGCGGAGCGCGGTTTAACCGCCTGCCACAGCGTCATCCATCTCGGCGTATACTAGCTTACAGGAATAGCCCGTAAAGCCGCTGCGCCTTTAGGCCATGCGGATGAAAGGGCTTGCGTCGGCTTTAGCCAGAGTTCCGGAGCATGACAGGGAAGACGTTCTTGTTGTAGAATATCCACAAACAGCAAGGAGTATCAAC
>DAIDHM010000209.1 GCA_027459705.1 Ktedonobacteria bacterium | reverse complement strand
AATCCGCTGGTGGCGCCGGACCTGCGGACAGCGCCGAACCTTCTGGAACGATCTCGATGGCGACGGTCACCGCCTTCGAACAGGTAGTGACCGCCTATAATACTGTGCTCGAAGCGGTCGGGACGCTTGGCGCGTATATCTCCGCTTTCGTCGCGACGAATTCACGCGATGAGGTGGCGCAGGCCCGCCAGAGCGAGTTGCAACAGCAACTGGTCCCGCTCGCGCTGCTCGGCACGCGCTTCACCGCCTGGATCGGATCGCTGGATGTCGCGGAACTGATCGCGCGGTCGCCGCTGGCCGCTGCCCATGCCTATACCCTGACCCGTGCCCACGAGGAGGCGCGCCACCTGATGTCGCCCGCCGAGGAGGCGCTGGCCGCGGAACTGAACACCAGTGGCGCCGCCGCCTGGGGCAAGCTCTACAGTACGGTCGCGTCGCAGGTGATGGTGCCATTGGAACAAGCGGGGAGCGTGCGTGAGGTGCCAATGACCATCGTGCGCAACATGGCCTTCGCGCCGGACCGCGAAACGCGTCGCCAGGGCTATGTCGCGGAGATCGCCGCCTGGGAACGAAATGCCGTGCCGTTGGCCGCCGCGCTGAACAGCATCAAAGGACAGGTGAATACCCTCGCGCGCCATCGCGGTTGGGCGACGCCATTGGATGAAGCCATCCACGATACCAACATCGACCGCGCCACACTGGATGCGATGTTCGCCGCCGCTCGCGAATCATTTCCCGATTTCCGCCGCTATTTACGCGCTAAGGCCCGCGCCCTGGGCATCCCACGTATGGCTTTCTACGATATCTTCGCCCCCGTTGGCCATATGGATCGCTCCTGGGCCTTCGAAGACGCCGCGGCCTATATCGTGCGCCAATTTGGCACGTTTGGCCCAAAGTTAGCCGGCCTGGCCGATCGCGCTTTCCGCGAACGCTGGATTGACGCCGAGCCGCGGGCGGGGAAACGTGGCGGCGCGTTCTGCATGCGGCTACGCGGTGGCGAGTCGCGCGTGATGAGCAACTATGATCCCTCATATGAGGGGATGAGCACCCTCGCCCACGAACTCGGCCACGCCTATCATAACCTCAACCTGGCAGACCGCACGCCCTTGCAACGCGCCACACCGATGACCCTGGCCGAGACCGCCAGCATCTTCTGCGAAACTCTGGTCAAAGAAGCGGCCCTGGCGGAGGCCTCGCCTACCGAGCAGATCCCGATCATCGAGGCGGCGATCCAGAATGCCTGCCAGGTGGTCGTGGACATCATGAGCCGGTTCCTCTTCGAAGAGCGTGTCTTCACGGGGCGACTGGAGCGCGACCTCGCGGTGGAAGAACTCTGCGTGATCATGCGCGAAGCCCAGCTGGAGACTTATGGCGACGGGCTGGACCCCGACGCGCTTCACCCCTATATGTGGGCCGCCAAGCCTCACTATTATAGCGGTGGTCGGTCGTTCTATAACTTCCCCTATATGTTCGGCCTCCTGTTCGGCCTGGGCCTCTTCGCGCGCTATCAGGGCGATCCGGCGGCGTTCCGTGCTGGCTATGATGACTTACTCTCGCTCACGGGGATGGGCGACGCCGCCTCGCGCGCGGCCCGCTTTGGCATTGATATCCGCGATATCGAATTCTGGCGCGCCAGTTTCCGCATGATCCGCGCGGATATCGACCGTTTCGAGAGCCTGATCGCCACCCAACCGTGAGATCTTGACCCACAGCATCGCGCGCCACCGGCTCAGACTGCTACGAGCCGGTGGCGCGATCGTTTGGCGCTCCGCTGCCGGGATGATACAATGGAGGAAGAATGATGTGAGGATAGATCAAGGTGAGGAGTGCAATGACCGAACTGCGGGAGCCATTGGATGACTGGTTGGATAGGTTGGCCAGCGCCGCGCCCGCGCCTGGTGGGGGGGCCGCGGCAGCGCTGGCGGGCGCTCTCGGGGCGGCGCTGGTGAGCATGGTGGCCCATTTCACCGTCGGCCGCCCCAGGTATGCCGAGGTGGAAGCAGACGCGCAGATGGTATTGCAAACAAGCGAGGCGTTGCGGGCAGACCTGACGGCCCTGGTAGCAGCGGACGCCCAGGCGTATCAGGCGGTGGCCGAAGCGTATCGTCGCCCCAGAGCAACCGCAAGTGAACGCGCGGAACGCGCCGTTGCCGTTCAGTCGGCACTGGACACGGCAACCGAAGTGCCGCTCCGCATCGCGGAATCCGCCCGCACGACCCTCGCGCTGGCCGCGCGCATCGCTGAGATCGGGAATCGTACGGTGCTGACAGACGCGGGTGGGGCGGCCCTGCTGGCGCGCGCGGCGCAACGCGCGGCACTCTTGAATGTGCACGCCAACCTGGCCGCCCTGGGCAATGCCCAGCGACGCGCGGCTTTCGCGGAACGCGCGGCGGCAACCGAGATCGACGCCGAGGATCTGCTGGCGGCGACGCTGACGTTGGTACACGAAGCGACGGCCAAATGAGGAGCAACCTGTGACCGCGGAATTACTGGATGGCCGCCGCTACGCTGACATGATCCGTGAGGAACTCGCTAGCGAATCCGTGGAACGTCAGGCAGACCTGGGCTATGTGCCGGTACTGGCGATCGTCGTCCTGCGCGACCGCGCGGAGATGGGCTCGGCGGCGATGGCAAGTGCCAGCGATGTCTATGTGCGGCAACTGCGTCGAACCGCGCGGACTGTCGGCATCACCGCGCGCGTGGTAGAGTTGCCCACCCGCAGCTCGGCCAGCGAACTGCTGGCGACCCTGGCGCGCCTGAATGCCGAATCGCAGGTGCATGGCATCATCGTGCAGTTGCCCTTGCCCGCTCATCTCGATCGATCGATCCTGCTGGATGCGATCGATCCCGCCAAAGATGTCGATGGCATCGGCGCGATCAATGCTGGCGCGCTCTTTCTGAACCAGCCAGCGCGCGTCCCTGCCACCTGTGCGGCGGTGATGGAGGTGCTGGATCGCGCGCAAGTGCCTCTCGCTGGCCGCCGGGTCGTGGTGGTGGGAGCGAGTGCGGTGGTCGGTCGCCCGCTGGCACTCCTGCTCCTGCGTCGTGACGCGACCGTATCGATCTGCCATATCTATACGCGCGATCTCCCCGCCTTCACGCGCCAGGCGGAGGTCCTGGTGGCGGCGGCTGGCAAGCCCGGGTTGATCACCGCGGACCATGTACGTCCCGGCGCTGTGGTCGTCGATGTCGGGATCAATGTCCTGCCCACCGGCGGCGTGGTGGGCGATGTCGATTATGCCGCGGTCCGCGCGGTCGCTGGCGCTTTGACGCCAGTGCCGGGTGGTATAGGCCCTTTGACGAATCTTATGGTCATGCGTCAAACGTTGCGATCTCTGGATGATCATCGCGAGCCCGGTGGCGCTCGCTAGTATTGCCAGCAATCCTGCTGGTTGCCGAAGAGGATGTTATGACAATGCAATCTTCCCAGGTGCCCCATAGCGCGACCCATGAAACCATTATTATCCATCATCTGGCGGATCTCCATCGTGGGCGCGGCGGAGATACCCGTCACGCGCTCGACTCCTACATTCAACGCCAGCGTCGTCTCCCCCCCGAGCGCCAGCCAAACATTTTGATTATCGCGGGTGATCTGACCGCCTCCGGGGCGCGCGAAGAGGTGCGCGAGGCGGCATTGGCATTGCGCAACCTTACCATACAATGGGAAGATCTGGCGATGCGCCAGCATATCTTCATTGTCCCCGGACCACACGATATTGACTGGACGGTACAGAATCCCACCGCCAGCTTCCACGCTTTCAGCCAGGAGTTCAGCAACGTCACGTTGCCGCTCTTCCCTGCCAGCGACGGCGGGTTGCTCGCCGGTTCAGAGCCATACGCGCAGTCTTTCAGCGGCCCATATCTCGTCTATCTGCTGAATACCTGCTACGTTCCAGAGGCGCTACCCCGCCAGATGCCCAAACCATTGGAAGCGCTGGTGAAGCGCTACCGCGAACTCTGGCGGGATTATCAGAAGCAGACCACTCGCAACCAGGGTGGCTATGACGCGGCATTGCGCCACCAGTTCCTGACCGCAACTGATGAACTGATTGTTCGCGACAACGGCCAGATCAGTCCGGCGGATGTCGAACGCTTCATAGCCACGATGCAGGGGTTGCACCTGGACGAACTCCCTGGGGCACAGTCATACCCTGGCGATGATCAGTCCAACACCCTGCGCATCCTGGTCACGCACCATCCCTTAATGGCCCATGTCGGACGGACTGGCCGCGCCTATGGCATGCCCGCCAACGCTCCCCTTCTCCTCAGCGCGTTGCGCCGCTATGGCTTCCATATGGTGCTGCATGGCCATACCCACGAGCCTCACTTCCTCTCGGATCTGCCAATTGAGACCTATGGCACCAGCAACGAAACGCCATTCTTACAGATCGGCGCGGGTGCAATGGGTGGCGATGCCCATGACCAGACAACTTCATTCAATGAGATTGTCGCGACCCGCAACCGCGCCCTGGGCAAATGGGTCATTGAGATGACGACCATCAATCTGGCGCAGGAATCTGAACGGCCACCCATGCGGATCACGCTCACGAATCCCGCCAGTGGCCTGAATCTGAATCCCAAACGGACCGATGAGAGTAGCGCCGCGATGCACGCGTCTTTCGAACAACGATTGCGCATCAGCACCCGTCAGTTCGTAGAGGCGCTCGACGATGACACACAGGATATACTGGTTCGACCATTCGAGACGCTGAAGGATACGATCAAAGAAGTCATTTTCAGCGGCATCGAGACCCGGGTGGGTCTGGCCTTGAAACAGCGCGCTGTGACCACTGGACAGATCGAGTTGATCAATCGCTACATCGTCCCCGATGCCCAGATTGATGATCAGTTCCTGCATCCTTATAGCTATCCGGATACCGTCGCGGCCTGGTCGCTGGTGCAGGGTGATCCGCTGATCTTTCCCCGCATGTTCCGCGAACAGGATGCGCTGATCAATACCGACCTGCTCCGGTTCACAGGCAAATATCCCGAGATCGTCAGACAACTGCGCGCGCTCTCCCAGACTGGTCGCTTCCCACAGCGCGCGGCGGCGATCCTGGCCAAACTGGAAACGAACACCCTCAAGTATAGTGATATCTTCCAGGACTGGCTCCCGGCTTCGACCCAGACACGCTTTCAGAGCTTCATCGCTGTCCCTATCCCGTTGCGATCGAGCGGGGTGCGCCAGCGCGAGCTGGGGGTGTTGCATGTCGATGTCGTCGATCCCGATCCCAACGATCCCGCTGGGGCATTCACCGTTGAGCGGGTGGATATGTTGAAGACGCTCTCACATCTGATGGACGCCTTTATGACGGCGGCCGATAAGCAGCGCAGGCCGCGCGGTCTGTGGCATTCGGTCTGAGTCGCGCTTTCCGATCGGGGAGACGACGGAGGCCGTCGCCCCCCGATCGCGCAGTCAGGTGAGCCACGGCTGGACAATCGATGCGGTCTGTTGGTCAGGCCACCAGTTCTGCGATGGGTACGATCGGAGAACGGTGCATGCGCAGCGACGGGCCGACAAACAACGAAAAGGCCCGCGCTCGTCATGGCGCGGGCCACTCATCATTGACGAATACAGAATTGGAGGTCGCTTCCCATAGGTAAGAACATAGTGGACATGCGATTGTTTTTCGCTGCTCGCGTGGCACCATCTGGGGTGAGATGGGCGCAATTCGCGAGTCTGACGTCATCACTGTTCACAGTGGGAAGGGGCGACGCACCCGCCTCTACGGGCTCACCTGGTCAATCTGAAACACCATCCCGAAGAGTCTAATCGGCTTTTTCATCGGTAACATCGATTGGATCACTCCTTTCTCGTCCCTGCATGCAAAGCTTCTGACATCAGAGATGTCGGCCTAGCCTTGACCTTCTGGAGGAACCCCAGAAGGGTTGTGGTCGGAACCGCTGTCATTATGGTACCTGAAGTTTCGTCTCTTGTCAATCCTTTTGTGGTCTCAATTTTACCTGTTCTTAAAACTCGTGACCGTCAGCGCGAATCCATCGACCTGCGCTACAATATCGGCGGGGGTGCCGCGCATTGGGCACACCGGGAGGCAAATGATGGCAGAGGCATGTGTGATTGTCGGCGCGAATATGGCAGGGGCCAGCGCGGCAGAAACGTTGCGGAGGTCGGGGTACGCGGGGGCGATCACCCTGCTGGGCGCGGAACCGGAATTACCCTATGAGCGTCCCCCGCTCTCCAAAGAATGGCTGCGCGGTTCTACCCCCACGGCGAAATTGCATCCCCGCGACGCTGCATTCTACGCCGAGCAGCGCATCACCTTACGGACGGGAACGCGGGCAGTCGCGCTGGACACGGCTCGGCAGGTTTTGACGCTCGAAGATGGTTCGACGCTCCCGTGGGATCACCTGGTGCTTGCCACCGGGACGGTGCCGCGGACGCTGAACATCCCTGGCGCGGATCTCCCGGGCATACATCTGTTGCGGACGCTGGCGGATGGTCGCGCGATCCAGGCGGAGTTGCAGGCGGGACGAAGGTTGGTGGTGATCGGCGCGGGTTTCATCGGCGCGGAGATGGCGGCCTCGGCGCGCTCCATGGGCCTGACGGTGACGGTGCTTGAGGTGTTGCCGGTGCCGCTGCGGCGTGTGCTGGGTGACGAGCTCGGTCAGATATACGCCGATCTGCATCGCGCGCATGGGGTGGATATGCGGCTCGGCACGGGCGTCGCCGCCTTCATGGGGGATGATCGTGTGACGGCGGTGCTGACCGATCAGGGAGAACGCATCGCCTGCGATCTGGTGGTCGTAGGGGTGGGAGTGCGCCCCGCGACGGATTGGCTGGCAGACTCCGGTGTGGCGCTCGAGAATGGCGTCCTGACCGATCAATACTGCGCGACGAATATCCCCGGCGTGGTGGCCGCCGGTGATGTCGCCAACTGGTGGCATCCTCTGTACGGTACGCGCATGCGCCTGGAACATTTCGACAATGCCTTGAAGCAGGGCGCGGCGGCGGCGCGAACGCTGCTCGGCCAGCGAGAAGAATACGTGCCGATCCCCTATTTCTGGTCGGATCAATATGATGTCCACATGCAATATCTGGGCTATGCCGCGACGTGGGATCGGATTATCTATCGGGGCGATGTCGTCGGCTATGATGGTTCGGTCTGGTACATGCGCGGTGATGTACCTCAGGCGGCCCTGTTGCTGAATCGGCAGCGCGAGATGGTGACGGCGCGCCGTCTCCTGGCGGCCCGCGCAGCGGTGGATTCCACAGGGCTGGCGGACCCCAACCATGATTTGCGAACGTTGCTCGCGTGAGGCGGCTGGTACCAATCTTCCACTCGCACGGTAGTCAGGCGCGAAAGCGCATGGTATACTATTTTTAATGGCGTGATGTACCTGGAAACATCGCGCAACGGACTCATGCAGTCGCCACATAAGAGGAGCGCACAGAGACTTATGGCCACACCAACGAAGGCGCGTGCCAGCGCCACATCCCAGCTCGCATCCAAGGCAAACGCCACCGTCTCAGCTGGGAAAAACTCCCAGTCCAAGGCCGTGGCCAAAAATTCGACGACCACCACCACGAAGGGGAGTCAATCACCCACGCAGGGGAACCAGTCGTCCCCTCGACCTGCCCAGCCGGGCATGGGGAAATTCTTCTTCGGCATGATGATCTACCTGTTGGTGGCGCAGGTCTCGCAGATTGCGTTGATTGCGCTGGACACGCACTTCAAATGGGGATTGCAGACCAGGACGCTCGCCACATTGCCGCTGATCGGCAAGATCACACCGCTGGCGGTCATCTTCATCGTCATCCTGGTGGGTCTGCTCTGGGCACTCTACCGCCTCAACATTTTGCCGTCCAATAAGCAAATGGCAGCGGCATCGCTAGCGCAGCGCGCGGAACGCGAGGCCCGCGCCAAAGCCGCCAGCAAAGCGACGACATCCTCCGCCAGCAAGTCGGGGACGGCCAATAGCAGATCTGCTACCGCTGGCAAGCCGGGCACGGCGGCCAGGTTGGCGACGACCAGCGCCACCCCACCGAGCCAGCCCAGCATTATGAACCGTCTGTCCGCCTTGACCGGGCGCGGTGCGGGCGCCCCCAAGACGGCGAGCGCGTCGACGACGATCACAGCTTCGACGACGACGGCTGAGAACGACGATATGTATGAGCGAGCCCGCGCCTTCCAGCGCGCCCAATCGCGTAAGTCAAAGTCGCGACGGCGGTAAACCGATGCCGCGTGTTCCTCTGGCGCCACTGGATGACGATGCCCGCGCCGGGCTGGCCGATCTCGCGGCCCCCGGCGTGGATACGCAGATCTGGCAGGCACTGGCCCATCGGCCGCCCATTCTGCGCGCCATGATTGCGCAGGCCCGGGCATTGTTGACCGAGGGCGTCCTACCGCCCGAATTGAAAGCGCTGCTCGCGGTGCGGGTAGCACAGATCAACCATTGCCGCTATTGAATCCGCGCGCAGTCCGCTCTGGCAGAGCGGCTCGGTGTTCCGGCAGACCTGCTGGCGGCGATGGGACGCGGCGAGACACACCCGGACCGCTTCACCCCGGCGCAGCAGGTGGCATTGCGCTACTGTGAACGCATGACAGCCGGGGCGAGCGAGGTCGATACAACGCTCTTCTCGGAGTTGCAAGACCATTTCGCCGACGATGCCATTGTCGAGATGACGGCGCTGATTGGCTTCATCAATGCCCTGAATCGCATCGCCGACGCGCTCGGCCTGCGCTAGAGGA
>DAIDHM010000196.1 GCA_027459705.1 Ktedonobacteria bacterium | reverse complement strand
TTGGTTCAACCAGAGGACTTAACCGGATGATTTGCACCATCAGGCCAGTGGCCCAACTGTCCCCAAGCGTTTCTCCATGTTCCCAGACATGGCCGTTTCCCTGTGCCCCAGGGTACGGAAATTGGTTTGCTCATGAAGTCCCACCAATCCGTGAGGAGGGTATTGCTTCGGCTTGCGCCTCTTTTCGCTGGACTTCATCAAAAGTATACCACAGATTCAGCCGAGGTACAACCACTGGCTAAAGCCGATGCAAGCCCTTACATCCGCATGGCCTCAAGGCACAGCGGCTTTACGGGCTTTCTGTAAGGATCCTGCCTGGCTTTCTGCTGGTGTTTGATTATCGCGCGCCAGAGCCGGATCTGCTCGCCCAGCTTTCCATCGTTGCTGGGTGCAGGAGTTCGAGAAGTTTTGCGCGTCGCATCGTAGCTCTCCGGATGGTTAAAGGTATTGTTGAGGATCTCCTTCCCATTGGCAATCTTCATGAAACCGCCCGCCTGGATGAAGGTCGTCGGTCCCAATCCTGTCACCTTGCGGAGTTGATCGCGGGTCGTGCCACCCACTTGGGTTCACTTTGGATACTGGCGAGCTGCCCATCGTTCCACGCTATGCAGCGGGAGTCGTCCCGACAAGTGGGGGAGTTGTTTGGTGGCTGAGAGGAGATGGAATATACTCTATAAGAGCGAGAAAAATTTCACAACATGAGGAAAACGCGTGCCAGAGGGGGCGATAAGGCATGGCGATGGATATCCAGGACCAAGAAACAAGCAGCACCCCGCTGGTTTCGGAGAGTCCGCAGATAAACACACTGGTGACCCTGACCTCGGCCACACCGAAGGTGTCAACCGCCGATAATGATAATGCCACGACTATCTACAATGCGATTTGTACCAGTTATCATGCCCTCGAAGATCTACGTATGCGCTTCCTTGGGTTCCTGCCATTGGCATCAAGCGCGGGTATCTTCTACCTGGTAAGCACGACAAACATCCAGATCGCCAATTCTGCTTACATCGCCATTGGCATTGTCGGCGCGCTTATCACTATCGGTCTCTATTGCTATGAACTGCGCGCGTTGCAGATGAGCCACGAACTGCGCGAAGTTGGCGCCAGTATCGAAACCTCGGCACTCCACGTCGTGGGCCAATTTGCCTGGCACCGCCAACAGGCACAGCATCGCCATGGGATTGTTCTGGGCAATACCTTCGGGTCGGCATTTGTCTACACCGCCGTCCTGACGGGTTGGCTGTATCTGGCGATCGCGCATATTCGATTCTTCAACGCGATTGGTGCGGTCAGTGTTTGTGGTATCCTGGCGTTGGTGATCGCGATCCCCCTCAACTATCGCGCGAATCCCGCGATTGGGAATACGAGCACCATGATTCGCTTTATGCGCGAGTCCATCCGAGGATCCAATGGATGATCAAGACCTCGCGACAATCCGATCGTTCTATGACCAGGATGTCGCGCGTCGCGCCGCCACGGAATATCCGGCGTGGAAACGCGCTGTCCGCCAGGATTTCCTGGCCCGTCTGCAGGCTGAAGGTGCGCGAAATATGCTAGAGATTGGCGCGGGGACGGGGCGCGACGCGGCGTACTTTCAGGATGCGGGGCTGCGTGTCACCTGCACCGATCTCTCACCCGCGATGGTGGCGCAGTGCCAAAGCCAGGGGCTAGCAGCATATGTCATGGACTTCTGGCACCTCACTTTTCCGCCAGACTCTTTCGATGCGCTTTATGCACTCAATTGCCTTCTCCATGTCCCTGGTGTTGAATTGTCCGATGTCATGCAGCGTTTACGCGTACTGGTCCGTCCCGGTGGCCTCCTCTTTGTGGGGGTCTATGGGGGCGAAGATCGCGAATTCTGGACAGATACGGACGGGGCGGGCAATCGTCGTTTCTTTGCCTATCACACCGATATCTGGCTCAGGGACGCGATCGCGCAGTGGTTCACCGTGGAGAATTTCACCTCCGTCCTCCTTCCTGCTGATGACCAGCATGATGACCCAGCTCTCCATTTTCAGGCCTGTGTGGCGCGCCGACCCATCCCTTAACCAGAATTTGACACTTTGTCCGATGTTGGGGCTTGCGTACACTACGCCAGATGGCCTTATAATAGGGCATCGCCACGCGTCTCTCATCCGCTCATACACTATCAACCAAACACAAATAATAGAGCAACGATGATTGTACCCGTCGGCGACTCACTCATCCACAGAGGGGGATCGCATGAGTCAGGCAACGACCGCCGCCACCCAGACCCCATCCTCGGCCTCATTCCGTCGCGCGGGTAACTATGTCTTCTGGTTGATGTGGGGCATGAATTTTATCAATTACGTAGACCGCTGGACGTTCACGGTTGTCTCGCCAGCCATTCAGAAAGAATTTCAACTCTCCGACGCGGCGGTAGGTTTCCTTTCGACCGCGTTTTTGTTGACCTACACGATCGGCATTTTGCCGCTGGGCGTTCTGGCAGACCGAATCAAACGTACGCGTGTCGTCGCCGGAGGGGTCGCCTTCTGGAGTTTCGCGACCATCTTGACCGGCATCGTTCCTAATTTTGGTTTGCTCTTCGCCACTCGCGCCGCGCTGGGGCTGGGCGAAGGGAGCTACTATCCCGCTGGAACGTCGCTACTGAGTTCCTACAATCCAATGAAAGATCGCGCGCGCGTGATGAGCCGCTGGGGCACAGGGTCACTGGCGGGCATTGCGGTGGGATTCCTCCTGGGCGGAATTATCGCACAGAGCCTGGGGTGGCGAACAGCGTTCTATTTCTTCGGGCCGCCTGGCCTGATCCTGGCATTGCTCATGTTTTTTGTTCGTGAACCGCCACGCGCCGCCGCTGACGAGGCTGAGAATGCTGAACTGGCACTCTCGCGTCGCGGTTGGGCGGGCATCCGTGCCGACCTGGGCGATCTGTTGCGTGTCCGCACCTTGCGCGTCGTCACCCTGGTCTATATTCTCGGATTCTTCGCCATCACCGCTTCCACCAGTTTCTTACCGATTCTGTTAACACGCGAATATGGACTCTCCGAAGGGACAATTGGCATCATCTCTGGCGCTGTGCTGATTGTCGGCGGCATCATCGGATTGCTCCTGGGGGGCCAGATTGCCGACCGGCTGATCCAGCGGATGCCCGGTGCGCGGGTTTTTGTCGGCGGATTGGGATTTATGCTCGCTGTACCATTCTTTGTCGCAGCCGTCTTCGCGGCCATCGCCTTTCAGCAGATTCCGCTGACCATCCGGCTCTATGGCCTCTTTGTCCCATTCTTCCTGATTGCGGTCATCATGCTAAACGTGTATAGCGGACCGACGACCGCGGTGGTGCAGGATGTGGTCCCACCTTTCCAGCGTGCGGCTTCAGTGGGGTTACTCCTGATGGTCGCGCATTTCGTTGGCGATCTTTTCTCGCCGACGATTGTCGGCGTGGTCAGCGATCTCTTCAAGAGCAATGTCGGCGTGACGCCATTCTTACAACAGGTTGGCATCACCCAGACCAATGCGTTGGGTGTTGCGTTGCTAATCTTCTGTGTTCCCGCATTGCTCGCCGCAGGCATCATCGGCATGCGTGGTGCAGCAGCTGTTGCGCGCGACGAAGAGGCCGCGCGCGTGGCAGCGGTTGCCCCGCTGGCAAGTGCTGAGGAATAGTTCACTCCCGAAGGTGAACATTGCCCTGCACCCCAACAGACAAGAGAGAGCACTCCCTCGCCCATCCTCAGGCATCGCCCGCGTCCAGCATCGCGCGGGCGATGGCCTCAGCGCCAACTTTGTCATCTGGGGCGAGTTGGCCGTCGATCACCATCCCCAGGAGCCGCTCCTTCACTGGCTTGAGCCAGGGGCCAGGGCCGCGCCCAAAGATTACCATCAGTTCGTTGCCATCGAGCGGCGCGCGGATCGGCACCCGCTCAGCTTCTTCGCGCAACTGTTCACAGCGTGCCTCAAGCTCTGAGACACGGGCGGCGGCGCGTGCGAGTTTATCCTGCCTATAGCTGGTGATATCCGCGCGCGACAGCGCCAGCAGGTCTGGCAAGCTGTCTCCGGCATCCAGCATCAGCCGGCGCACTGCCCCATCCGTCCACTCTGGCGCGTACGCGTCGGACCGCATGTGGAGCTTCACCAGGCGCGCGACGTGGTCAATAAAAGGCCGGTCAAAATGTAGCCGCCTGAGAATGTCGCGCGCCATCACGGCGCCGAGATCCTCGTGACCAAAGAAATGAACCTGATTATTTTCGACCGTCCGCGTGCGTGGCTTGGCGATGTCGTGCAGCAAGCCACCCCAGCGCGCAGCGAGATCTGGCGGCGTATTATGGACCACCCGGAGCACATGCTCATACACATCTTTGCTGCGACCACCAGGCTGTTGCCCCACGCCACGCAACTCCAGGAATTCGGGGACAATCGCGGGCATCAAGCCCAGATCGACCGCCAATCGCAGCCCCTGCATTGGACGAGGTGAGACCAGGATCTTATTGAACTCATCGCGGATACGTTCTTTGCTGACCTTCTCCAACATAGGCGCTTGCAGCAGAATAGCTTCGGCAGTGGCAGGCTCGATCGAAAAATCAAGCTGTGCCGCGAAGCGCACCGCGCGCAACATGCGTAATGGATCTTCCAGAAAGCGCTGTTCAGGATCGTTCCCGACCGCCCGGAGGACGCGTGCCGCCAGATCGTCCTGGCCACCAAAGGGATCGATGAGCGTTCCTGTCAGGGGATCGCGCGCCATCGCATTGATGGTGAAATCGCGCCGCAGCAGATCATCCTCCAGGCGGGTGCCGAAGACGACCTCTGGTTTACGCGCATCGGCGGTGGTCAGTTCGCTATGGTAGACCTCACTTCGATACGTTGTGATCTCCACGATCAGATCCGGGAGGGGCTCAGTCGCTTCACGGGTTGGTTGAGTGTATAGCAAACGCACGGTCCCAAAGCGCTCGCCCACGAGGACGATGGCGCTGGGCCGTGTTGTGGCGACAATTGGTTTCACTGCCTCCGGTACGGCGTCAGTGGTCAGGTCGATATCCGGCGAACTGGGACGTCCCAATAGTTCGTCGCGGACCGTGCCACCTACCACGTACAGGGCATAGTGCGCCGCCCGAAATCGTTCAGCGAGTTCTTGAATCACTTCGCGCATACCAGTCTATTGTATCACGCGGCACCGGGGCATGGCGACCAGGCGCGAGGAGCAAAGCGGCATTGTGCCCCCGCGCCCCTGATGTTTTCCACCATGTTGTGCTGCCCACTCAGCTATGCTGGCGGATCCAATCAGCGATCGCGACATCAAGCTCCGTACGATCCGTATGAAATTCCGCATCGTGCTCATAACCTGGCAGCGAAAGGTACCGCTTGTCCTGGCTCCCCAGCGCGTCGAAGGCGCGTTTCGTCGCCGTCGGAACCACTGCTTGATCCTGCTCACCCTGAATCACCAAGGCGGGGACCGTCACCTTTCGCGCTTCATCGAGCACTTTACCTCGCATCAAGAAGGCTACCTGCCAGTAAAAGCGCTGGGTCCGTTCAGAGACCCAGTAGCTATCCGCTTGAAGAAAGCGGTCAGCCTCGGCATTAGACGTCATCCCCGCGGTGGCTTTCGGGTTCGGTAACTTCGCGACGCGGGGCGATCCGGTGATGCCACCGATGAGACCGCTGATCAAGGCGCCCACAGGCGTCTTGGAGGTATCCTCGATCCAGGGATTCAGCAAGATCAGGCCGCCGATCTTCGCTGGTTGCCGCGCGGCATAGTAGAGAGTGAAGATGCCACCCATGCTATGCCCGAGTGGCACGATCCGTGTGCCTGGTAATTCCTGGTGGATGGTGTCCACCATGTGATCAATATCATCGATAAAATGGTGCCAGGCCGCGATATCGCCGCGCATCCCGCCAGACCGTCCGAAGCCGCGATGGTCCATGACATACACGTTGACGCCGCGAGCAGCGATCTGGTTGCCCATATCGATAAACCAGCCACTATGCGCCCCCAGACCATGCAGCAGGAGCAATGTGCCTGGGGCGCCAACGCGCCAATAGCGATAGAAGATATCTGGTGAGCCAGTCTTCGTGAGTTGCCCGGTGCCAATCTCGCCGCCCGTCGGAGCTTCCATCACACCCCAATCGCCCGGGGCGTCTGGCCGATGCATGATACGCATAATTCGTTCACTCCCTATACGCTATCGGATGCGCCAGCACGCTGGGCACATCCGTTTTGCTTCTCGCTCGCATCAGTATATCTCCCACTGACCTGTCCTGTGCTGCTTTTGTGTTACAATACAGAATGTATTGTGCGCGTTGTCATAATGCGCTGGACTTTCCAAGAGGAGAACGGGTGTGTCCTCCACCGACCAGGCCGGACGTCATCTGCGCCTGGGCCTCGCGCAGATCAATCCTAGTGTCGGCGATCTGGCCGGCAATTCCGCGCGGATTATCCGCGCCATCGACGAGGCAGCCACCGCGCAAGTGCGGTTACTTTGTCTGCCCGAGATGGCGTTGACCGGGTATCCTCCCGAAGATCTCTTGCTCAAACCGAACTTCATCCGCGATACGCGTCGCGCGCTCGACACCATCGTCGCACATACGGCGGCATTGACGGATATGACCGTGATTGTCGGTTTCGTTGAACGCGGCGAAGATTTGGCCAATGCCGCAGCCATCATCCACGCCGGACAACTCGTCACCACCTATCACAAACAATTCTTGCCCAACTATGGCGTCTTCGATGAGAATCGCTATTTTCAAGCAGGTGATATTACTCCTATCTATAGCATCGCAGGGTGTCGGGTCGGTGTGAGTATCTGCGAAGATATCTGGTACCCCACTGGTCCAGCAACGTTGCAGGGCTATGCTGGAGCGGAAGTACTGGTCAATATCTCCGCTTCGCCTTTCCATGTCGGCAAATGGCGTGAGCGCGAGCGCATGTTGGCGACGCGCGCCAGCGACACCGGCACGATTGTCGCCTATCTCAATATGGTCGGTGGCCAGGATGAATTGGTCTTCGATGGCAGCAGTTGTGTCTTCGATGAACATGGCACGCTCCTCGCCAGGGGCCGCGCCTTCGCCGAAGATATGCTGATCCTGGATCTGGATGTCGCGGGCGTCTTCCGCCAACGACTGCACGATCCGCGCTTGCGCAAAGCGCGCCAGGATGTCGCGGCCAGCGTTCCATTGATCGCCGTCACAGCATCCCCCAATGAACAGGGTGTATTACCGACACTTCCTCCACCGCACATTGAACCCCTGGGTGATGATATCGACGAGATCTATGCGGCATTGGTCCTGGGGACACGCGATTATGTGTTGAAGAATGGCTTTAAAGAAGTCGTCGTTGGGCTATCCGGGGGGATCGACTCCGCGATGACCGCTACCATTGCGGTGGATGCGCTGGGGGTGGATGCGGTGCACGGCGTCTTAATGCCCTCTCGCTACTCATCGGAAGGCAGCCTGACCGACGCGCAGGCTTTGGCTGGCTACCTTGGAATTCAGACCTGGACGATACCGATCCAGCATCCGGTTGAGGCCGTCGCCGAGGCGATGCATCAGCCGCTCGCTGGATTAGAATTTGGCATCACACATGAGAATATGCAGTCGCGTATGCGTGGCTTGTACTTGATGGCCCTCTCGAACGCATTTGGTTGGTTAGTGTTGACCACAGGCAATAAGTCGGAAATGTCTGTCGGTTACGCGACTCTCTATGGTGACATGGCGGGAGGTTTCGCCGTATTAAAGGATGTGTGGAAGACCGTAGTGTATGATCTGGCTCGTCGGCGCAATGCGCGTGATGGGCGTGAGGTCATCCCGCTCAATACCATCGAAAAACCGCCCTCAGCCGAGCTACGTCCCGATCAACGCGACACCGATTCGCTTCCACCCTATGAGACTCTCGATCCCATTCTCAAGGCTTATGTCGAAGATGACCGTGGCCTCGAAGAAATTGTGGCTATGGGATATTCGATGGAGAACGTGCGGCGCGTCTTACGGATGGTCGACCACAGCGAATACAAACGGCGACAGGCCGCTCCTGGCGTCAAGGTCACGCGTCGCGCCTTCGGTCGCGATCGTCGCCTCCCGCTGACGAGCGGCTATCACGAATGGAGAGGGTGATCGATGAACCTCCCAGAGGCCTTCAACGAAGATGATAGCCCATTTGTCCTGTACAGCGGATCAGCCAATCAGCAGTTAGCGGAACAAGTGGTGAATCTGCTCAACGACCGCTGGCATACGCAACATCCCGATGCCCCAGACGGCATGATCCATCTGGGCAATCGCACGATCCGCCATTTTCAGGACAATGAACTCTACATCCGGCTAGAGCATAGTGTGCGTGGGCGCGATGCGTATATCATTCAATCCACCTGCCCACCTGTCAACGAGCACCTGATGGAATTGTTCATCATGCTGGACACACTGCGGCGGGCGAATGCGGCGCGCGTCACGGCAATCATTCCCTATTATGGGTATGCCCGTCAGGAGCGTAAAGCGAAAGGGCGCGAGCCGATTACGGCAAAATTGATCGCTAACCTCCTCGACACAGCGGGCGCTGACCGCGTCCTCAGCGTCGATCTGCATAGCCCTGCCATTCAGGGTTTCTTCGATATCGGGATGGATCATCTCAATGGCACCCAGGTACTGGTCGACGCCATCCGCGAGTTTGGCACCGAGAACAGTGTGGTGGTCTCGCCCGATACCGGCGGTGTGAAGCGCGCGGAACTCTTCGCTGACCTGCTCGATCTTCCTCTGGCGATCTTGCATAAGCGGCGCGAGGGTCCAGACAAAGTCGAAATTCGCGCGGTGATTGGCGATGTCGTGGGGAAGCGGCCAATTATCGTCGATGATATGATCACAACCGGGAGCACCATTCGCGTCGCGGTTGCTTCGTTGCTGGATGCCGGAGCCCTTCCAGATATCAGCATCAGTGCAACACATCCTGTCCTGGTTGGCGACGCGCTAAAAAATCTGTCCCTTCCAGCGATTACGCAAATCTTCGTAACGGACTCCATCCCTATTCCATCATTCAAACAGGAGATACTGGGTTCCCGCTTGCACTATGTTTCGCTGGCGCCACTGCTCGCGGACGCGATCATGCGTCTGCATCGGGGACAATCGCTCTCCGAGCTCTTTCGCACGAATGGTGAAAGCGGTGACGAGTTCCTTCCGCCGATCTAATCCCTTATCTACCTACCATATTGGCCATGCGATCCTCCAGGGACTAGCTTTTTCGGCCTTGTGAGGATCGCGGGGTGGCCCTACCCACGGTAGCGACCCGCTACCCCCGCCTGCCATGTGCACCGCATCATCGTTCCTCCTGCTGTTCCTGCTTTCGATGACGGGCCATTATGGGCTTGGTAGTTTGAATTTTGGCGTCTTCTTGCTGATTCAGGTCTCAAACCTTTAAGAAACAGCGACCATTTCTGAGAAAACCGTGAGACAGCGACCATCTGCCGTTATATCCCTGTGAGTTGCTTAATTTATCCTAATATTGCCATACGGTAATCGTGAATTTTAGAATGGCCTCGCAATTTTGGGAGGTGGGCACATGTTACAAGATGTTTTCGTGCTGGAACAAGACACGCATATGAAAAATATTTTGGTCTCGCTACTGCTGGATGCTGGGATGCGCGTCCAGACCACGAACAACGCCAGTGATGCGCTTACGATATTGCGCGCCGCACCTCGCCCGCAATTTGTTATCCTGGGCAACATGCTGCCGGAGATGTTACCGGGAATGCGTACCGATGTGTTTCTGGACAAGGTCAGCGCCGATCCCATCCTGGCGACTCGGCATCACTATGCATTGTTGACCACCGTCCCGGAGTCTTTGCCAGAACCAGTGCGCCCCTATGTGCATCGCCTGGGCATCTCGTTGGTGAAAAAACCGTTCAATACCAGCACAATTGTCGGCCTCATCCATCGCTGGAGTGCATCGTCCGCTTCGCTTTCCGCCTAAGGTCGCGGTCTACTGGCACATGGATAGTCTGCGTCGTCCTGATCGTTCACTGCACAGCATCTCCACGCGCGCACTGTCGCGTTATGATCACCGCGGAGCATCTCACCTTTGCATTCGGATTATATGGAATATCCGCTTTTCGTGGGTTCATTTGCTGTCATCCAGACTGCTATGTTCTGTGTATACATGAACGGGACGTCATCGTTCACATTACGAAGAGAGCGAGCTGTACACATGACCACGACGGATACCCCTCGATATGGCAACACTGACCCCACCCACTCCCCGGCTGTTGGCAAGCAGCTTAAGCGTCAGAAACGCGATGCGGACTACGTATTCTATGAGTTGACCCGCAGCATCTGCCCAACATGTAAACGCGTCATCGATGCTCAGATTCTCCTGCGCGATAACAAAGTCTATATGCGCAAGCGCTGTACCGACCATGGCACCTTCGAGGGACTGGTCTACAGTGATGCGCAGGCATATACGTCGGCCGGCCGTTTCAACAAACCTGGTACGATTCCTCTGGAGTTCTCGACTGAAGTGGTGGAGGGCTGTCCTCATGATTGCGGCCTCTGCCCCGATCACCAGCAGCATGCCTGCCTGGGCATCATTGAGGTCAATAGTGCCTGTAATATGGATTGCCCGCTCTGCTTCGCGAATGCGGGTCCTGGCTTCAATCTTACACTGGAAGAGGTCGAAGAGATCCTTGACCACCTGGTCGCGACCGAGGGAAATCCAGAAGTCGTGCAATTTTCTGGGGGTGAACCGTCCATACACCCACAGATCATTCAGATGATGCGCGCGGCCAAAGATCGGGGAATCCGCCATGTCATGCTCAATACGAATGGGAAGCGCATTGCGGATGATGACGCATTCCTGGAACAACTCGCCGGTCTGCACCCATCCATCTACTTTCAATTCGACGGTTTTGAGTCGCGGACATACGATATCATCCGCGGCGAACCAGATATCTTGCCACAAAAGCTACGCGCATTGGACCGACTGGCTCAGATTGGGGCGCAGGTGGTACTCGTACCTGCAATCAATCGCGATGTCAACCTGCATGAGGTCGGCGCAATCGTCAAGTTTGGCATGCAACATCCAGCCGTCCGCGGCATCAATTTTCAGCCAGCATTCATGGCCGGGCGCCATGGACAACACAATCCGATGGAGCGTTTGACCATTCCAGACATCTTGCGGGCAATGGAAGAGCAGACCGATTCTATGTTGCTATATAGCGATTTTGTGCCAGTGCCCTGCTGCTTCCCTACCTGCAACTCTGTCACGTATACCTATGTCGATGGCGAAACGGTGATTCCACTCACTCGCCTGGTCAATGTCGAAGATTACCTGGATTATGTCTCGAATCGCGTACTGCCTGACCTGGCAGGCGAGATTAAGACTGCGCTGGAGGGCCTATGGTCCTCATCAGCGGTGGCGGGTTCCGCGCAGACGGTGGAGCAGATCGCGATCTCTTGCGCCTCATGTGGCCTGCCCGATGGCCTGGATATCGGATCCTTCGCGCAGCATATCTTCATGATCATGCTACAAGATTTCATGGATCCCTGGACCTTCAACCAGAAGAATTTGATGAAATGCTGCAAAGAGTTTCTGCTTCCCGGCGGCAAACAGATCCCCTTCTGCGCCTATAACACGATTGGCTATCGCGAACAAGCGCGGACGCAGTTGCAGTCGCGCGAACGGAAGCGTAATCAGGCGCGCCGCGCGGGAGTTCCGTATGTGCCAGAGCCAATAACGTTCCACTTCGACGATCCGCCAGCGCGATCCCACAGCCCCCTGTTGCAGGTTGCCCCAGCCCGAAAGGATCATCCGCATGACTAATCCAAGCGGTGCGACCACGCCCGTCGATGCGACTGAGTTAAAGTCGTGCTGCGCCAATTTGTACGAGAGTGATCTCGCGAGGCTTTTGCTGGGCGAGAGTTTTCATCCCGGCGGGGTTGAATTGACCACGCGATTGGGGACGCTGCTGGACTTACATCCGGGCCAGCGCGTACTGGATGTCGCGGCAGGGCCTGGGACGAGCGCTATTCATCTCGCCCGGACCTTCGGCTGCGCGGTCGTCGGAGTGGATTTCGGCGCGGCCAACATCGCGCAA
>DAIDHM010000191.1 GCA_027459705.1 Ktedonobacteria bacterium | reverse complement strand
CGGCGAAGTGATAGCCCTCGACGAATTCGCGTGCGGTGGTATGGCCAGTGGTCAGCGCCTCCAGCGCTTCGATGTTGATCTCATTATTGAAATGCCCGGAGTTGGCGACGACCGCGCCATCCTTCATCCGTTCCAGATGCTGGCGATCCACGACATGCTCATTGCCTGTGACGGTGACGAAGATGTCGCCAATCGGCGCCGCATCGATCAAGGGCATGACGCGGTACCCATCCATCACCGCTTCGACAGCGCGGACCGGATCGATCTCCGTGACGATAACATTGGCGCCCAGCCCGCGCGCCCGCGACGCAACCCCACGACCACACCAGCCATACCCCACGACGACGAAATTCCGACCAGCGATGAGCAGGTTGGTCGAGCGAACGATCGCATCGAGCGTGCTCTGGCCGGTGCCATAGCGATTGTCGAAAAGATGTTTGGTGTCTGAATCATTGACCGCCAGCACCGGATAGCGTAATGCTCCTGCCTTCACCATATTTTGGAGCCGCATGACACCTGTCGTCGTCTCTTCCAAACCGCCGACAATCTCCGCTAACAGATCGGTCCGGTTCGTGTGGATGGTGTTGACGAGATCGCAGCCGTCATCGATGGTTACCTGAGGGCGACGCTCGAGCGCGGCATAAATATGCTGGTAATAGGTATCCTTATCTTCGCCTTTGATCGCGAACGTCGGAATCCCTTCATCCACGACCAGCGAAGCCGCGACATCATCCTGGGTCGAGAGCGGATTGCTGGCGCAGAGCACGAGATCGGCCCCGGCGGCTTTCAGCGTGATCGCCAGGTTCGCGGTTTCCGTAGTGATATGCAGGCAGCCGGCGATGCGGACGCCCGCGAGGGGCTTTTCTTGCGCGAAGCGCGCGCGAATCGATCGCAGCACGGGCATATCGCGCTCTGCCCAGGCGATGCGAGCTTTGCCTTTGGGGGCCAGCGCGAAGTCTTTCACATCGCCAGTGGTCTGGAGGTGGCTGGTTGTCATGAAATGAATGCTCCTTTATTTCTTCGGTTTTTAAGACCCGCGATAGGTAGAGTTCGTCAGGCGAGGGCGAATGTCGCGTCGCTCGCGCCGATATGGGTGAATTCGATCAACTCGCGATAACGCGCCGTGATCTCCGTGTTGGTGAGGACGGCCAGACGCTCGACGCCAAAATTCTCGCATGCAAAAGCGCCGAGTATGTTGCCGTGCAACAGTGCCCGTCGGTAATCGGTCATGGTCAATGCGCCCTGGTTTGCCAGGGCTTGCGCCAGGTATCCCAGGAATCCGCCCGCGAAGGCATCACCGGCGCCGGTGGGATCGCGCACATCATCCAGCGGGAACGCTGGCGCGGCGAAGTAGTGACCGGTGTGGTCGAGCAACAGCGCGCCATAGCTGCCGAGCTTGATGACGATAACCTTGGGCCCGAGATCCATGATGGCGCGAGCCGCCGCGCGCAGATTCGCGCGATCGGCGAATTGACGCACTTCATCTTCCGCCATAATGACAATATCGACACGTGCCAGTGTGCGCGTCAGTTCGTCGCGCATTCCGGAGATCCAAAAATTCATCGTATCCAGCGCGTGCAAAGTGGCATTGGGGGTTTGGTCGATAACCCGTGCCTGAATGTCTGGTTGCAAATTCGCCAGGAACACGATTTCGGCCGCGCGCGCGGCGGGTGGCAAGACCGGATCGAACTCCGCCAGCACTCCCAACTCGGTGAAGAGGGTGTCGCGGGTGTTCAAATCTAAATGATAGGTGCCGCCCCACCGAAAATTGGGGCCAGTGGCATGCGATACCCCCGTGAGCGCGACACCTCGTCGCTCCAGCGGATTGAGCAGCGTTGCGTCCAGGTCATCACCGACCGTCGCGACTAATTGAACAGGAGCGAAATACGAGGCGGCCAACGCGAAATACGACGCTGACCCACCCAGAACCGCGTCGGCCCGGCCAAACGGCGTGATAATCGTATCAATGCCAATCGTCCCGGCAACGGTAATCGTCATAGTGACTCCGCCAAACTGCAACATCATCCTGGCACTCCGCGGCCAGGTCTATTCCACAGTATCGACCAGAAGCGTGATCGCGCTACAACGATCCAACTCGTGTCTGATAACCCAGGGCACCAACCAGAGTGATTTCTGAGTTAGTACTTTGGTCATAACGTCGGCTGCAAAAGATTGCGCGCCAGGGCATGACGGTGTAGGCTCAGTCTCACAAGACGGGAGAACATCAACGAGAGGGGGAATCTGAGGGGGACGTGGCATCGCACGATGAGGTGACGACGCTCATCTCTCAGAGAAGTAACCTCTCTGACGGACTTAGCACCAACACGACGCGTTGCGCGTCGCTGGTTGCCGGGCTTCATAGGGCCAGTCCCTCCACCCGTCTTGATGAGCAGTGCCCTAGGTCGGGCCGACTATGGAATTGTCATGCTTATGATACCATAGCGCGCGCTGAGCGCGCAACCATAACGGCTACCCACATTGGCACAAAGGCAGAGATATGCTACGATAGGCGCACCAAACGTTGTCTATCGCGCGCTCTGCCCGGCTCGTTTGGTATGGATTGGCACTACTTGATGTTACTCGCGTGTCATCTTTCCGTTTCATCTGTGAGGGTCCATGAAGTTTTCAACTTCGATGGCCTTGCGGGTTCTTGATCGATGTAGGGCATCGCGGATACCTACATGGAACAGCGAGATGGCGGCCACGATCGAAGGGGCAACCGCCGCATGGCTATGGTGGAGTTGGAGAGCACGTGGTCCTTCGAACGGATCTACGATGAGTTCAAGACGCCGATCTTTAACTATATCTACCACCTGGTAGGGGATCGCGAGCAAGCGGACGATCTGACGCAGGATACGTTCTTGAAGGCGTTCAAGGCGCTGCCGAAGATGGATGCTTCGCTGAAGCTGTCGGCCTGGCTCTATCGGATCGCGACGAATACTGCCTATGACGCCTTACGTCGGCGCAAGCTGATTGTCTGGCTTCCGTGGCAGGACCTCGATCACGAGCCCGCCGACCTGGAAAGCCCCGATCCGCAGGAAACGATCGGCACCACTGAACTGGTGCGACAGGCATTGCGGCGGATGCCCGCGACCTATCGCGCGGCGCTGCTGCTTTACACACAAGAGGGCTTCTCGTATGCCGAGATTGCCCAGACGCTCAATATCGCGGAGAGCGGTGTGAAGATGTACCTGTCGCGTGCGCGACAAGCGTTCCGTGAGCATTATCGCGCGCTGGAGGCTGGAACCTCGCAGCCCGTGAAGAAGCCTTCCCGATCGTAAAGAAGCGCGATTGCGGATGCGGACAAAGGAGGTGGCGCGCGAGGCCCGCGGGTGCGCGGTAGTCTGGTCGCGCCACAGATGCTATGAAATGTGAGTGGGTTGAAGAACATCTCAGCGCCTACCACGACCGGGTACTCGATCCAGCTACGACCGACCAGGTGGAACATCATTTGCTCGGCTGTGGCAATTGTCGTGCCTGGCTGGCTGATTATGAGCGTTTAGATAATGTGCTGGCTACCATGCCGCGCGAACAACCCCGCCCTGAGTTGCGCGCTCGCATCTTCGCGTCTCCCGAGTTCCACGAGATCCTCCATGCCCGCGCTGCCGTCCCACCACCTGTCAAACCATTGGTGCCTGCGGTCCCACACCCTGTACACCGCGCACCCTCCTCGATCCATGTGACCCGCGCGCTGGTCGGTGTGGCGATTTTGATGATTGCCCTGGCCAGCGCTTCGTTTGTTCTGCGCAGCCTCGCTGCTCAACCGGCAGTCTGCCCGAATCCCGCGGCAGGTGATCACCTCCTGACGCGCGCCGCCGATGGCTCGCTGCTGCTCGATGGCCAACGCCTCACCTGCGCGCCGCACGCGGTCCCCACTGCGCCTTTTGCCCTGAGCCCGAATGGGCAATGGGTGGCTTTCGTCAATCAGGCTGGTGATGTGGTAGCCATGCATGCCAACGGCCGCGCTGCCCTGACCATCCGTCCGCATACTGCCAGCGCGCAATTCACCCATATCGCTGCTTTGAGCTGGTCACCTGGGAGTGATCAACTCATGACGCTCACGAGCAGTGGGGCAGACGCGTCAGCCTTCCAGGTTGAGATCTCCTCGCTCGCGTCAACCGGTTCGCGCATTCTGGACAGCTTCACGACGGACGCGCTCCTGGCCGCACCTCGTTGGTCGCCTGATGGCGTCTTCCTGGCTTACGCGCTGACGACCGCCAATGGCGCAACCATTCGCGCGGTCCGCGTCAACCAGAATGGCAGCCTGCCGGTCCAATTTCCCATTATCGGTACGTTAGGCGATCTTGCCTGGTTGCCCGGCACCGCCGACACTCTCACCTATGCAACGGAGTCCCCAGCGACGGGGACGAGCATTACGATCGCGCAGATGAGCAGTCGTGTCGTCGTTGAGCCAATCTATCAATCGCCCGCTGCCCTCACGGTGACCATGACGGACTATAATGCGCTCACCGGTGCGTGGGCTTTGACGTTGAGTGATGGCACTATCGCCAGTGTCGCGACTCCCACTGGCATCGTGAATCCGTTGGCTCAATTGGATGCCAGTACGCAACTCTTCTGGTCACCCGATGGGACGACGCTCGCCGCTCTCAGTCAGGGCTCACTCTGGTTGATCAGTTCCAATGGGGCGCATCCCGTCGCCACCAACGTGACCGGAGACCCTGTTTGGAATCCGAGCGGAACTGCCCTGGCGGTCGTGAGCGCTGGCACGGTGCGGGTCATCCAGGTCACCGGCGGGATGGTCGCGTTGCCCATCACGGTGGGGAGTAGCGCGCACATCGCTTGGTCGGCTGATGGCCAGCATCTGGCGGTTCTCGGTCAGGATCACACATTCATCGCGACAGCCGCTGGAGTCCTCTCCGCCACCAACGACCCTGGCGTCGGCGCCCCACTATGGATGGTCGAACCATAACACGCTGAGCCTGCCGCCACAGGCCAGCCTGATGGTCTCTTGTGCGCGCTTATGCCGTGGCCGCAGCGTTTTCTCGGCATGTTGATCCCAGGTCACGGCGACCAATGCATTGGTCGCTTGCTATCTATTTGCTAGTCCGCCAAAAGCCTCGGATCTATTGCATAGAACAAGTGGAATGAAGGGTTAGGCTTGCGATCCGAGTACTTCGGTGGGTATCGTGACTTCCCCATCCTCAGGATCTGGTGGTGGACTGCTATAGTCTCCAACGGGCTTGGCGGAGTCGGCAGTGTCTGCGGGTACCGGGAAAGCAGTCTGCCAGTGATGGCGCGGCACGAAGACCATGCGACGTGCGAGCCAGTAACTCAGCACGGTCGCAGCCAACACACCAATCGCTTGATCGACGATGAGCATATCACCGAAGCGACGCGCCAGGACGGTAAAAACGATGAGGTTGAGCAGAATGTTCGGCGAAACCGCTGCGTGGTAGGTCGCGAGGCGCGCAACCCAGTCGCGCTTCCGCTGCGCGATGACATCACTCCAGGTCAAAAGGCTATTGAATACGAAATTACTCAAAATACTCGTCTCGGTCGCCGCGATCCACGCCTCCCACAGTTGTGTGTGTAAGCCATTGACGAGCAGGTGAAAGAGCACCAGATTCAGGATGATCCCGGTTGCTCCCACGAAGCAGAACTTCCAGAAACGCGCGGCGGCGGGCACTTCGCGAACGAGCCGCACCATGTGCCGGAGTACCATCATTCCTTGCTTGATGTCAGACTTACTCCGGCCACCCGCGCGCGGTTGAAATTCATAGGGAACTTCGACCAGGTGCGCCCAGTGACAACGGACCAATAACTCGAGCGAGATCTTATACCCGATTGGCCGTAGTGCAACGCCTTCGATCAAGGAACGCCGGACCAGGAAGAATCCACCTAATGGATCAGAGACGCGCATCAACTGATCGGGGAAGACCAATTTCGCCAGATATTTCATGCTGAGCGAGATGAGATGCCGACTGATGCCATCCAGACCAATCGATTTGCCACCGCCCCGATAGCGCGTCGCCATGACGACATCCGCATCGGTCGCGACGGCCTCATCGAAAAGTGCGCGCAACCGCTCCGGCGGATGTTGCAGATCGGCATCCATCACCGCGACATAGCGGGCACGTGCGGAACGCATTCCCAGGCTGACGGCGGTGGCTAAACCACCCGCGCGCTCCGCGCCGGTCGCGCGATGCATGAGCAGGATGCGTGGCGAATCCGCCATGAGCTCGGCGGAACGTGCGACGAGCGCGGGCGTGTCATCGTCGCTATCATCCACGATAATGATTTCAGACGCGACGCCATCCAGTGCGACCCGCAGTGCTGCGAGCATGGGCGCGATGTTCTCGCGTTCATTGCGGGTGGGCACGATGACGCTCAGGAGTGGTTCTCGGGATTTCATGTTGGTGTTACGCTTCCTCCCCAATACTTACCACGTCAGTCATGACGAAAGAACAGGGGGTATGGTGACATCCGAACCACCACCCACGGAGAAGCTGGCCCGACACAAGCTTAAGCAGCCACGGCATGGGCAATGGGCAAACCGGATTTTCTCCATCATACCTGTTCCATCGCCAGGAACATGCCAAGTTCTCCACCCTGCGGGTCACCATTCGCGAGCGAGATTGTGCTACGATACGAAAGAGATTCCAGCAAAATGCGAGGCGGGATGGTGCAAGAAAATCAACAAGGTGCTTGCCTACTCATTCATGGTATCAATGGGACACCATATGATATGCAGGATCTTGCAGCTGAGATAACGACACGCGGATTTTACGCCGAGACGATGTTGTTGCCAGGCCATGATGTCGAACCATGGGTCGCCCACCACTATGGGTGGGACGAATGGACCGCGGCGGTACGCGAACGCTGTGACATTTTGACGGCGCGCTTTGGTTCAGTCATCCTGATCGGCCATTCGATGGGTGGCGCTCTCGCCCTGCACCAGGCCGCGCAAGATGCCCAGGTCACCGCGTTGGTGGCCATGTGTGCCCCCGCGGAGCTCCACGCTGGCTTGCTGCCACTGGCGCGCCATGGCCACCGTCTTTTGCCGTTTCTCCCCAGTGTGTTCGATGATACCAGTGATTCCCGGGAACGGTGGGGATACTTACGTCGCCGCCGCCTCTGGTTCTCGGCGACCAAGCCACTGTACTCTTTATTGCAGGCGCTGCCGACGGTCCGACAAGAATTGCGTCAGATTCAATGTCCGACGCTTATAATCGCGGCGCGTAATGATCATGTCGTGCCAGCGCGCGATGGCGCATACATCTATGACCATATCAGCGCTGTGGAGAAAGAGTTTGTCCTATTAGAACACTCCTGGCACATCGTGACACGCGATGTCGAACGCGATCTGGTCGCGATGAAGGTCGTGAATTTTCTGCGACGCGCCACCAAGCTCCCTCCCACTTCTACAGCGAGTGAGAATGCCGTACGGCACCTATGATGATGGACCGAACACTCTCCCGCCTTCAGGCCCTGCGCGCCCGCGCGGTGGATCTCTGGTGGCAGGGTTCCGCCAGCCAACGCGTCTATCTCGCGCTTTGGTTGGTATACCTGTTCTGCTACCCTTTCGCGGTGGTGGGCATTGCCTTCAATGTCCACGCGAATTTCTCGATGGCCTGGGCGGGGAGTTTTCTGCTCTTCGTGGAGGGCGCGCTGGCGGTCTGCTGGCTGGGCCAGCAGTATGGTTGGCTGCGTGGTGGGCTACTCGCATTGATCATCGCAGTTGGCGCGGCATCAGGTGAGACGCTGGGCGTTCTGACCGGTTGGCCCTTCGGACCTTACCGCTATACCGCGATTCTGTTGCCTCAGTTACCAGGTGGTGTGCCGCTACCGGTAATTGGAGCCTGGTTGCTGGTGATGGTGGCAGCGGTGGCCACAGCACGTGCGTTGTCGCCACGCGCGCCACGCGCGCTGTTGATTGCGTTGGCGACTGGGTTGGGGGTGGCGCTGGATGTCATTCTTGAGCCAGTGGCAGTGCATATTGTCGGCTATTGGCGCTGGCTAGCGACTGGACCATACTATGGAATTCCTACTATGAATTTCGTGGGTTGGGCGGTTTTGTGCGCGATTTTTGCCGCAATCATGCTCAGTTTCCGCACAGCATCAACCCAACAGGCAACGATCGTGCTGACTACTGCGGGAGTCTGGTTGTACCTCCTCACGGCAATGA
Source organism: Ktedonobacteria bacterium (assembly GCA_027459705.1). Taxonomy (GTDB): domain Bacteria; phylum Chloroflexota; class Ktedonobacteria; order Ktedonobacterales; family JACDGC01; genus DAIDHM01. Next base: position 39,068 of record DAIDHM010000191.1, on the reverse strand, counting down.
TGTTCGGGGTGATCGCCCTGACGCATCACCTGCCGCTGGCAGCGCTGGTGGGTTGTGTCGCTGTCCTGGCGCTGAGTGCGCGGCTGGTACGCGCGCCCGCGATCATAAGAGATCGCTGAGGATCCTCACCCAGCGTGGTGACGAACAGGATATCGTGAAAGACCCATATTGCAAGCAGGATCAAACACCATGGTGGTGTGGTAGAATATTTTTGAGACGATGGCCGTTCGTGCTGAGCAAGAAGGGACCAGTACTATGGATATGCAGTTCATTCGCGGAGATAATCAGAAACCACGTGGTCATGCGATTGTCATCGCGCGGCCCAGCAGTGGACAAGGCCATGCGTACGCGACGTATTGTTTCATTCCACCGATTCAAGTATCGCTGGGATCGCTGGGTCGCTATCTGCCCCCGATCTTTACCCAACAATTTGGCTTGGACAACTTGCGCGAGATGGCTGGTGCGCCCAGCGCCATGCCCTTCCCACCGATGCTGGAAGAGATTCCAGATGTCGATGACTTGATCGCGCAGGGCCTGGCGCGGGATGATGATATCATCGAGGTGCGCGACACGGGCGATATGACCAATGATCTCCATCGTATGGAGATTGCCGCACAAGTCAGCGCCGAATATGGTCAGATGTACCAGCGTTATAGTTCCAGTGCCGCTTTCCGTACGGTGACACCGCGCACAATTACACCGCGCATTTACGATCTCACAGCTGAAGAAGATACACCTGCTACTACGCCTGGTACTCCCAACATAGAACATATCCTGCACGACGCGCCCTCAACCACGGATACCGCTCAGTTGGGTGAAGTCGCGCGCTTGCTTGGAACCCTACGTTACGCCATAGAAGGGCCAGATCGCGAGTTGTTGGAAGAGACGAAACGCGCTCTCCGCCGCGCCACTGCGCCACTGCCCGAAAAATATTATGCCGATGCCATGATCAGTGCCGCGCTCGTCCCGGGCGAGATGGGCCAGAAACTGGCCGAGCTGTATCTGCAGCGCGCCTATCGACTTGCGGAAGAAGACTACGCCGCTATTCCACCAATCGAACGCGAGATCGATGTCCTCAAGGGTCAGCAACCAGCATAACTCGATGTTGCTCGTCGGGTTGCCAATCTCCACATGCCCGGCCTGGGAGGGCGGTGAGTTCGCCAGTCTGCGTCCTCACCGCCCTCATTTTGGGATTATTTCCCCGTTGGCGTCTCCACAATCCACAGTTCGTGCGCGCGCGTGCGCGCGAGTTGCCCGGCGTGTTCGACGAATTGCTCCAGCGGCACCGGGCCGATGTTCTCATTCGAGCGGAGCCGTAACGCAACCTGCTCTGCGGCTGCCTCTTTGTCGCCTACCACCAGCATGTATGGGATCTTCTGCAACTGCGCATCGCGCACTTTCGCATTCATGCGGTCGGATCGCGCATCCACTTCAGCGCGGAGCCCCGCTGCCTTGAGCCGCTGCAGCACATGATCGGCATAAGGCAGATGACGATCGGCGATGGGGATGACCACCGCCTGAACGGGTGCCAGCCAGACCGGAAAATTGCCCGCATAGTGCTCGATCAAGACGCCCATGAACCGCTCTGTCGATCCCATGATCGCGCGATGTATGACGGCCGGACGATGGGGCTGACCGTCCTCGCCGATGTACTCCAGTTCAAAATTCTCCGGTTGGAAGAAATCGAGCTGGATCGTCGAGAGCTGCCATTCGCGGCCCAGCGCATCGCGTGCCATCAGGTCCATCTTTGGACCATAGAATGCCGCTTCGCCTTCAACGGCCGTATAATCCAACCCCTTGGCATCTAGCGCTGCGCGCAGATCTTCAATCGCTTTCTGCCAGATCTCGATGTTGCCATGATATTTCTCATGGTCGCTGAAATCGGGCAGCGAGAGGCGGACCGAATACTGCGTGAGCCCATATGTCTCCAGAATCTCGCGGATGAGATCGACCAGCGCGCTAAATTCAGACAGGATCTGATCATGCCGGACGAAGATGTGTGAGTCGTCCTGCGTCAGCGAGCGGACGCGCGTCAACCCTGAAAGTTCGCCCTGCTTCTCGAAGCGATGCAGCGTGGCAAACTCGGCGTAGCGTATCGGCAATTCGCGGTAACTATGGCGCTGCGATTTGAAGAGCGTGAAGTGCGAAGGGCAATTCATCGGTTTCAACTCGAAGCTGTTGTTCTCCGCGTCTTCCGGCGTCTCACCTTCTTTCAGGTCACGATCTTCCTGCATCTTCGGGAACATTGAATCGCGGTAATGATCCCAATGTTTGGATTTTTTGTAGAGTTTGACGCGACCGATATTGCCCGTCCAGACGTGCTGGTAGCCATATTGCTCCTGCACTTCGCGGACGTATGACTCCATCGCATGGCGGATGACTTCGCCTTTGGGGAGAAAGAGGGGGATTCCCGGCCCAACATCATCGCTGAACGTGAAGAGACCCAGGTCGCGGCCCAACCGCCGATGGTCGCGCTTCTTCGCCTCTTCTTGCTGCCAGATGTATGTCTCGAGTTCCTGCTGCGTGTTGAACGCCACACCATAGATGCGCGTCAGCATAGGCCGCTTCTCATCGCCTCGCCAGTATGCGCCCGCGAGCCGCATGAGCTTGACAGGACCGATCTGGCCCGTGTTTTCCACGTGAGGACCACGGCAAAGATCCAGGAAGGGCCCTTGCTCATAGATGCCGACCTCGGCATCGGGCAGCGATTCGATGATCTCTACCTTGAATGGTTGATGCTGTGCGCGAAAATACTCCAGGGCTTTCTCGCGTGGCCAACGACTCTGTTTGAATACATGTTTGTGTTGAATGCTCTCGACCATGCGCGCCTCGATGGCCGGGAAGTCCTCTGGCGAGATTGCTCGTGGCAGTATCATATCGTAATAGAAACCATCTTCGATCGCAGGCCCAATGGCGAACTGCGTGCCTGGAAAAAGATCCTGAATGGCTTCGGCCATCACGTGCGCGGCGGAGTGCCGCATGCGCTGGATTGGCGTATAGTTGACCGATGAGCTAAATTCTTGGGCAACATCTTCGGGCATCGCTGCTCCATCCTTTCCTGAACAGCGCCCCATCAATGGGGCGCGACGCTGACCTGTGGCGGATTGCGCCACTACTCCAGCGGTATACGACACGACGGACGATGAGGATGATATAGCAAGCGCACCGCGTGATCGATGGCCCACAAAAAATACCCCCTCATCCCCATGGGACGAGAGGGCCGGATTCTTGCGAATTCTGGCGACCTTCGTGGTTCCACCCAATTTTCGCGCCACCGACTCACATCAGTTGATGCCGCGCTCATTGCCGCCGCTAACGGGGCGGGAACCGTGATTCCTCGACGCACTCTGTGGCACGTCGGACGGAAACATCTCGCGGGTGGTATCGTGGTCGGGCACAAGAGGACGCTTCGCAGCCGATGGGCATCCTTCTCTGGCAAGTGCCGCGGGCCAGACATGTCCCGCTCAGCGAACAGAGTTCTGACACTGTTGTCTGTAAATAGTATATGCTATGCAGTGACGGGAATCAAGAAGCGCCTGGGTCAAGGGTGAGGCACCGCAGGAATCGCGCCCGAGTTGCCCTGTGCCTGTTGTCCCACGCGCAAACATATCAGGCACAGTGGGATGGTCTGACATTCATCGCTATGTGACAGATAAAAATATATATCAAAAATGTCATGCCGAGAATCGTGCTCGCCATATTGGCTGCTAAGGTAGCCGAGAAACCAGGTACTGCAGTGCGAGTGAAACATTGTCTTCGATCTACCACCCTATGTATAGGAAAGGCGCGAAAATGACTGTCTTTCACGCAGAGGATGGCAAGGCAGATTGAATTGTTCAGGTTGTTGTACACTTATGCCCAAGATGCTCAGTGCCAGAACAGAGCGGTGTGTTCACTGTAGGTAGGCGTGAGCCGAGAACATCGCCCGTAACATCCTGGCGCTGGCTCGGGAAATCTTGGCACAACACCGATCCGCGGGGTACTCGATGGCTGGTTGTCGCAAGATGGCGCCACGAATGGAGGGAAAGCCTGGCTATCGCTACCCTCGCTGGGCGCGCCGATGCACCCCGTAGAACCAAGAATCCCACGGTGTCAAAGCGGGGAGTGTGTCAACTCGATCTGGCGATCCTCGCGGGCCTTTGGCATGCTGTGTTCGTTTCTCAGTGAGATGAGGGCATGGACCAATTTCGTGTAAGGAGTCGGTTTTAGCATTTCAGTGGGAGGTTTCTATGCAAATACCCCGCATCTGCGCGAACTGCAAGCACCTGGTCGATCCATCATTACGGTACTGCCCCTACTGTTTCGCGGCCGTGGACCCTGTTCTCGTCGCGCATTTGCAATGGATGCATCGCACACTCCTTGACCTGGATCAACGCATTGCGCGTGGTGAAACTGGCGACACCATTCAGCAACTACACGACACGATTGCGGCGGAATATGCCGCCTTAGTGACCGATCCAGCGCCAGCACCAGTGCCCCCGGCCGCTACCGTCGCCTCAGATGCGACCGGTCTGCTGCGCCCTGCCGTCGCTACACCAGGTACCGAACCCCGCACGTTTTCTCGGAGCGCCTTTTTCACAGAGCAGAGTATTGCCATCATCGCCTACATCGGCGCATTTCTCTTGCTCGTGGCGATGTTGACCTTTGAGGTCGGCGGCTGGCAGGCGTTGAATGGTACCGCGCGTCTCATGATTGTGGTAGTTGTCTATCTGCTCTTTGGGATTGCGGGATTAGCCTTGCTGCCGCATGCCCAGCATCGCACGATCAGCCAGACATATCTGAGTATCTTTGCGCTGATGACGCCACTGCTTGGTTTGGCGATCTATCAAGACGTCTTGCGCTACACCACTTTCCCGGTGGTGGGGGTGGTCTCGGCTGTCGCCTGGTATACGACGGTGGTCTATCTTGCCCTCGCGTTACGCACACACATCACCGTGTACGGATACATGAGCGCCATAGCGCTGATCATCGCGGCGCAGTATGTGCTGCCTTGGGCGGGCATCTCCGAAGATTGGGCACTGTGTACGCTGGCGCTCTCGGCGATCGTCCTCCTCATCCCCGAAATCGTAGGGGCCGCTCACCAGCTGTCGCGTCCGGCGCTGGTGATCAGCCTGATCGCTTCTGTCATCTTGGTCCTGGTACTCTTCCTTGAGGGCCAGAGCTTAGTCGATTACGCCCTCACCCCGAGGCCGATATTCGACCCGAGTGTACAATCGGGGGGAGTAAACCAATCGGCGTTTACTATAACTCTCATAATCGCCGTCTTCGTGAGCAGTGCCTGGGCATTCACTGCCCGTCGACCAGGCCGAGTGCCCTGGATACCCGTCAGGAAATGGGCCGATATCATCACCTACTGGTTGGTGGCATTCGCGGTAGTTGCTGTTGCTGCCCAAATGGGTATCTCCCAGGCTGCTGCGAGTTATCTGCTGGCGCTACTGGCGCTGGTAGCCGGTGGTGTGGCGTTGCTGTACCTCAATGTGGCGAGTGAGCGCAGACTGGAGCGCCGGTACATCTGGACATTGGCGCTCTTCCTGTCGACCTGGGGCTACCTCATCAATGGCTATCGTAATGACCCGAATGTTCCGATTATCGTGGCCCTCTTAGCCAGTACAGCCATCACCTGTGGTATCGCGATGTTCGAATCTGGATCCGCGTATTGGTGGCTCGTGTATGGTGGAGTCTCGTTGACGTTAGTGTTGCATAGCTTGGTGGCGGGCAGCCTCGGCGGCGTACCCCTGACTCTTCCTCTACAAAACGACACCTTGGCAAACATGACCCTTATCTGGTTTCATGTGGCTATTGCTGTCGCCTTCTGGGCAGTGGCCATGGCGTTGTCCTGGGTCACCGCGCGCCAGTCATCGGCGGCGCGAAGTGGCGCAGCAATGAAGCACATCAGTCGGCCCATCTTTACTATCGCGGTAATTGATAGCGTCTATGCCACCCTTTCACTGTTTATCCTCTTCCCGGATACCCCGTACCGACAATTGGCACAAATGTTCGTCATGAGCGGCTTCGCGGCTCTGGCGCTTATTGCGGGTCGACGTGAACGCGCGGTTGTGAGCAGCGGGATAATCGTGGGCTGCTATGGGGTCCTGGCGCTCTTGCCGTACCTTGTCGCGAATGGCGGATACTGGCAATGGGGCATCCCGCCATTGGTGGCGGCGGGGATCGCGATCTTGGTACGGGCGTGGTTGGGACGTTCCGCCGCTATACCCATGTATGTCATTGCCATCGTGGGAATGTTGCTCGGGCAGAGCCGCCTTTCGGTCGATATGGCAGCAAATCAGACCCAGTTTCTCGCCATTTCTGTTTACGTCTGGTACATGGTGCTCTTTGGCATCCTGAGTGTCGCCGTCGCCGTGCTGGAGCGCCAGTCCCAGCTCACTTTGGTTACTGCCTACTGCGCCGGCGCCGCGATCCTCGGCACGACCAATCAGGTGGCGCTCTATGCCTTGACACTTCTCACCCTGGCGGGCGCGGTCATCCTGCAAGCGCGCTATGGTCGTTGGTGGAATGTCTGGCTGCTCCTGGTCGGCGTGATAGCCACCTACACGGACATCAGCAACTTTGGCGATGCCGATCCGGGGGTCTTTGCCTGGAAGATGGCATTCCTCGCCGTGACCGCGATCTTCGGATACGGCTTGCTTATCGGCATGCGCGACGAATCAGAGACTATCATCGGCGCCATGCTCGTCGTCTGGGCACCAATGTTCAGCCAATCATTCATCGGCGACTCCCAGTGGCTCTACACCGTTCTCCTGGCAGCGGAAGCTATTGGTATCATCGGCATTGGTGTCGGGAAGCGATCGAGCATCCAGCTCTACAGCGGGTCAGCGCTGGTGGGCCTGGCCGCACTCCGCGGCGCGGTATTGGCCTACCATTCTGGTGTGCCGATCGCGGTCATCATCGCGGGTATGGCGCTGATCCTCCTCATCGCCGCCACCTGGCTCAGCTTGAGGGCGCGCGCCAACCCGGCCGTTCAGTGAGGATGCACACAAGGGGGAGATGAAGGGCGCGTCAGCCTTCATCTTCCTCGCCGGGCGCGCGCCATCAGCCAATGACGAAGCGCGCGTCAGCGGCCAGCGCCCCTGGCGCAGAAACGCCAGGTTGTCCGGCTGGCAACACGAGTAACGGATTGATGTCACCCTCAAGGATCTCCGGACATGTCCACGCCAGCCAGCCCAATCGCACGATCGTATCGATCAGCGCCGCCATATCCGCAACTGGTTGACCGCGCCAACCCGCGAGGATTTTTGCGGCCGGCACTTCGGCGATCATTTCGGCGGCATCCAGAGAGGTCAGGGGCGCCAGACGGAAGCTGACGCTGGCCAGGGCCTCAGCATATATCCCGCCCAACCCGAACAGCACCAGCGGCCCAAAGGTGGGATCGCGTTTGATTCCAAGGATGATCTCATGGCCCCCGGTCACCATCCGCTGTACATATACCCCCGCGAAAGGGATATTCGCCTTCGCGGCACGGTCCCGTAATGCTTGAAAAGCGAGACGGATGGTCGCGACATCCGTAAGATTCAGGATGACACCCCCGACTTCTGTCTTGTGTGAGATCGCGCCGCTGATGAGTTTCAGTACGAGCGGATAACCGATCGCTTCCGCCATCTGGACGGCTTCTTCCTCGGAATGGGCCACGCGCGCTTGTGGCACCCTGATGCCTGCCGCAGTGAGAAGATCCGCACTCTGAACCATACTGAGGTTGGTGCGATTGTCGTGGGAAAGCATCGTACACAATGCGCGGACATAGGCGGCGTCAAAGTCGCGTGGTGGTGAAGGCGCGGAGTGTTCCTGCACCAGCCACTGGAACCGCTGCACGAGGGTCGCCAGCGCGCCGACTGCTGCTTCAGGAAAGACATATGCGGGGAGGCGGTGACGATGCGCCGCGGCAAATGCCGCGCTCAGACTGGCTTCACCCATCAGGCAGAGGATCATTGGTTTGGGATTGGCGGCAGTCGCCAGCGTGGCCGCCAGCTGTTCTACTACTGCGACGGTGTTGACAAGCGCCTGTGGTACGATGATCGCCAGGATGGCATCAAGCTCGGGATCTTGCAACAGTGTAGCACAGGCTGCCGCATATTCGTGCTCGGTGGCTCCGCCCAGCAGGTCGATAGGGCCAGCGACCTGTGCATCGGCATGGAGAGTCTTCCGCAATTCAGCCTGAATTGCCGGATGTGTTCGTGCCAGGGTGAGCCCCAGTGCGCCAAGCGTATCGGCTGCCAGCGCCGCCGGACCACCCGCGTTGGTGACAATCGCGATCCGCGACCCTTGCGGTAACGGCTGATAGGCCAACGCCAGACCACCATTGAACATGGCTTCGATGCTCTCAAATTCAATGACGCCATGCTGGCGGCAGGCGGCGCGGAATGCCGCATGTGGACTGGCCAACGCGCCCGTATGTGAAGCGGTCGCCGCCTGACCACTGGCCGTACGCCCGGCTTTGATCGCCAGGAGAGGCTTCAGTGGCGCAATGCTCCGGATAGCGTCCAGAAAGCCTGGACCGTCTTTTACCTCTTCCAGATACATCGCGATGACCTTCGTCTGCGCGTCTTCCGCCAGATATGGGAGCAGGTCAGCCTCATGGATATCAGCCTCGTTGCCAACACTCAGCATGCGGCTGAAGCCAATGCCACGGCCGACCACCCAATCAATAATCCCGCCGCAGAGCGCGCCGGACTGCGAGAGGAAAGCGATCTCGCCTTGCGTCGGCGTCCCGACGACAAACGTGGTGTTCAGTGGCGTGTGTGTATCAATGACCCCAATCCCGTTGGGTCCCATAATGCGCATGCCATAGTTTCTCGCCGTCGCGACCATCCGCTGTTCGCGCGCTGCGCCTTCCGCGCCGACCTCGCGAAACCCGCCCGAGATGACGATCGCCGCGCGGATGCCACGCCGTCCGCAAGCTTCAATCGCCCCTTCCACCATATCTGCTGGAATGACCAGGATGGCAAGATCGACGGGATCGGGGACTGAGGCAATATCTGGATAACACCGCCGCCCCAGTATCGTATCAGCATGTGGATTCACCGGATAGACTGGGCCAGGGAAGCTGCTTGCGCCATATAGCAAGTTGGTCAGGACTCCATAGCTGAGCTTGGCGGGATCGCGACTCGCGCCGATCAGGGCTATCCCGGTCGGATGAAAAAAGCTGTCGAGCGCCGTCACAGTATCGGGTGTAGTTGTTGACATGGACCTCACCTCAAGGATATTCGTGAGCAGGTCAGGCCATACCCACCAGTGTCATCGCATCCTGTCCACCACAGAATGCCGCGCGATTCAGGTCACGGAACTTTGCGGGCGTTCGCTCGGCCATTGTCGTCAGCCAGATCTCATCAGACACCGGCGGTTCGACCAACTTGTGGACTGCCAGGGCGCGTGCGAGCGCGCCGAGGACGACGCTATTGGCGGCCTTCGCCAACCCCAGCCGCCCGGCGATTCCGGGCCCATCGACGCGAATGATATGGGTAGTCACGCTACTGAACATCGCCAGCATGGTCGGTTCGGTGGGATAAGTATATGCTCCCGTAGTGACTGATGTGGGGATAATGCGTTCCTGATTCACGATGATCAGCGCATCCCGATGTAACATCTCGAGGTATCGCAGGGCCTCCAATTCCTCAAAGGCCACCAAGACATCCACTTCGCCCGCACCGACAATTGGCGAGAAAACGCGTTCACCCCAGCGCACGTGGCTTGAGACACTGCCCCCGCGCTGCGACATTCCATGCAACTCTGCTTGCTTGACCTGCAACCCCGCGGCGGCGCCGACATGTGCCAGGATATCACTTGCCAGGATCGTTCCCTGGCCACCGACGCCAACCAGGAGAAAATTGAGCGGTTTCATCGCCGCACCTCGGTGCTTTCCGCTGTAGCAAGCGACAGCGCATCATCGCGGAAACTGATGGCGTTGCGCGGACAGATCTGCGAGCAGACTTCACAGCCGGTACACTGTGCCGGGTCGATGCTCGCCCTGGGGCGCTGGGTATGCGCGTCTAATTCGTCGCTCTTGAGGATCGCCGGGCAGCCCAGTCGAAAGCAGAGCGTGCAGCCATTGCACTGATCCGCTACGACTTCCAGGGGGCGCCAGCGCGCCCGTCCCGACGTTTCCAGGGCGCAGGGCTGCAGGGCGATCAAGACGGAAGGGCCATCGAGTTGCAAGAAGTCACGCAATGTTGCTTCGATCTCGTCCACCGCAAAAGCATCAAGCGTCTGGACATGCTGAATGCCGAGCGCGCGGACAATCGGTTCAATCGCGATCAGAGTTGGCTGCCCTGTCGATGGATCCGTATGAGTCTGCCCGGGTTGTAACGTATCGCCGGTTGCCGGTGTGCCCTGATGTCCGGTCATCGCGGTGACCCGGTTATCCAATATGATGGTGACGACAGGGCTATGATGATAGACGACATTGAGCAGGGCGGGAATGCCTGAATGAAAAAACGTCGAATCGCCGATGACCGCCACATGCCGCTCAGGAGATCCGGCTTTGCTGGCGCCATGGGCCACGCTGATCCCCGCCCCCATGCAACCCAGCGTATGCATCGCGCTCAAGGGCGGCGCGAATCCCAGACTATAGCAGCCGATGTCGCCATTGACTGGCACTTTCAGCTTATGTAGCAGATAGAACGAACTGCGATGCGGACATCCCGCGCAGAGGACCGGCGGTCTTGGCGGGAGTGTGCTGGACATGAGGTCTGGGGTGGCGACATGGGCAGATGTGGGTAAGAGGCCAGCGGTGATAGCGTGCTCACGGATGATCCGCGGCGAAAATTCACCGATGATCGGAAAAATGTTTTTCCCTTCAACCCACTTGCGCGGTGCTTCCGGATGGTCCGATGCAACAGTGACCCCGAGCAACCGCACCCCCTCTTCAATGAAGGGGTCCAACTCTTCCATCACGATTAGGCGATTGACCGACTCCGCGAAATTGCGGATCAAGTCTGCGGGTAGTGGCCAGCTCATGCCCAGATGGAGAATCGCCGCGTCAGGGAAGACTTCGCGCGCATATTGATAGGAGATGCCCGCGGTGATGATCCCCAGTCCTGAACTACCCGGCACGATCACATTGCCAGGGTAGGTTTCAGCAAAAGCGGCTAGGCGTCGCAGCCGCTCTTCAATAATCGGGTGACGCTTCACCGCGTTGCCAGGCACCATCACATACTTCCCAGGGTTGCGGGGGAACCTGGGTGTTTGGGGTGCTTCATCGCCCAATCCGGTGCGTGGCGGCGGGTCGCCGAGGATAACTTCACTGGTCGAATGACAGATGCGCGTGGTGACGCGCAGCAAGACCGGCGTATCAAACTGCTCACTGATGGCAAAAGCATCCAGCATTTGATCTTTGGCAGCTTGACTTGATGCAGGCTCCAGGCAGGGGATGCGCGCGAACTTGGCGTACATCCGATTGTCCTGTTCATTCTGACTGGAGTGCATCGCCGGATCATCGGCTGAGATGATGACGAGACCCCCCTCAATGCCAGTCATCGCGACGTACATGAACGCATCGGCAGCGACATTCAATCCCACATGTTTCATGGTAGCGATGGCGCGTTTTCCGGCATAGGCCGCGCCAATCGCGACATCCAGCGCGACCTTCTCGTTCGGCGACCATTCGGCATAGACGCCGGGGTAGCGGGCGAAGTGCTCTAAAATCTCCGTGCTTGGCGTTCCGGGATAGCCCGCGGCGACCACGGCGCCGGCCTCCCATGCCCCACGCGCCAGGGCGGCGTTGCCCGACAGCAGCTGTTTCACGTCTACGCCTCCGCGATGATTCCCCATTGAGATGTGGGGTAGGCCTGTTGTTGCATCGTATGCAGCTGGCCTATCATCTGGGTCACAGGGCACGAGGAGACATCACGATCCGCTCACGGGAAGCGAGCAATGTGTCGAACGCATCTCTGCGGCATCAGGGATGAACCTTGCGGGTGTCGTACAATCATGAGCAAATTCGCACCTGTTTTATGTATTTTCTCGCAACGCAACCTGATACCCTCGAGCAATGAAAAAGCCGAAGATCGCAAATCGATAAAACCAGGATGCGATCTGTTTGGGCGTGTAGCGTTGCTCGCTCTCCAACCACCAGACGATGGTCCCTGTGAAGACATGCGCGAACTGCATAGCGGGGAGCTCGTCTGGTAAGGCAGGGTCAATCTGCCTTTTGAATTGGCTTTGATCATCGAAGGCATGCGAACGATCGAGTATCAGCATCATCATTTGCTCGCGAATGCGCTCCGCGAACCACGGGCTACCATTACGTCCGAGCATCGCGCGATAGAGGCGAGCGTGTTCGGCGACGTGCTGAAACACCTGGACCCATATTTCCGGTGGTTCGGTATTCAAAAAATGGCTCGCGTCCTTTTTTATCGGCGCAGTATTCTCCAACAACTGCTTCGCGGTGTCTTCGAAGATCTTGGCGACCAGATCGTATTTATCTTGATAATGCCGATAAAAGGTCGCGCGATTGATCATCGCACGTTCAGCGATATCACCCACGGTGATCGTATCGAACCCTTTCTCCGCGATCAGGTCTATGATCGCTTCTTGCAAAAACTTATGGGTACGCCGAACTCGCAGGTCAGCATGCTCGTCGTGCGACATTTTTCCTCCTCTGTTGCATACGTAACATAAACCGTGAAGTGATTCTTGCCTCGTGTCAGTGATCGCGCTACCGTATGAATTGTAACAAAACGCTGCCTTTGCGACAAGGTGTTGCATTGTTACCCGTATCAATGTACCAGTTGAGGAGAAACGCATGAAAATCTTAGTCACCGGCGCTTCGGGGTGGATTGGGTCGGCTTTGGTGCGAGAGTGCATCGCGGCGGGCCACCAGGTTATCGGACTCGCCCGTTCCGAAACGTCAGCGGCAGTCTTGACCGACCTCGGCGCCACTGCGATTCGCGGCACCATTGATGATCTCGACACACTGCACCAGACAGCTTCGCAAGCTGATGGTGTGGTACACCTCGCGTTTAAGCATGATATCGCGTTTTCGGGCGGTTTTGCCGACGCTGCCACAGCGGACCGTCGCGCCATCGAGACCATCGGCGAAGCGTTAGCGGGGTCCGGTCGACCTTTCGTCCTCGCCTCGGGGTTGCTCGGCCTCGCGCCTGGCCGGGTAGTGACCGAGCGGGATGGGCATGGATCTGCGCCTGAAGGAACGCCATCTGGTCCGGCCTTGCGTCTCGCAAACGCGGAATATACGCTGGCGCTCGCCGCGCGTAATGTCCGCTCGTCGATTGTGCGGATCTCGCCTACAGCACATGGTAGCGGAGATAAGGGCTTTATGGCAGCGCTGGTCGACATTGCCCGTCGGCAGGGTGTGGCTGGGTATATCGGCGATGGCTCTAACCGGTGGCCCGCTGTGCATCGACTGGATACAGCGCATCTCTTCCGCCTGGCACTGGAGAAAGCGCCAGCAGGCGCAACCTTGCATGCCGTCGCTGACGAAGGCGTTCCGATCCGCGCGATCGCTGAGGTTATCGGGCGGCACTTGCATCTGCCGGTTGTCTCCATCGCTCCCGAGAACGCGATTGCACATTTCGCGTGGTTGGGTGGATTTATCGGTATGGATAGCCCGGCCTCGAGTTCCCTTACCCGCGACCTGCTCGGATGGCAACCAACACATCCAGGCCTTATTGCGGACCTCGATGAGGGACACTACTTCACCAATGGGAATGGAAGAACCGCCGAGGAATAACCTGCAGAGCAGGTCAATCGTCCTGGTAGCTGGCCCGTCCTTGCAAGACGGGCCAGCAGTCCTGAAAATGCATCGCGGACTGCTGAGCAATGCCATCGGCCAAAACCGCACCTGGGAGATGTAATGATTACCTTTTGAACGACAAGGACGATCGCTCGGAAACACGAACGCTGGAGAGCGGGGTTGGTGTATGGGAGGGTGCTGATCATGACATGATTCCCCATCCTCTTCCGCGCAAGTCCTCATAGAGATGCCGATAGTGAGTTATAATAGATACATCAACTGGGCGACCAAGGGCAAAGGACGATCACTCCATGACAAACCAACCAATCATCATCGCCATCGGTGGTCAGGGCGAATTTGGACCGAACGATACCGAACCCATTGACCGCTATATCGTTGCCCAGACTGGCCGGGCACATCCTCAGGCGCTTTTCATCCCAACCGCATCGAATGATGACCAGGACTATATCGATCGTTTTACCCATGCCTATGCAGCACTGGGATGCGAATGTGAGGCGCTCACATTGACCCGGCGGGATTGGGCGCCGTCCGAAGTTCAGGCCGCCGTTGATCGCGCGGATCTTATCTATGTCGGTGGCGGCAATACGCTCTTTTTGCTGAACTATTGGCGCTTTGTCGGCCTGGACGGTATTCTACACGCCGCCTGGCGGCAGGGCAAAGTGCTCGCTGGTTTGAGCGCTGGGTGTATTGTGTGGCATCAATATGGCCTGACGGATTCTGTGGCCAACGAATATCGCCTCATGTATGGGCTGGGCTGGTTAGAGTATTTCGTGACACCGCACTATGATGGTGAACCTGGCCGACGCGCGATATTTCAGCGCCTGGTAACCGCGCGCGGTTATCCCGCACTGGCGGTCGATGATCGCTGTGCCCTGGTCTATCGCGATACCGCACTGGCAGAGGTCATTCAGGCCCATCCCGATCATCATGCTTACCGGATAGGGCGCGAACCTGATGGCAGGATCACCAGCGAAGTGCTCCCTGCACGCGTATTGACCTGAGAGCTTATCTGTCATCCAACATTATCCATCGGACCATACCTCATCGTGGGTTGCGTATCTCGACCTGCAGCAGGGCCAGGTACACAAACTACGCACAGTATCTCACGTTGGATGGAATAGGTCGCGCACTGCATGATATACTGATGGGTAGAGGCCGACTGGGTGCTGAGCTCGCGATAGGGGTGAAAGCCATGGATCATAGTCTGCAATCGTTCTTGATAGGGCTGACTTTCGCGTTACCCGTCTTAGCTTTCTGGTTTTGGATGTTTCAGGATATGGCAAAAAATGACCGCATTCCTTCTAATGAGAAAGATACCTGGACGTTGATGTTTATTTTTCTGAGCCTGCTCGCCGCGGGGATATATTATGCGAATGTCTACCGTTTTCGCCATCGATGATCGACCAAACCAGCGTAACCTAAGCTCATTGGCCGATCCAGATAGCCAACACCCTGTCATGGTTTTGCATGTGGCTGATAAGCAGGAACGCTGTGCATTAATCGCCTATTGACAAGGGGTAGCAAGATCTTCCACTGGTAGCTGTGATCAGAGATATGCACGAGGTCATGGGCAGACGTATAGTCCGTGCTCCATGACCTCGTGAACGTTTGGCTGGTTTATTCGGCGCGTGCGAATTGGAGATCGCGGTTGCGGGCGCGCTCGTGCTGGGTGAGGAAACGTTTGCGTAGCCGAATATTCTTGGGAGTCACTTCGACCAATTCGTCGGCATTGATGAAGTCCAATGACTGTTCCAGACTCAGGTTGACGGCGGGTGTCAGACGCACCGCAATGTCTGAAGTTGAGGAGCGGATGTTGGTCTGCTTTTTCTCTTTACAGACGTTGACCGCCAGATCATCGGGACGAACGTTCAGGCCGACGATCATCCCTTCATAGACCGGCGTGCCCGGCTCAATGAAGGTCGATCCGCGCTGCTGCGCGTTGCTCAGACCATAATTCAGCGCTATGCCTGCCTCCGAAGCGATCAACGCGCCATTGCGTGCCGAGCCCATCGACCCGAACCAGGGTTCGTAGCCGAGCAAGATACTCGCCGATGCTCCGTTGCCCTTGACCAACGTCAAGAACTGATTACGAAAGCCGATCAGTCCGCGCGTGGGGATGCGATATTCCAGCCGGACGCCACCGCGCCCATCATGGTGCATGTTGATGACCTTCGCCAGACGCCATGCCAGATTCTCACTGATTGGCCCGATGAACTCTTCGAACGTATCAATGACCAGTTGTTCGACAGGTTCGCAGCGATGCCCATCGATCTCCTTGGTGATGACTTCCGGTCGCGAGACCTGGAACTCATAGCCTTCGCGGCGCATCGTCTCAATCAGGATCGAGAGGTGCAATTCGCCGCGACCGCTGACGACAAATTCATCAGCGCTGGCGCCATCCATCACGCGCAGACTGACATTCGTCTCCAGCTCGCGATAGAGCCGGGCACGCAGTTGGCGCGAGGTGCAGAACTTGCCTTCACGACCTGCGAATGGGCTGGTGTTTACACCGAACGTCATCTTCAGGGTAGGCTCGCTGATCTCAATGATGGGCAGTGCCTCGGGATGTTCAGGATCAGTCAGTGTCTCGCCGATATAGGCATCCGGAATGCCGGTCACCGCGACGATATCACCAGCGCGTGCCTGATCAACCTCGACGCGTTTGAGACCACGTTCCATATAGACACCGTTGATCTTGAAGCGTTGTGGCACGCCCTCACGGGAAATACGGATGACCGACATCCCAGGGGTCAGCGTGCCGCGATGGATGCGGCCGATGGCATATTTTCCCTTATAGTCATCATAGTCCAGCGCGGTGATCAGCATCTGCAATGGCCCATCAATGTCGACGCGTGGCGGTGGGACCGTCTCGGCGATCGCTTCGAAGAGCGGCTCAATATCCGTGTTGGTGTCGGTCAGCGCACGCCGGGCAATGCCCTCGCGGCCAATGGCATAGATCACCGGGAAATCGAGTTGATCATCACTCGTCGCCAGATCGAGGAAGAGGTCCTGTGTCAAGCTGAGGACTTCTTCGGGGCGGGCGTCTTTGCGGTCGATCTTGTTGATAACGAGAATGGGCTTGAGTCCAAATTGGAGGGCTTTTTGTAAGACGAAGCGCGTCTGGGGCATGGGGCCTTCGGCGGCGTCGACCAGTAAAACGCAACCATCGGCCATGTTCAAGACGCGTTCGACCTCGCCGCCAAAGTCGGCGTGGCCGGGAGTATCAATGATATTGATGGTGATGTTACGGTACTGAATGGCTGTATTCTTGGAAAGGATGGTAATGCCGCGTTCGCGCTCCAGATCATTGGAGTCCATGATCAATTCGCCGACCTGCTGATTTTCGCGGAAAATCTTGCTTTGTTTGAGGAGGGCATCGACCAGGGTGGTTTTGCCATGGTCGACGTGCGCGATGATAGCAACATTGCGCAGATCGGACCTGATTTGAAAATCTGTCATGGGTGGTTACGTATTCCTTCATCCGGCGAGCCGGAGATAGCATGTGCGCAGACATGGAAAAAATCCGGGCTGCGACGCCACGTCGTGCTCGGACCTTCATTGGTGACCCCGGATGGGATGCCCAGGCGCACACATCGCGCGGGCATAGACGCACTGTCAAATATTATATCACATCCGCAACAATTTGACATCCAAGGTGGCAGCCACGAGTCGCGAACGGAGGGATCTGAACAGAATAAAAAAGATGCGCCCGCCCAGGGCAACATCATCGAACGTGCGGTCGGGAGCTACCCAAACCACTGACGAGATGCCAACACCTGGCGGGCGAGCGCACTATTCCCCCAATAGCGAGAACGCGAGAACTAGTAGCGTGATGCCGAGCCCTGCTGCTGGAAGCAGTCGCTGCAGTAGACCGGGCGGTCACCGCGCGGCTGGAAGGGCACGCGAGCCTCGCGGCCACAGCTGGAGCAGATGGCGGTATACATTTGGCGCTCGCCGCGCGAGCCACCTCGGCTACCACCACCGAAATCCGACTGCGTCGCCTTGCGAGATGCGCGGCACTCTGGGCAGCGGGAGGGCTGATTCATCAGACCGCGGCTGGCATAGAATTCCTGCTCACCAGTGGTGAAGACGAAATCCCGACCGCAATCGCGGCAACGCAAAGTGATGTCGTTGTACATGGACCTTTCTTTCTGGCAGCACCCCTGCTGGATGTCGTGCCACAATGCCTACTCAGGCAACTAAGAACGAGGAGGAATCGTTGACGGGGGAACTTCACCCAACCAATGGGGTGGAAAAGGTCCAGACCGGACAAGCGTTTCCTGTGGTGATGCCTCCCTGTGAAGCGTCACTGGTCCCATTATACCCCATAATTTTGCGTTCCGCTAGTGGTCGCAAAAAATTCGTGTTCTTGCAAATATATCCCCACGCAATCTTATCTTGAGCATTCTCTCATGCTGAGCTTCGAGATCCTCAGGCGGACCGCATGGGTGCGGGGGGAGCTCACGGTGGGGGGACACATGGGTGCAGGAGAATTCGCCCCCTACACCCACGATAGCCTTAGTTCAGTGCTTCGCGCTGAAAGCGCAAATTGGGGCGTGGACCAGGAACCGGCGTGGTGGTATCGGCGGTTGTCAGTAACCGGAGCGATTCAGCCAGCGCGCGCTCTAATTGCGGATCTGTCCCATGGGCGTAATCCTGGGGGCGGATATCGACTGCGATCGTGGGGTCGGTCCCATAGTTCTCGACTCCCCAGCCGACATCCTTAAACCAGAAGCTGAATTCTGGTTGTGTCATGATCGTCCCATCTGCCAGCGCTATGTATGGCTCAATGCCGATGACCCCACCCCAGGTGCGCATTCCGATCACCGGCCCCAGGCCAAGCATCTTGAACGTGTGGCAGAAGATATCGCCATCCGAACCCGCGTGCTCGTTGGTCAACGCTACCAGTGGTCCCCGTGGTGACTCACCCAGATATGGTTCTGGCGGTCCCCAGCGCTGGAAATCGTAGCCAACGCGCCGTCGGGCCAGTTTCTCGAGCACCAATCCAGAGACGGCGCCACCACCATTGAAGCGTACGTCCACGATCATCGCCGAATAATCATATTCCACGAGGAAGTAACGGTGGAACTCGTTGAAGCCATTCATCCACATATCCGGAACATGCAGATATCCTACCTGTCCCTGGCTCTGTTCATGGACCCAGCGACGATTGCCCTCAACCCAATCGCGATAGCGTGCCGCGAACTCGCTCCCCTGTGCCCGGACCGTCACCGATCGCGTGGTCTGGCCACCCGCGGGTCGCACTACCAGTTCCACTGGTTGGCCAGCCTGGTTGACTAACAGTTGCTGTGGACCGCTACGCGGCCCGATGGTCTGCCCGTTGATCGCCAGCACGGTATCGCCGACGCGCACATTAACCCCAGGGGCCAGCAACGGCGAGGTGGCATCGGCGCGCCAGGGATCGCCTTCGACGATGCGCGCGATACGAAATTCCTCGAACTGGGGATCAAATGCCCAATCGACGCCGAGGAAGCCCTGCCCGAAATTGGGACCTGGGCGATACTCACCACCAGATTCATAGGTGTGCGATGTCCCCAATTCTCCCTGGAACTCCCAGAGCAGATCCGAGAACTCGGAGCGCGAACCCAGGCGATCGATAAGCGGCGCGTAACGTTGCCGCATCAGGGGCCAATCCACACCGGACATATCGGCAACCCAGAACTGTTCGCGTTCCAATCGCCAGGCTTCGGCGAACATCTGGCGCCATTCCGCGCGTGGTTGCACAGAGACACGGACACGATCCAGGTCCACCCAGCCCGAATCTTTGCCCGGGCTGCCGTCGGTGAATTTTTCACCAGCCTTACCGACCCGCAACTGCTCGCCCGTGCGATAAGCCAGCATCTGGCCGTCAGCGGTGATCATGATTTCGCCGACACCCTCGGCCAGCGTCTCTGCTTTGCGTTTCGCGAAGCTGAAACTCTGGAGCGTGGCCTTGCCCTCTGCTGGCGTGCCAGGGCCACCCTCGGACTCGTGTTGGCTCAAGATTGGCAGGCTGGTAAAGAGGATGCCATCGGGGGTACCGACCACCTGACCATAGCGACCCTCTGGCAGCGGAAATGCGGCGACGCGCTGGACGATGCCCTCGAGGTCCACCTGCACGTCGGGTGTTTTTTTCTCCTCGCCTCCTGCTTCTGGGGGATCAGCTTTCTTTTCATCTGGCGTTTGTGCATTGGTGGTGGAAGAAACTGGCTCATGTTCCAGCGGATCGAGTGGCGACGAGAGATCGCGGCGCAGGGTGATCAGGTAGATCTGCTGGCCTTTGGGGAAACTGAACGCGAACTGCATGCTATCTTTGACAGGCTCGAAGGTTCGTGTTCCAATAAAATAGAGGTAGCGACCCAGTGGATCGAAGGCAGGTTGGCCATCGTAGCGCACGGGGGTCGTCACGACTGTCGTCGTTCCCGTCGCGACCTCTGCCAATTTGATGACCGTCTGGCGGGGGGTGAGGGCGAAGGCATACGCCAGCCAGCGCGCGTCCGGCGACCACGCCACGCCGCGCATGACGCTGCCCAGCCCGCTGCGACCACAGTCACTATGATCCAACACGCGCATCGTGGCGGCCGCGACATCGATCAGTAGAATCTCATTGCGATGATTGACGAGTGCCACGAGGTCGCCCGTGGGTGCTGGTGCGATATCCACGACATGCCCGATATCAATGGTGTCCAGTTTGCGAACCGCGCCATCCGCAAAGACGACGAGTCGGGGTTCACCCCCATCATCAGCCACCGCGACCTGGCGTTTACCGTCCGACAGCCACTGCAGATACCGATAGCGAGTTCCGTCAGGCTCGCCTAATTGGGAGATCGCGCCTTGAAATGTGCCAAAGGTGAAGGCTTTGCCCCGCGCGGTGATGGCTAGTTGTTGCCCACGTGGATGAAGGGCAACCGTATCGAGGTACTTACCCGTCGCGACGAAGCGCCGCGCCATCTGTGCCTGCCCGGTTCGCAATGTGACCGGTACGTGTGTCAGCTGATCGGTGAGCGGGTCGAGCAGGTACAGTTCGCCACCCGCGTGAAAGACGCAGCGTTGTCCATCACTCGCAAGGCCGCGCGCATAATAATCGATCTGGCGCGTATGGCGACGCAAGTCGCTGCCATCGACCAGACAGGAATAGACATCACCCATCCCTTCATGATCGGCGAGAAAGACGATGCGATTCCCGACCCAGCATGGATGCGACATATTACCGCGCAGTGCAAGGAGTCGATGGAAATCGCCGTTGCCCTGGGGATCAATCCACAGATAACCGGCAGTGCCGCCGCGATAGCGCTTCCAGAAAGCCATTTCGCCGATATTGCGGCCCAGCACAACCGCGCCCTGAGGTCCGTAAGCGATCTGTTGCGCGAGACCGAGTCCCAGGGGACTCGGCTCACCACCATGCGCGGCGATGCTATAGAGGACGCGCATCCGCGGCGAAGGTTGCGAGGCGTTCGTCGTATACACGATGCGCTGGCCATCGGGAGTCCAGGCGGTGACGCCGACACGTTGCGCGCCTTGAAAGGTCAAACGGGTAGCGGGGCCGCCAGCGACCGGCATGACATAGACTTCCTCTGGCCCTTCGTCGCGTCCGATAAAGGCGATCTGTTGCCTATCTGGCGAGAATCTGGCATGGGTCGCCATCGCGACCCCGGCAGTCAAGCGCTCGGCATTTCCTCCGGTAGTACTTACCAGCCAGAGGTCATCCTCAGCGGTAAAGACGATCTGCTCACCAGCGAGCGTAGGGAAGCGCGGATAAGCGAGTGTGGTCATATTACCTCATTTTTGTATCGGCCAGCTTTCGTGAGCGAAAGGGTCGTGCCGTTTGAACTGGCGCAGGAAGATCAGGAACTATGTGTGCATATCGTACGATCGTACGTCAACCGGGCCAGGGGTGGCCGCGAAAGAGACTCTGTGTATGATCGATTCGTCGGTTGAAGCTGTTCAAGTCATGAATGGTCTGGGAACGCGCAACCGGTCAGTCGAATTGGCCGATTGTCCCTTGCGCAGTGGAGGAAATGGTGATATACTAGCAATGATCTTTTCAAGAGATCACCTGGGGATGCTAGGGATCGACAGGTGTGTGAAGGGGTCGATTGCAGGCCGAGATGCCGGTATGCACTCTCGTTAAACAACCGGCAAAAAATTAGCTGCCAACAACAGCAACCGGGCTCCGGCCCTCGCTCTCGCTGCTTAAACCCCAGTGAAGCGCATCCGTCCGGCCTCCGCTCAGCGGGTCGGGTCGCGGGTGTCACTTAGTTGAGCCGCTCTGGTGCCTATACTCGCTACGCACTAGCTAAGACCAGCGAGTCGGTCTGCGCGGATCCCGCCGATGGGAGCCGCGGGGACGTCAGCTAAAACGTCGGCTATGCCTGTAGTACATCGGTTCAGTCATTCGTTTGGACGGGGGGTTCAACTCCCCCCCATCTCCACCCACTAAACCCGCTCTATGAGCGGGTTTTTTGTTACGAGACCTCTAATTGACCCCAGTTAAGCTGCACGGCATAATCTTGCCACTGCCAAGTTCTTATACTATTTGTGTAATATTTTGAGGGCCGAATGCACTTGCTAATAAGACATTGTGCTTGATACGGTGCGCCAACGCGAGAGCTTAAAATCTTCTGACGTGGAAAATTAGCTTTGACAGCCATTTTGTCAATGTCGGGTGATATAATCCTTGAGAAAGAGTAATTAGGAAGTGAGGGTAGATAGAGCATGCCTACGGAAAATCAAGTTTCTTTGGAAATTGCTCAATTCCTAGCCAAAGGCCCAACACCTGAGCAAATTATCGCCTTTCACCCTTCTCAGATAGCAACAGAGCGGGCGTATGAGTTGATTGCTACTGAACGTGCGGGAAACATCACCAAGGAAGAAAAGGACGAGTTAGACATTTGCGTCTATTTGGAGCATATGATGCGCCTCATAAAAGCTGAGGCTCACTTGCTCTTGCAGCAACATGCTTCATGAGATGACCTATGTTCCCGAACATTTGCGCCGTCAGGTTCGAGACCGTGCGCAAGGGCGCTGTGAATATTGCTTGATGCATGAAGATGATAGTGGATACCCTCATCAACCAGACCACATTATCGCAGAAAAGCATGGTGGGCCTACCAACCTAGTAAATTTAGCCTGGTCTTGTTTCCTTTGCAATCGTAATAAAGGTGCGGATCTGTCTTCAATCGATCCAGATACCGGAAAAGTAACCCCATTGTTCAATCCGCGAAAACAGCAGTGGCGGCGTCATTTTCGCTTAAATGGTGGGATCGTTACTCCAATAACCGCCAGTGGGCGAGCAACAGCAAATCTCTTGCAGTTCAATACCCAGATCAATATTGCCGAGCGCTTACGACTTATGCGCGTGGGGCATTTTCCACAGTCATAAAAAGTTTCGTAATTGCTCAGGAGGGCGAAGTTGCAAAAAAATACTCAAGACCCCAAGCCACAGGAATGAGCGTGCCCTGAAAGTTGGAGCGGATGGCGACTAAAGCGCGATGCCCTGTTTGCGCAGGTGGCGACGTAGCCGCACAGGGTACAGAAGGCCGTGGCTCAGGCTTCGCTGCTATAGAGTCCAGGAACCACGGTAAAAATTAGCAAGCAAATAGTGATCATGGCTTGTCGTCGCTGTAGAGTGAAGCAAAACATCACGTTTCATCTCAGAAAGCGAGGACAAATCGTGCCCCAACTGCAGCTTTTTTACCGTGGTTCCTGGAATCTATACTGGAAAGCTCTCTGCCGCCACCGGGCCTCTCGGTAGAACCAGGAATCCCGCGTACTGTCAGCCGAAGGATTGTCAGCCCAAGTGTGAACTTCCGCGATACAGCAAAAGCGAGGCACCCGACAGAATGCCTCGCTTTTGCCGTGTCGCGGAATCGTGTGTGCGGCACATTTACGCCCGCTTGGCTTGTGCCATTTTGGATTCTGGAATGGTTCGTTTCAAGAGTACCCGATCCGTGAATGGGATGCGGAAGACCGTGAAGACATCGATGCTGACGAGATAGCCCGCTAACAGGAAGACAGAACCGATAAACGTCAGGACGAAGAAGGCGCTCGAGAAGCCGAACTTCGTCAAGGTCCCCGCCATCGTTGGGGCCAGACCACCGATCACGAGTAGCACCATCGAATAGAGCCTGGTGGGATTCTGGCGCGTCTGATAGAACTTCCAGGCGCTCCAGGCCGCACCGCCCACCAGCGCCAGCGCGCCAAGGGTGTTGAGGACAATGATGACCAGGATGATGTCGCCGGGAGCCAGCGGATGAGTACCATTGACAATGTCCGCGTTGGAGGCTGTCGCGAACCAGTGGGCGAGTGTCTCGCCGTGGGGCAATTGCCATGCGGCTTTCCCCGCCCCCAGCGCCTGTGGCGCGAGCGGTGCGGTGAGCATGCGCACGACGGCATAGGCCGTAAAGACCCCAAGGAAGGTCATTAAACGATCGGCCCATTTACGCGGCCCAAGCAAATAGAAGGTTCCCATACCCAGGTAAGGTGCCGCCAGAATCGCCCCCGCCAGGTACCAGAAGCGATATTCAGTCGCATTCCAGTGACCCGCCGTGCCGAAAAACTGCGCCAGTGCCCCGACGCCATAGACGAAGAGGCCAATTGCCCAGACGACCTTATACGGACGTGGTTTGACCATTTCCTGGTCGACGAGGAAGACGACGGCGACAAAGCATAAGAGCGCGGTCAAAAAACTGAGTGTGGCATCGAGCATGTCCAGGCTCCTCTACAAACATTTCACAGAGCGGGCAACGATGCCGCGCTCACAGGACAGCATCGACGATGACGCCGATGCGCGCTCTGGGCCGTCATTTCAGGCGGACCAGTGGGACACGATCGCATGGATGAGACCGTCAATCGTGTATTCGGTCGCTATGATCGTTGGTTCAAGACCGAATTCACGCGCTGTTTGGGCCGTGATAGGTCCAATACAGGCAGTGGCGATGCCCGCCAACGCCTGGCTGAGATCCGTAACTCTCAGCGCCTGGGCCAGGCCGCGCACCGTGGATGAGCTGGTGAAGGTGATGAGATCGGGTCGTGGTGCGCGCAAGGCCTCTGCCAGCGTCGCGGCGTCGAGGTCCGTCGTGAGCGTTCGGTAAGCAATTACCTCATCCACCACCGCCTGCCGTTCACGTAGCAAGCGCGCGAGTTCAGGTCGCGCGATATCTGTTCGCGGCAACAGGATAGTCTTTCCCTCGATCTGGCCGATCTCGGCGGCAATCGCCTCGGCGACGAAGACCGTTGGCACGAAATCTGGGCGAATGCCACGGTCACGCAGTGATTGGGCCGTCGCTGGGCCGATCGCAGCAATGCGGGCGTGAACGGCGCGCCAATCGCAAGCCATGCCGTCTAAGTGGTCGGCAAAGGCAGCGACGCCATTGACACTCGTAAAAATGATCCAGTCATAACCCCCATCTGTCACCTGCTCGATGGCCGCTACGAGCGCCGCCGGATCGGGAGTTGGGGCGATCTGAATCGTCGAGAGGGTTGTTGTCGCGGCGCCCAGTTGTTGGAGGCGTTCGGCAAGCTCTGGCGCTTGTTCGGGCGCGCGGGTGATCACCACACGCTTGCCCCAGAGGGGTCGACGGTCGAACCATGCCAGGGTTTCGCGGAGCCCCGCCACCGCGCCGACGATCGTCACCGCCGGAGCCTTGAGTCCCGCCGCGCGGACGCGCTCCGCGATATCTGCCAGGGTGCCGCTGACCGTCTCTTGTCGTGATGTCGTGCCCCAGCGGATGACGGCCGTCGGCGTCACAGCTGGTCGCCCATGCGCGATCAATTGTGCGGCGATCTGCTCTAGTTGCCCAACACCCATCAGGAAGATCAAGGTGCCCGTATTGCTCCCCAGTGCAGACCAGTCGATATCACTGGAGCCTTTGGTCGGATCTTCATGGCCGGTGACGACAGTAAAAGAGGAGGTCAGGCCGCGATGGGTGACGGGGATGCCCGCGTAGGCCGGCGCGGCGATGGCGGAGGTAATACCCGGAATAACTTCCCAGGGGATACCCGCCGCGATCAGTGCCTCGGCTTCCTCACCCCCGCGACCAAAGACAAACGGATCGCCACCCTTGAGACGGGCGACGACCGCTCCGCTCTGCGCGCGCTCCACCAGTAGCGCCGTGATCTCATCCTGTTCGAGGGTGTGCTGCCCTGCCTGCTTACCGACATAGATGTATTCGGCGTCGTGGCTACCCATCCGAACGATCGCCTCATCTACCAGATAATCATAAACAATGACCTGCGCCTCTGCCAGACAGCGCTGCCCTTTGAGGGTGAAGAGGCCAGGATCGCCTGGACCCGCACCGATCAGATATACTTTGCCGTTGTGTTCAGCCACCGCCTGCGCCCTTCCTGGGATGCCAATCGTACCGTCTGCCCATCACTTTGACGTTATAGCACGATCTCTCGCCCACGAAAAGGGGGGAATACCTGACAAAACTATAGAAAGTTGAGAAATTTTCACCGAACACTCTCTCTTCTGTTGCTCTCGTTTCATGGGGAGGCAGTTCACATTCCCAGGTAGCGCGTTCTGGTCAAGAGGACCACACGATAAACGAAGGTGCGCGGATTGATCGGCTTGACCACATAATCGTCTGCCCCGGACGTGAAACCTGATACTTTGTCATGAATGGAAGCGCGGGAAGTGACGATACCCAAGACCATCGATTTCGTCGCTGGGGTATTGCGCAGATGGCGGAGGTACGCGCGCACATCTCCTCCGTCTGGCTGATCTAGCTCAATCAGCAAGATGGAGGGTGTATTCGTGCTAACCAGACGCTGAGTTTCAGCGAATGACCCGGCAAAGATGACATTGAAACGTGGACTGAGGCATTGATTGAGGATCTGTTGTTGCGCGGGATCGGGATCAGCGACCAGGACTGTGAGCTTCGCGCCTGGTTGAGCGGCCATGGATTTCCTCCTGCGTAGCTGAGACCGCGGCTCTCTCTTGCGCCATCGGCGCTGGGCAGGTCTCTCCCGCGATAATAGTAGTGCTTATCCTAGTCGAAAACTCGCTGGCCGTACAACTCCCGTGAGGAGATCGGGCTATGCGGGCGCGGGTGATGGGTCCCGCAATCCATGTCAGTAACGTCTTCATCATTGTACACACAATTCATTAACGACGCGACCCCACATCCAATCGGCGTAGTTGGGCTGTGCGGATCCCCAGCACGGCCGCCCAAACCTCCCCAATCATTTGACAGTAGTGCCCCTGCGGCTTATACTCACTTTGAATAGCATGCTGTAGATTTACATTGACCGCTACACAACACCTGGCTACCTGCTCCCGGCTTTCGCGAATGCGCCGGGGCGACCCGGTAACACAAGAGGAGACATTGAGCGATGCGCCGTGGAACGTTATTCGTCCTGGGGTTGATCGTCGTGCTCGCCATCAGTGCCTGGTACATTGATTTCAATCCAGGCAATCACGGGCTGAACATCGGCTTCCTGGGCTACTCAAACGATCTCAAAGTTCACGAGGGCCTCGACTTGCAGGGCGGCATTGAGTTGCTCTACCAGGCGCAGTGCCCATCAACCAAAACGACCTGCGATGTCGCGGGGAGCATCCAAGCTACCATCGATAATATCACGACCCGTATCAACCATGGTTTGGGCGTGAGCGAGGCGGTAGTCACCTATCAGAAGGATCCCACCTCGAATAACTATTATATCATGGTGCAACTGCCTGGACAGCGCGATGATAAGCAAGCAACGGCACTGATTGGTACGACCGGGTCACTCGTGTTCATTGATACGGGTGGCAACTACCTGCCAGTTGGCACCACCGTGAATCTGGCGCAGTACAAGGGCAAGACTCCCTTCACCGGCAATGATCTGGATCCGAATTCGATTCAGGTCAGTTTCACGACAACCGGTCAGCCGCAGATTGATTTTCAGATGCAAGGTGCCGCTCGCTCGGCCTTTGCTACCTATACGCAACAAAACATCGGTCAGTATTTGACGGTGGTATTGGATAGCTCGGTCATCGAATCTGCGGTCATCCAGAGCCAGATCACCGGCCAGGGTGAGATCTCGGGGAGCATGACCTTGCAGCAGGCTCAGGACACTGCCTCGATCTTGCGCTATGGCGCATTGCCTCTGCAGTTGAATCAGGTCAGCGAACGCCAGATTGACGCAACGCTCGGCGCTCAGGCGATCCGCCAGAGTGAGATTGCGGCGATCATTGGTCTGGGTCTGGTCGTCTTCTTCATGATCTTCTACTATCGCCTGCCAGGTCTTGTGGCTACGATGGCGTTGATCCTGTATGCTGGCCTGGTCTTCGCCGTCATCAAGTTGCTTGGCGCCGTCTTGACCCTGGCCGGTATCGCTGGCTTGATCCTCTCCATTGGTATGGCCGTCGACGCGAATGTATTGATCTTCGAACGTATCAAAGAGGAACTCAGGTCGGGCCGATCATTATCCGCAGCTATTGAACATGGCTGGGATCGCGCCTGGCCATCGATCCGCGATTCGAATGCGTCGACGATCATTACCTGCTTGATCTTGTGGTACGTCGGCAATAACTTCAGTGCGACGGTCATCGTCGGTTTCGCCGTGAACCTGTTGATTGGCGTGGCAACTTCGCTCTTCACGGCTGTTGTTGTTACGCGGTCGCTCCTGAGCCTCTTCTTGATGCCGTTCCGTGGAAACCTTCCCGGCTGGCTCATTGGGCTGCCGACCGAGGCGATCACCTCACCCACGTATCGACGACGGCAACCCGCCGCTCGGCCAGCGGCGACCGCCGCGCTAGCTGGTGGTCGTGGCACGATGGCCGTCGATGACGAAGCCACCCAAACCGAGGACGAGGGAGAATAACGGGTCATGTTTAATTTGACTTCCAAGAAGTACATCTTCTTTGCCATCTCCCTGCTCGTGCTCGTGCCAGGGATTATCTCACTGCTGTTTAATCACCTGAACACTGGCATCGATTTTACCGGCGGGACGACGATCGACTTGGTTTTCCAGAAGGTGATGCCGGCAGGTGGTACGACAACGGTTGCCAATACCTTCCAGCAATCCCTGGACGCGAAAGATGTCAAAATCTATCTGTCTTCTGCGCTCAATACGCAGACAACCCAGACGTTCTGGGTTGAGACTGATGTGCAAGTCGACAGCGCGACCGATACCGAGATACTCAATCGGTTACAGAGTAATCCCAATGCCAGTACGCTTTTTGGTACTGTGCAGGCGGCGACCCCGCTCAATGTCACTGTGGCTGGCAAAGCTTACTCGCTGCTCCCGTTCGTCTTCACTCCGCCACCCTCCACCAAAGGCGGCGCGGCTTTCAAGGTGAACCCGGCGGATATTCAGAGAGTCATCACCGCTACACCGTTAACCACATCTGCCACGACAAATGCCGCAACGCCAGCGGCGCCTACCGCGACGCCAGCGGCGCCTACCGCGACGCCAACAACTGGTAGTACGACGCCCACGACTCCATCTACGACGACACCCGTGAAGATCACGAATGTCTATGAAAGCACGACTAACCAGATCGTTACGGTGCAGACGCAGACTCAGTTAAAGCCGAATCAATTGAATACGGTGGAGACGGAGTTACTCCAGAAATTTGGTCCGTTGTACCAATCACAGGTGCAGTCAGTCGGTCCTTCAATCGCTTCCAGTACGACGTTCTGGGCGGTGTTTGCGGTCATCCTGGCCTCCATCGCGATCCTGATCTATGTCACCTTTGCCTTCCGCAATGTTGGCAGCCTCTCGCAGTCTTTCCGCTATGGCGCCTGCGCTATCATTGCGCTCTTGCATGATGCGTTGGTGGTTTTGGGCATCTGGTCGATTCTTGGCGTGCTGTTCCCGAACGACTTCAAAGTCGATACTCTCTTCGTGACGGCTGTCCTGACTGTCATCGGTTTCTCGGTGCACGATACGATCGTCGTCTTTGACCGAATCCGCGAGAACATGAAACGACGGTCAGTGGAATCTTTCAATGACATCGTCAATGCCAGCCTCCTGCAGACGATGGCGCGCTCGCTCAACACTTCCCTGACGGTGTTACTCACCTTGAGCGCGTTGGTGCTCTTTGGCGGTGACAGTATCCGGTCCTTCACCCTGGCGTTGCTGATCGGTATCTTCTCCGGTACCTATAGTTCGATCTTCAATGCCAGTATGCTACTGGTCATGTGGGAGAATCGCGAGTGGCGTACCTGGTTTGGCCGCACTGACGATCGCGATCTGCCGGTGACACGTGGCAGCCAGCGCCTGGCGCGGGCCGGCACGCGCTGAGCTTCTTTCCTAAATAGCTTGCCAGAAGGGCCGTCCGATGCAGTTCGGATGGCCCTTCTGTATGCCAAGATACCATCCGATTGACTGCTCATGTGCTTGCGTGGTATGAATAACACCGACTACGCGGCGTTGGCACTCAAGGGCGAACCACGCGCGTGCCAAACGACCAATCATCCAGGTATAAGGAGGCAGAACCGTGGCACAACCAACTGTTCAATCGCTACGTGATCAGCTCGATTTTGAGCAAAAAGCGCGTTTCGAAGTCCTCATGGAACGCCGCCAAAAGAAGCTGGGAACGGCGACCGTGCTCTCGCTGCCATTGTTGGGTACATTTGGCATCGAGCAATTCTATCTTGGCAATGTTGCCGCTGGCATCCTGCGTTTGATCTTCTCCGTCACCCTCATCCCAACATTCTCCGCACTCTTTGACATCATGACGGGTGATCTCAAGCGTCAGGTCGAACATGCCAATGTGCGCATCGCTCGGCGATTGGTCCAGGAGGTGATCGCGACAACTCCCAAGGCCGAGCCGATCCCATCTTCGCCAGCCGCGATGGCCGCCGCAGAGGCGCTACTGACCCCTACTGCCACCGGCGCTGAGGCGATGGCCACGGCCGCCGTTGTCACCGCTGTGTCAGAAGCGGCGGCGACCGCGTCGGCCCCAGTCGAGACTCCCGCGTCGGCGACCTCCGCGCCGGAGTCCACTGCCAGCGAAGTCAGCCAGACCGTCGAGGTCGCGACCCCGACCGAATCAGTGGTCGCTGAACACGATGCCACGGTCGTCGCAACGCCAACGGAGACTGCTGCCACCGAGAGCGTCGCGGTGGCCGACACCTCCCCGACTGAATCAGTGGTCGCTGAACACGATGCCACGGTCGTCGCAACCTCTGCTGAGGTAACAGAAGCACCACCGCCAGGCACTGTTGCTTCCACTATGGTAACTGAGCCTCCGGCTCCCGCGACACCAATCGAGGCAACCGCGGTCGCTACGGCGACGACAGAAGAGCATGCCGCTAGCACGACCGCTACATTTACCGCCGAGACCACCACATCAACCTGGCAAGCTGGGATGGATCAACCGAAGACGGAGACTGGTACGGCATCCGCACACTTCGAGTCCAGCGCGGTCACTGAGGTGGGCCATAGCTCAGTTACCGAGTCGACCGTGATCCCATCCTCAAGCATGCCAGATACTCAGCCACTGGAAGATGTGGAATCCGCCGCGCCAACGACTGATGAGCCCGCCACCTCGACGCTCGCTGCCGATGGCGTCTTGCTGTTTGTCGAAGATCCCGACGCAGCGACCATCGAACAGGTGCAGACGGCCGCTGCCACGACACCGACGGAGACCGTGGTTGCTGCTTCCGCTGAGACAACCCGGGTATCCACTGAACAGACGAGCATTCAGGAAGTGGATCACGCTGAACACGAGCATTTTCATGAGGGAAAGTTGGTCGCGCAAACGAGCCAGACCACGCACCTGAGTGGCGAAGTCAATACCCTGCTCGCTGATCAAACCCAGGAAACGCTATTGGCTGCGACTGAGTCGCAAGGGGCACCTGCGGGATGGGTTGATATGTCGGTTCTGCATGACCTGGCGGCTCCGGTCGCAACCGATCCACCGGTGGTTCCGGTTGGCAACGACACGCCATCAGGGACCAATGGCGGCTCTGGCACTACCAATGTGCCTGGTGGTGGCGTCGACTCTGGTCCCACCAATGTACCCGGTGCGGGCATTGGCACGGGCACATCGAACGTGCCCGGCGGTGGCATCGACCCGACTCCTCCGCCATCAGCGCCTACCGAGCCGACCCACGGTCGTCCCGGTGGTCCCGATAGTCCCATTCCCGAATAATCTCCCCGTCGAGCGAGCCTACAAGAACGGCTATGAACTTCGCGGCGCGGGTGAGGGATGATGGAAACCGCATCATCCCTCACCTTTTTCTGTTCATGGGGGCTGCCCAGATGGTCGACAAACTTGACGGTTTTGGTAGGGATCACTATAGTAGAGGGGATGGAGTGCGAAGCACGACCTGGCGCGGTTCGACGAGGAGAACGGTACATGCGTGGGCAATCGACTGATGGATACGAAGAGCGGACGACGATTGGGACGGATGCCCTTCAGCCACCGTTGCATCAAGATCCCCCCGCTCCGACGATCCCGGCGATGCCGAAGATACAAAGTAACGTGCCACCAGAAAATGAGCGGCTTCCCCAGGTTATCTCCCAACGCCGCGAATTGCCTACCTGGGTGCATCGATCCGTACGGCGCGATATGGCCGCTGCGAACTCGACAATCGTAAAGCCGCGCGATCGGCATGGTGATACGCTGCCGCCACCCACGATTATCCCTGGCGACCCTACCAAGGCCACTTCGTTACATGCCCTGCGCCGTCGCGGACCGCGCTCACGTATGACGCATTTGCTCGTCTTCACCATCACCATGGGATTGGTACTGGTCATGCTCTATGCCGTGTCACCATTGACAGTGGGCGTCACGGATCAGTTGGCGGCATTCTCGGGTAATGTGACTTCCTACAATGTACCGACTCCAACCCCTACGACAGCCCCTCAACCAGCCAGCAGCGGTGGCGTCTATGTCAGTCCGTATCCCGCCAATCCAGGGACTCAGGCGATCATCAACGAGATCACCAGTGTCTTTGGCCCCTATGCGCAGGGCGCGCTGAACGTCGCGCGTTGCGAGTCGGGCTTCAATCCGCAGGCCTATAATCCAACACCCGTGCTGGGTAGCCACGCGATGGGCGTCTTCCAGATTCTCTATCCTATTACCTGGCAGGGTACCTCAGAAGCTGGTCAATCACCCTATAATGCCAACGCCAACATCCTTGCTGCCCATCAGATCTTCGCGCGCGATGGCTATAGTTGGCGCGAATGGGCTTGCTCCTCACGCTGAAAAGGAGCTTTGGCCCAACAATTATGACAAAGCGAAACGCACATAATCAGGACGGTGAGGCATAACGGCAAAGTGGGGCGGCGCATCGTGATGCGCCGCCCCACTGTATAGTCTGTACTCGTGCCGCGATCAGGCTAGTTTGAGTGCCATGGTCGTCGGAATGTCCAGATGGATACTTGGTGACATCGTCGAACACAGGGTGATGCTCTTCACATACTGGCCTTTGGCGGTCGTCGGCTTGATGCGCAATACCTCATTGACCGTAGCCGTCAAGTTGGAGAGCAATTGATCTTCGGTAAACGACAGCTTGCCGATTGGTATATGCAGTAAGCTGGTCTTATCGACGCGAAACTCAACACGTCCCGCTTTGACTTCGCTGACGGCACGGCCGATATCCATTGTAACCGTACCGGCGCGTGGGCTGGGCATCAGGCCGCGCGGGCCAAGGCGCCGCCCCAAGCGGCTGATCCGGCCCATGACATCGGGAGTGGCGATGGCGATATCAAATCCAAGCCAGCCACCTTCGATATCTTTGACCATATCATCCAGGCCGATAAAATCGGCCCCAGCAGCCTGGGCCTCAGCAACTTTCTCGCCTTGCGCGAAGACCAAAACTTTGACGATCTTACCGGTACCGGCCGGCAGTGAGACAGTGCTTCGCACATTCTGGTCAGCGTGGCGAGGATCGACACCGAGTTTCATGTGCAATTCGACCGTCGGGTCGAATTTTACATAGCTGACTTTCTTCAGCAACGCGACCGCACTCGCAGGCTCATAGGTTTTGGTTGCCTCAACCTGCTTGGCGGCTTCGAGATACTTTTTACCGTGGGTGCTCATGGGATGCTGTGCCCTCCTGGTGGCGCGTTAGTCCGCAGTGTCTCGCGGGCGTATATGGTGTACCGTCAGGTATCTTATCACGCACGATGCGAAACCGCAACGCCTCCGGGACGGTCGGGCTACTGAACCCATAGCTATACCAGGCTGGTGTATCGACTTCGCGCAAGCTGAGCACCATGTCCATAGGTCACGCCTCAATGATCAGCGAGATTTGACGGTTTCTCGCCAAAGGCGATGTAGATTGGAACGATAGGATGGTATAAGGTGCTGTAGATCTCTTGCTCAGAAGCTTCGTTCGTAGCATCAACGAGGCGCTGGTCAAGCTTGAGGCCCTGGACGAGGGCGGGTATGAAGAGCCGCGAGATGTTGGCGGTGTCCAACGCCATGATTTGTCCGACCTTGCCGCCATATGGCAATTCAGCGGCGGCGACCCAGGCGACGCCTCAGCCATCCGAGAATGCCGCCACGTTGCGGAGGCTTGGGCACTGGAGGGGGATTGGTCAACGTCGCGGGCGGCGCGCCAACACGTGGCTGGATCGGTGCCTGATATCCGGATGGTTGCGGGGTGACATATGGGCCTTGGTAGCCCGGCGTGGGACGCGGGGCGCCATCAGGTGGTGGATAGGCCATTGTGTTTCTGCCTCGCTTGCGCGTCTGGGTAACACTGGGCGCGCGCAGTAAACTAAAACGAACTCAGGGATCGTGCGTACAGTGCTCGGCGAATTCCCGTTGAGTATAGCACAGGGCCGTCAAAGGTGGCGGATACTGGCGCGATAGTTTACCATGAAGCGAGAGAGAAATCGAACGCTTTCATGATCCGCAGGAGGCTCGAACACCATGGCTCAAGGTTCTTTCGCGACAGTAATCAATTGCATTGACGGACGCGCCAAACATCCCGTCGCGAACTGGATGAAGCTGCATCTGCACGTCCATTATGTCGATCAGATCACTGAACCTGGACCGGATAAGATTCTCACCGATGGTCCTCAAGAACAGATTGAGGACATTCGACGCAAAGTCGCGATCTCCACGACCGCGCATCATTCGCAGATCATCGCGATCGCGGCGCATTATGACTGTGCCGGGAATCCCGTCTCTGAAACCGAACATCGCCGGATGGTTTTGCGCAGCGCCGATGTGGTGGCAGGTTGGGGTCTGGCAAGCCGGGTCATTGGTCTCTGGGTGACCAGCGATTGGAATATCGAAGTACTCTACGATAATGGTGCGCAAGGCGAGATCGCGTTGGAATATGCCGCCGCCATTACCTGTGTCGATGGTCGATCCGATCAACCAGTTGTCGATTGGATGAAGCAGAATTTCCTGGTACATTATGTGGACCGTATCACGGTCCCAGAACCGGATCGCGTCCTGCCTGATGGGCCAGCGGACGAAATCGAGCTCGTGCGGCACCATGTCGAATATTGTCTGCGCACCCATCATCCCGCGATTCTGGCGATTGCCGCCCATCATGATTGCGCCGGGGGGGCCATCTCCGCGGACGAGCACCGTCAGCGACTCCGTAATGCGGTTGAGGTCTTGAAAGGTTGGCGAACGACCATGCGTATCGTGGGTTTATGGTTGAATGAACGTGGCCAGGTGGAGATCGTCGCGGATAGCGCCATGGGCATTCCCACGGTCAAGTTGCCGGTCGTGTCCTGAATGAAACACGCGTCATCGTCGATATGATCCCCAGGGTATGGATCGCTATCATCCGCTAACCTGAAGGGGAAATCAATGGCAACGGGTACATTTGCGACGGTCATCGGGTGCATCGATGGCCGCACACAGTCCGCCACCTCGGCTTGGATTAAGCAATATCTCCAGGTCGACTATGTCGATACGGTGACCGAGCCGGGACCAGACAAAATTCTGCTCACGGCGACCCCTGACCAGCTAGATGCGATCAAGCGCAAGGTGCTGATCTCCATCAATGCGCATCACTCCCACGTGGTCGCCATCGCGGCACACTATGACTGTGCGGGCAACCCCGTCTCTGATGCGGAGCATCAGTCGATGGTCCGTCGCTGCGTCGATCTGCTCAGCGACTGGCAGTTGCCGGTGCGCGTTTTGGGCCTCTGGATTAATAGCGACTGGCAGGTTGAATTAGTTACAGAGCGCGCGATGTCGATCGCGGCCTGAACCTGGCGTACCTGGATGGCACAGGATGAGGGCGATGACAACACATCATCGCCCTCATCCTCGTTTTTCTCGACAAGCTGAGTTTGTCTATGATCACCATCAGGAATTTTATCACCATCACTGAGAACACTGTATATGGCTCCTCTCTGGAGCGATGCTCTCCTCTTATGCTCCCTCTCGCGGTTTTTTTTGTCTTTATATTGACAGTGACAGTGTTACTGTAGTATACTCTCCGCATGGAACATACCTCGGAAACACTGACCATTGAAGCATTGGCGGAACGCGCGGGTACCACAGTGCGGACTGTCCGCTACTACATCACGCAGGGGCTACTGACTGGTCCGGATGCGCGTGGCAGAGCGGCCCACTACACGGTGGGTCATCTCGATCGACTACGTATCATCCGCTACTTGGTCGGGCAACATCTGCCATTGCGTGAAATCCGGGCGTTCCTGACTCATTTGAGTCCGCGCGAGCAGAGCGATCTCCTGGCGAATATGCTCGATGTACCGACGGCGAGCGTGTCGCTGCCATATCCAATGAGCAGGTACACTATGCTGGATGACCTGCACGACACAGTGGATACCATGGATACCACAGCGTTCTTGAATATGCCACCGGTGGATAGTGGGCAGCCTCTGCCTTCGCAGTCAGTGGTAGAAAACCTGTTGCGGCGTGCGGAATTACGCCGTGACCTTGCACCTCCCACGATTTCTTTGGAGGATGCTACCTGGTCTGTGTCGGATTTAGCGCCACCAGGGCCTGTGTTGCAAGAATCGGTGTCGTTTCTCGTTTCTCCGCTGACTCCGGACCCCGATCTCCCTCATGCTTGGCGACGATATGAGATCGCGCCAGGCTTAGAATTGCATGTCAGGGATGATGTGGCCGCCTCCCAGCGCGCGCTGATAGAGGCTATGCTGGCGTGCGGGCATACTTCACGCCAGGAAAACGGCGAATGATCCGCCGGGAGCGCGGTCACCGCGCTTCAGAGAGGAATCCCAAATGTCGAGTACCCCCCTCTGCACGATGCGCGCCGTCCCCGAACGGCGACTGATCCATCCTGGCAAATGCGCGCGATATATGGTTTTTGATATCACTGTGGCGCAGACTCCGTCCTCTACCACCCATCATCCACTGATTCTGGCTTTGGCGCTGGACCGTAGCGGATCCATGCAAGGCGCACCGCTGAAAACGGCCAAAGTAGCCGCGATGACGATTGTCGATCAACTGAGCGAGCAGGATCAGCTGGCAGTCGTGATCTTTGATAATGAAATTGATGTGTTGCTGGCTCCGAGCTATGTCACTGCCGCGGTACGCGAGCAGTTGCGCGAGCAGATCCACGGCGTGGAGGCACGCGGCAGTACGGCGTTGCATGAAGGCTGGCTACGTGGCTGCCAGGCGATCGCTCCTCGCGTCGATCAAGATCTGGCGGCGCTGGGCTACTGTTTCTTGCTGACAGATGGCCAGGCCAATGTTGGCGAACAGGATCCCGAACGCATCGCCACCGACGCGCGCCAGATGCGCCAGCAAGGGCGCATCGGCACCAGCACCTTTGGTTTTGGACCAAGTTATAATGAGTATCTCCTTGGACCGATGGCCGTCGCTGGCGGCGGCGCATTCCATCATCTCAGCACTCCCGATGACATCGTCAATGCCTTTGTCGGCGAACTCCACGACTTGCTGGCGGTCGCTGCGCCGCGGGTCCGCGTCGAATTCGCGCTGGATGGCGGCATTGTGCCCGAGATGATCAGTCCGTTTACGCTCACGCCCCCGAGCGCGGGCACGGGGCAACCTTATGTGATCGATGTTGGCGACCTGTTGCGTGGCGCCCATCAGCATATTGTCGCCAGGTTCCAGTTCATCGATGCCGAGCGATCATTCCATCCCGAAGTGCGGGCACGCTTGGTCTGGACAGTGGATGGCGCGGATGTCTTTGGCCCGTGGGAATCTGTCACTTTCACTCTGGCTTCCCCAGAGGAATGTGAACAGGAAGTGATCGATCCGTTTGCCGCGCAATATATCGTCTCTGAACGAATGGAAGAAAGCAGGCGTATAGGCCTACGGTTCAATCAAGCTGGTGATTTCACAGCCGCACAAATTGAGGTCAGGGCCGTATTCGAAGAGATGCAACTGTACGCAGAGTGGAATCCCGATGAACAAGAGAAACTCGAGGAGTTTCACAATGAAATGCTACCGCAGGTTGCTTACTTGATGACGCCTGAAGATGCCAAATCCATGTACGCCATATCGCAACGCCAATCCCGCGGATCCCAGAATCCGACCGATGTTGACGAGGAGGATGCGGCGATACCTCATGCTGTCGCCCCCAGCGATGTTGCCGTCAACCCCGATTCACCCGAAGAAGCGTGATTTCACGAACGGCTAGGTAAGCAAAAAGAGGAGCATGGAATTTCTTCCACGTTCCTCTTTTTGCTTGTTTCGCACGGACAACGCAATGATCAATAACCCGTCGCCGACTCGAACGCGTTGGCAATGACCTGGTACCCGGCGGTCTTGGGATGGATGTCGGAGAAGATCGAACAAATCCACGTGTAGGTGCAGATGTTCGATGCCATGGATGTTGTGCCACCGTAGGCATTGAAGACATTGACCAGGTGGGCGCCGGCACCATTGGCGGCGTTTGCGATGAC
Organism: Ktedonobacteria bacterium; assembly: GCA_027459705.1. Classification (GTDB taxonomy): domain Bacteria; phylum Chloroflexota; class Ktedonobacteria; order Ktedonobacterales; family JACDGC01; genus DAIDHM01. Next base: position 571 of record DAIDHM010000191.1, on the reverse strand, counting down.
ACTGTTTAGCTGGTTGACATAGCTGACATCCTGCGGGCAAGCTTTGATGAATGGATCATAATAGTTCATCATGACCAGGTCTCCGGTCCAGTGACCCTGAATAGTCATCGCGGCTTTGAGTTGTGGCAATATGATGGCGTTGAGATTGTGTTGCAGGGTCGCCAGATCGGTGCTCCATTTTGCGGAGACGGTACAGGTCGAGATATTGATGTCTGGCAGGACATCATTGGCCCCCATGTCCAGCGTCACGGGGCTGACCTGACCAGGATGGGCGTGCAAGAATTCGAGCGCGGCGGTCAGTTGAGGCTCCCAATAATAATTATGCAGAACATATTTGTATGGGCAACCTCCAGCAATCATCGTGACACTGGTCTCACCCAAGCAGCCATAGTTGGTCAGATTACTGACGTGATGTTGTTGCAAATTCGCATAAAAATCCTGCACGTAGCCTTCATCCCAGTTGAGATCAGGCTGGTAGCCAAATGCCAATGAGTCACCCAGGGCCAGGTAATAGGGTTTGGGACCGACAAAACTTGCGGCATCGGCGATGCGGTGCGTGCCCCAGATCAAT
>DAIDHM010000178.1 GCA_027459705.1 Ktedonobacteria bacterium | reverse complement strand
CGTTATGCTGTCGGCTTTCAAAAGAATCCACAACCAGAGCACCATCTCAGCATTACCGACAATGGTCCGGCAATGACCTTCAACCTCGATCAACAACCACTCGTTACCCTCCCTATTGCGCCAGCTAGCTATACAGGTGATTTCACCCTGGTTCTTGGCAATACCGTCGGCGATGCGGCATATGCGACTGCGCGTTTCGCACACTTTGCCTATACTTCCACGCAAGATGCGTCAATTCTCACCTCAGTACCCACCCCTCTCCAGACAATGTATAAGGCTCAGGTTCCCGGCTACGGTTGTGATACTGGTGCTGGACAGTGGTCTGAGCCGCAATATCAAAATGTGAGCGACACGACGATCGATTGTGGTACGCACAACATGTCCTTGGCCACAACTACAAACAGCACCTATATCACCCGCGAGCGGTTCTACAATCACTTTGGCGATTTCGCGCCTCACTATGCCGTCAGTGTCGAGATCGATCTCACCCATCTGGTTGGTGGCTGCGCGGGTATCGAAACCAATGAGCCGGAATTTGGAACGATGGGCCTGGCTTTCTATATCTGCGCTGATCATACCTGGCAGGCTATAGACTACCAGAATGCAGATGATACCATCGCGAGCGGCACTCTTCTCGACCACGGAGTCTGGCATGGCGCTTCGCTGGTAAACCTCCAGTCAACAACACTGCATGGTACGGCGATTATCCAGATCAACGGCCGTCAAGTCAGTATCATCAATGATCCTGAGATTTTTCCTACCAAGCACATTGACCTGGTCCAGTACACAACGTCCACCAGCGGCGGGTCTGCCGACTATAGTCAGTTTGTCTACACCCCATTGGCGGGGTGAGAGGAGCAGCGCAATTGCCCAGATATGATCGTTTCACCCGACGCAGAATGTGGACACGTTGGATCGGAATCAGTTATATCGTGACGTGTGTCATCGCGCTCGGTTATCTCAGTGCGCGCACAGCGGGGCTTGGTGCGGCAATGAGCATGGTGTCGATCGGCATTATTCGACTGCGCTTCGAGCATAGCTTTTATTTGAGGGAAAATGATGCAGAGTTTTGCTGCGTTACGGACACGCCACTTGTTCGCCAAGTTATGTGTAGGGATGCTTCTGGTGGCGATTCTTCTGGCAGGGTTAGACATCATTATAGTTGCGGATTGGCAGTGGAACAATGGTGGATTCTTTGCTATCTTGTTAGGGTTCATCATTGGTAGTTGGCTGATTGCATTGACAATCATCGGGAACAAGTCGTGGCATCGCATGCGCGAAGAACGCGCTTTGCTTCCTGAATATCGTCACCAGCTTGGTAACGCTTTCTATCAACCCACAGCGGCAGAGATGGCCGACGATGTTCGGATTCTCGTGAGGGGTGGGTTGCAACCTATCCAGTCGCTCCTCTATTTCTGGAGTTGGAATGGTTTAGGACTGGTGACCTATGTCCTTTTCCTTGCCGAACTCGTACCGGCCTGGCATTTCCTCGTTGTCTACGATGTTCTCTCTACCAGTCCCATTTCGCCGCCCCCACAACCGCTGGATTGGGTGGTTTTAGCAGTCGGGGGACTGCTCGGAGTCTCGCTCATCTTGCTGGGTTTCTTCAGAATGAAGTGGCGGGATGTTGCTTGTGATATTACTGCTACCGCGTCAGGTATCCGTATCAGCCAGATCTGGATCCCCTGGCATGAGCTTCGTGCCTGCGTCGAACTGACCGCAACCGATACCATCAGTCGTTATGCACTGGTGACAGATCGCGGATTTGTAAAGCTCAATTTTGTACAACGCGAGGGACTGCAATCCCCCGAATGCAATCCGGCCGCATTTCATGGTGGGTACGAGGCCTACGCCGCACAGGTCTCGCAGTTGCTAGCACGCATTGTGCGATGTACAGGCTGCCCTATCCTCATGTTTGTCCCAAGTGCCTCGACAGCACCTGATCTGGCAGATCTCTCCGTGCCGCTGGCTGTTGAGGCAGAAATGCACGATGCCCAGGAAGATCCGCTGTCAGACGAAATCGCTGAGGGAAACTTTGACCGTGAAGAGCTGGTTGCGACGGATGATGTATCGGCGAGTGATTCGATTGCGGACTCCACGCGATTGTCGCCGCTGTCGCTTCCCATCATAAATAAAATTACCCTTGCTGATGCACTGGCGGCGCCGGTAGTGCCGATGACTGAACAGCCAGCCGTACAACCCAGTATCCATTTGCATCGCCGTGTCGCTCTCTCGGTGCGCCTAAACCTGGGGTTCACATTCTTTTGCTGGTGGCTGGGTGTGCCTGCTGCCTGCAGCCTGGGTCTGACATTGGTGCTCTTTGACAACCTACCCCTTAATCTACGTACACCCCAGGCCAGCGCGATTATGTTGGCAATCTGCATTGTGATTGTACTGTTCTTTCTCTGGTTGGGTATCCTCACGCGGCGTATCAAAAAACCGGGGATTGTCCTGACGGCGCGCGGCGTGTCCGGCGTGGGCATTCACTCGTCGCATGAATCTAAAAGGCTGGTATTTCGATTGCCCTGGCAAGACCTTCGTGCCTGGGTAATGATTCTCGACGATCACGGTACAGAGACGGTGGTCTATCACCATCTCTGTACTGCGCATAATACGCTCACCTGGTTGGAACCTGCTGACGCCGCGTTGCGCGGCTGGGTGCGGGGTGATCGCGTCGAGGCGTTCAGTGCACGCTCGGAGATGGTACGCCAATTGATCGCGAATCAGTCCGGCCTACCGCTGCACGTGCTATATGCTGCGGACCTGGCAAAACCGGCCCATCAACTGAGATTCGCGTCAATCCCACGTACCTGGACCATTGTCGCCGCCCCGGACGATCCGCATGCGCGCGCTGTGACGGCCGCGTTGCGTCTTCTGGGGGAGCGCGCGGTATTGGTGGACCAATCGCGGCAATTGGCGACAAGTTTAGACGAAGAGACCTATTGTGTGGCCATGTTACCGGCGGCTGGCCAATTGCCAGCCGTGGTGCGAGCATCGCTGGGCTATCGATGCGCGGGCTATATCGCGGTAGTGCCCCAGGATGCGATCCTCCCGCCATTTGCCTGGAGAGCGGTACTGTCCTGGCAGGATGCTCCCATCCTTGCCGATCAGATCTTCGAGGTCCCTTTTACTCCCAATCTCGCCTCCGGGCAACACGATGCCCTGATCCCCGAACCACAGCGCTTTCCGCTTGGGCGCCGGAGTCACCGATTGCAAGGTGCGATCATCGTCAGTGTGTCTGAAATCATGCTCCTCCTTTTATGGCTACGTCTTCTTCTCCAAATCCGGATTGACATGTCCCTGGGGTATTGGATTCAACAGTTCTTGCGGTCCCGATCAGGCTAATCCAGCTTCATGGGCTAGGGCGAGTGGGTGGTGGCGGGATCACAGCGGCAGTTTCTCGCTAGCGATCGGACCGGAGATCGCGTACAATAGAGGTATGTCACTTGCCATTATCAGCAATCTCGATAAACATTTTGGCGCCGAACTGATCTTCAGCGGCGTCAGCTTTCGTATTGAACACGGCGACCGGCTGGGCCTGGTCGGCCCCAATGGCGCGGGGAAATCCACTCTCCTGAATATCCTGGCAGGGCGGCTCTTGCCCAGTGAGGGCACCGTGGCATTTGCCCAGGGGACGCGCGTCGGCTACCTGACTCAGATGCCGGAGTTCACGCCTGAAAATTCGCTCTATGAAGAGATGCTGACGGTCTTCGCCGAAGTTCAGGCGATGGAATCCGCGATGCACGATCTGGCTATGCGGATGTCTGACCCTGACGCGCTGACCGATCCTGATGCCTATCAAGCGCTGGTCGATCGCTATGCCCTGCTCCAGGAACGCTTCGAGCATGCCGAAGGCTACACTATCGAAAGTCGCGCGCGTCAGATCCTGGATGGGTTGGGCTTCTCGCGCGAACAGCAAGCAATGCCGGTGCGCGCCCTGAGCGGTGGTCAACAGACGCGTGCCGCGTTGGGGAAACTGTTGCTACAATCCCCGGATGTCTTGCTGCTGGATGAGCCGACGAACCATCTGGATCTGGCGGCGCTGGAGTGGCTCGAAGAGTACCTGTTGGCCTGGAAAGGCGCACTGGTGATCGTCGCGCACGATCGCTATTTCCTGGACCGTGTGACGCAGCGTATCATCGAGGTCGATAATCATCGCGCCGAAGAATATCCTGGCAACTATACGAACTTTATCCAGTTGCGCGAGGAACGCCGCGAACTACAGCGCAAACAATATGAAGCGCAACAAGAGCAGATTAACCGGACAGAAGACTTCATCCGGCGCTACAAAGCCGGGCAGCGTGCCCGCGAAGCGCGTGGCCGCCAGAAACAACTGGATCGGCTGGAACGCGTGGATCGACCATACCACGCGCCAGAACTGCATTTCCGTATGCGCGTTGCCTATGAGAGCAGCGAATACGCGCTGGAGACCAACAAACTCATCGTTGGCTACCCGAATCGCCCATTGATCACCGTTCCGGATCTCACTGTGGAGCGCGGCTCGCGCATCGGCCTGCTCGGCCCTAACGGCGCGGGCAAGACGACGCTGTTACGGACCATCGTCGGCGAGTTGGCGCCCCTGGCTGGCAATCTCAAACAAGGGACGAATCTCCGCATTGGCTACTATGCGCAGACCCATGAGGGGTTGAATTCCCAAAGGTCCGTCATTGATGAGATCCGCGAGGTATCGCTCCTGAGTGAGGAGGGGGCGCGGACCTACCTTGGCCGCTTCCAGTTTCGCGGCGATGATGTCTTCAAGTCAATTGGCGTCTTGAGTGGTGGAGAGAAGGCCCGCGTCGCGCTGGCAAAGCTCACGATGCAGGGCGCGAATTTCCTGGTGCTCGATGAGCCGACCAACCATCTGGATCTCCCAGCGCGGCAGTTTCTCGAAGCAGTTCTGGCCGATTATGATGGCACGCTGATCTTTGTCTCGCATGATCGCTATTTCATTGATGCCGTGGCGACGGATCTCTGGATTGTCGAGGGTGAGACAATGCGCGCGGTGGAGGGCAACTATACCACGTATCGCCACCGCATCATGCAACAGGCGGCGCGCGCCCAAGCTGCCGCCAAAGCTTCGGCGCGCGCCGCGCAGACGCAGGGCCGCAGTGGTAAGCCCGTCGCACTGACGGCACGTACGGTTGATCGCATCGAGACGGAGGTTACTGCCGCTGAACAACGCCTGGCGATCATTGAGGCTGAGCTCACGACCGCCAGCGAGGCGGCTGATGTGACCCGCATTACGCAACTCGCCGAACAACACGCCGTCGCCAAAGCGGAACTCGACGCGCTGTATGAAGAATGGGAGACCGTAGCCAGTTCGTGAGGGACCATCTGTTGTCGGCACAATAGCATCGTTCCTCCTCGCTGCCAATGTTGCGCGTTACGGATCACTCCCATGAGGCTAGTCGCAGATCGCGCTGTGGGGTATACTACCAGTTAATTGCATCTCCATGTGTGATCGCCACACATGAGCTAAGGAGCCCCGCCATGTCACCGATTGATACCTCTGCCGCGAGCGCCACCCGGCGACGTGAAGAGATCTGCTATGTTGAGCGGGCGTTGTTGACCCTGGGTGGAAAATGGACGATGCTGCTCGTCCACGAGCTTATGGAAGGCCCCAAGCGGTTTGGTGAATTACGCCGGGCCATCCCTGAAGCCAGTGCCAAAATGCTTACGATGCGGCTCCGTGAATTAGAGACTGCCGGTATCGTCGAGCGCCACGCCTATGCCGAAGTGCCACCCCATGTCGAATATCAGCTCACTGAGAAGGGTTCAGCACTTCGCTCCGCCATCGAGGATCTCCGGCTCTGGGGAACGCGCTTCTGCGGTATCGCCTAACTGGTCCACGATTAGCGGATCGCCGCCAGGGATGCGTCGAGCGCCTGGCGCATCCGCCAGGCGAAATCATCGATGGCGCGCGCGTCATCACCTAACGACGGTCCCGTTTCCTCAACTGGTGATCGCAATGGCCGGAGCACCCGTGCCATGCCCGCCACCCCTCGCGGCGTAGGCGCCTGCAACAAACCGAAAGCGGTTGCCCAATAACATGTGGCGCAACCGCGCACGTCTCCGTCATTATAAGCGGGCGCACCGAATTGTATCGCCTCAGTGATCGCACTCTCCACTTGATCCAGCGTCGTGATCTGGGCAACCATTGGCAGAAAGAGCATTGTTTCGAGCCGAATCGTTGCTAACGGCCACATGGGAGAGACGAGTACATCGATCGGTTGTGGCTGCGCGAGTTGTGCGAGGAGGCAACTTGCTCGCACCTGGCCATCATCCATATCGAACGTGAGCAGCAAAGGGAACGCGACGCGGATCAACGTCTTATCGATGTCTTCCGCTTGACGCAGGTTTCCTTGCCGACGGGCGATGACCGCGTCTTTATGGACTTCGCGCAACGAAGCGAAGATCTGCACCAATTCCAACATATTGATTGATACTCCTGAGTAGGGTGATCTGGATGCCCTGCACCCTCCCTTGCGACAAAGGATGCTTCCAGATATACTATAACGGCTCATGATGAAGAATCGCTGCGTCACCGACGCAGGTCACCATCCACCAAAGGAAGATGCCCCCAATGCCAGCAGAAGATTCGCAGTTGGAACCAGGTACACTGCTACATGGCCGCTATCGCATCGAGAGAGTCATCAGCCATGGTGGATTTGGAAATGTCTATCTCGCGCACGATCAACTCTTCGACCGCGAAGTCGCCATTAAAGAAGCTTTCTTCAATGACGAGGAGACCCGGAAACAGTTTGACCTGGAAGCTCAGATATTGATCCATATCACGCATCGTGGCATTGTGCGCGGTTTTGCGACCTTCGAGGAGAATCACCGGTTTTACCTCGTCATGCAGTATATCGCGGGCATGAACCTCGAAGAGAAACAGATTGCCCATTTTAAGCAACAGCGCGGCCCCATCCCAGAGACGCAAGTGCTCAGCTTGATGGTGCCGATCTGCGCTGCCACACAAGCATTGCACGATGGTCATATTCTGCATCGCGATATCAAACCCGCCAATATTAAGTTCGATGGCACAACGGACGAACCGATTTTGCTCGACCTGGGACTTGCCAAGCTCTTTAAAGATCGCGACAGTCAGACGATGATCGCAGCGCAGGCGTATACTCCCGGTTACGCGCCACTGGAACAATGTGAAGAGAATGGATCAACGACCGAACGTACCGACATCTACGCGCTTGGCGCTACGGTGTTTTACGCGCTGACCGGCCGCCAACCATGGGAATCGCTGCATCGGCTCCGTGAAGTGCATGCCGGGCGCCCAGATATGCCGACACCAAGCCATTTGGCTCCACGCATCAGCAAGACCACCGATGCGATCGTCATGCGCGCCCTCGCGTTGGAGCCAGCCGATCGTTATGCGAGTGTGAAAGATATGCAGGCCGCGCTACACGCTGCCCTGACAGCACCAGAGACGCTGTGCGCGCGATGTGGCACAGTGAATGTCGTTGGCGCCGAGACCTGTGTCTATTGCAAATCCGCCCTGCCCCGGACTGTCTCTATGCGGTCGCGTGCGGTGGCGAGCGTGGGGGCGCCGACGGTGTCCCCGATGCTCAATTCTGGCGAAGTGCCCCCATTGCCTTCCACCCCAGAGCCAGTGCACGCGCGCATCCTCGTCACCCCTAGGCGCAGTCCCCTCGCTCTGGTCGTCCTCATCCTGGGGGCGTTGTCGCTCTGTCCGGGAGCCGGAGCATTCGTATGGCTCGCGGTCTTCCCGATGGGAGCAGTTACCCTCACGCGCATTCGCCGATCGCGAGGGGCTAGAAGTGGGATCGGGCAGACTCTGCTTGGGATGTTTTTGACTGTGGTCGGACTGGTGGAAGTCATCTTGATTTATGTGCTCGCCGTCCATCCCAAATTTTAGATATCAGACACGCTGGCTTGCTGGATTGGATTGCAGTTGCGGTTGTGCGGGAGGGTGATACAACCTGAAGCCAACCGCCGTGGCTTGAGCTGGTGCGGAGTGTCAAACATGCTATAATGCGAATGAGAGTCCACCTACCTACTCGACCTTCACACTCACGTCACTCGCAATGCCATGAGAAGTCATGAAAGAGGAGGGCGCGGCCGCTGCTGCATCTCACCAGACAGTGGCGATCGCTTGATCTATGACTGCCATCAATCTCTTTTGTTTTGCCCACCAACCTGAACGCTTGCGTCCCTATGAACTGCGCGGCGACACTCCGCTCACTCCGGAGGCCCTGCACGCGACGCTCTTCGACGAAGAGATGAATGCGACGATCTTTCGTAAAGTCGCGCGCACCTGCTATTTTCCCGCGACCCATATGTTTCTGGAATTGATCGAACAGCATCGCGACCAATCCTCACCGTTCCGGGTCAGCTTTGGGCTTTCGGGCACCTTTCTCGATCAAGCAGAACGCTTTGAACCAGAATTGATCGCGCTCTTTCAAAGGCTAGCAGCGACGGGGTTTGTCGAATTCACGGGTGAGACCTATTATCACTCACTGGCCAGTCTCTGGGATGATCAACGCGCCGAGTTCCAACGCCAGGCACGTCTGCACCGCGAGCGCATCAAGACGCTCTTTGGTCGCGAGCCGACGGTGTTTCGCAATACAGAATGTCTCTATAACGATGGCATTGGCGACGCGGTCCAGCACATGGGATTCGAAGGTATTATGACCGAAGGGGTGGATTGGGTGTTGGAGGGATGGCGGTCACCAGACTACCTTTACCGTACCTCCAACGGTTTGCCCATGCTATTGCGCAATTATCGCTATAGCGATGACATTGCCTACCGTTTCCCCAATGCTAGCTGGGAACACTTCCCATTGACGGCGGAAAAATTCGCTGGCTGGCTCAAGGCCGAAACTGGCGATCTCATCAATCTGATGATCGATTATGAGGCGATTGGCGAACACATCTGGGAAAACCGCGGAATCTTTGATTTCGTGCGCCAGTTGCCAGCTCAGTTGACCCAATCGCATCAGCTTGCTTTCACCACGCCCACTGGCGCGATCCGCTCCCTCAAACCACGCGGCACGTTGAATGTCGGGCCGTTCGCGACCATCTCCTGGGCTGATTTGGAACGCGATACCAGTGCCTGGCTGCGCAATGAGATGCAACTCTTCTGCTTCGAAGAGATTCGACGTATGGAAGACCTGATTCTGCGCACGGAAGAACCCGAATTCATCCGCTGCTGGAGCTTGTTACAGACCAGCGATCATCTCTATTATCTCAGTGATAAATCGCTCAGCGATGGGGATGTCCATACCTATTTCAGCGCGTATGGCAATCTTTTCGAGAGCTTTGTCCGGCTCCAAACCGCCATCACCGACCTGCGCCAGGCCGCGATTTATCATCTCAGTACGCAGCGTGCGGAGCTGGGTGACGCTCAGCGGCGCCAGTCCCCCAGCACAAGCGCCGATGTGGCTCCTCATCCCGCCGCATCCAATTTGGCGGCAATGCGGCCGAAAGCCAGGCGAGCGCGCCACAGCGATACGACTGAGGCGGATGCGAGAATGCGCGAGGACCAGCCGCCGAAGACGCGAGCTCCCCGTTCGCGCGCCGATGCTTCACCAGACGTTTGAGGTGGTGCCAAGCGTGAGACCTGCAATGCAGATGGTGTAGTTGGGCGCCTTAATGGCACGCGCGCGACCGACGTGGATAGATGAGAGGAAGAAGTGATGCGCAGATTAGTGATCCTGGCGGAGGGGCACTTCAGCGTCCAGGGTGCGAAGACGGCAGTAGGGGTCTTACGGTTCTCATCCGATGAGACCGTTGCGGTCATTGATAGTGAACATGCTGGCGCGGATGTCGCGACGGTGTTGGCGTCACCAGGCCTGGGTGAGGGCATTCCGGTGGTCGCGTCGATTACGGATGCGCTGCCTTTCCATCCCACCAGCCTGCTGATTGGCATCGCGCCAATTGGCGGCCGATTGCCAGATGTCTGGCGACCAACGATCGTACGGGCGCTGGAAGAAGGGCTCGAGGTCATTAGCGGGTTGCACATCTTTTTAGGTGAAGATCATGAACTGCGCGCCGCGGCGGAACGTGGCGGCGGACGCATCTGGGATGTGCGCCAGCCACCGGCCGCGGTGGCGATGCATATTGGTGAAGGTCGACCCCATCGCCCAGGTAGCCATACGATTTATTTCGCGGGCACCGACTGCAACGTTGGCAAGATGACTGCCGCGCTCGTTATCGAACGTGGCGCGCGGGACCGTGGTTGGGATGCCGCTTTTGCCGCCACTGGCCAGACCGGCATTATGATCGCCGGAGCGGGCGTACCGGTGGATCGCTTGATCAGCGATTTTACCAGCGGGGGCGTCGAGGCGATGGTGTCGGAACTCGCCGAACAACATGCCTGGGTGTTTGTTGAAGGCCAGGGATCACTGGGGCACCCGGCGTATGCGCCAGTCACTCTGGGCCTGGTCCATGGCGCCGCGCCGGATGCTTTCATCCTCTGCCATGAGGCAGGCCGTGAATTTGTCCATGGGTTTCCAGAATTTCGCATCGCCTCCCTTCCCACCGTCATGTCAATGTATACCTCCGCCGCCAGTTGGCTGGGTCGCACCACGCCGTTTGTTGGTGTCGCGCTCAATACCTATGGCATGCCAGACGATGCGGCGCGCGCGGCGATTGCCGAAACCGCCACATCGTTAGGCCTGCCCACAACCGACCCTGTACGCTATGGCGCGGATGTTTTGCTCGATGCTCTGTCCGACGCTCTGATCTAGCCAGGGCAATTACCAGGGAGAGCGCAATGAGCTGTGGTTGCGCGGGCGTGCACCAGCCTCTTGCGTGGATTTATCATGGACAAAAAACGCACTGCGTGGATGATAGCGCCCTGGTTGTTGGACTTTCATGGCACATGCTACAATGAGCATGATGCTACCCCATACTGTACCTGAATTGAGCCTCGCGACCAGCGTACGATGGCAGCACGTGTTGCCCATGGGTTGCTGGTGAGCGGTGGAGGAGTGAGCGATGAAAGCTGTTGTGATGGCAGGCGGTGAGGGGTCAAGGTTACGCCCCCTCACAATTCAACGGCCCAAGCCGATGGTGCCAATCGTAGGACGACCAGTCGCCGAACACATTTTGCAATTATTGAAGGATCACGGCATTACCGAAGTGGTAATGACGGTTCAATATCTTGCGAGCAATATCGAAGACTATTTTGGCGATGGATCTCAGTTCGGGATGAAGATCCACTATTCGCGCGAAGAGACCCCACTGGGAACAGCAGGCAGTGTCAAAAACGCGCAAGAATTTCTGAAAGACGATACCTTTCTGGTCATCAGCGGCGATGCGATGACCGACTATGATTTGACGAAGATCATCGAATTCCACCGCGAGCACCGCGCCAAAGCCACGCTGACCCTGGCGCATGTCCCGAATCCGTTGGAATATGGTGTGATCATCACTGACGAAGGTGGTCGCATCACCCAGTTTCTCGAGAAACCGAGCTGGGCACAGGTCTTCAGCGACACCATCAACACCGGGATCTATGTCCTCGAACCGGAAGTGCTGGATTACTTTGAGCCAAACACGGTCTATGATTTTAGCAACGAACTTTTTCCCTTGATGATGAAGAAAAACGATCCGCTCTTTGGGTATGTCGCGGAAGGCTATTGGTGCGATGTCGGCAATCTGACCGAGTATATGCGTTCCACCGCTGATGTCTTGCAGGGGCAGGCGCAGATAAAAATGCCAGGTCGGCATATCGGCGGCGATATCTATGTGGAAGATGGCGTTGAGATCGCTGATGACGCGCGTCTGAACGGTCCGATCTACCTGGGCCAGAGCGTGCGCATTTTCAGTGGCGCGGTGATCAATGGTCCCGTCGCGATTGGCGGCTACTCGATCGTCGATGCCAACGCCACCATCGACCGCTCGATCATCTGGAACAATTCCTATGTCGGTGAACATGCGGAACTGCGCGGAGCAATCATCGGGTCGCAGACAAGCATCAAGAGCAAAGCGGTGCTCTTCGAGGGCTCGGTGATCGGCGATGATTGTTTGATCGATGAAGGCGCCATCATCCAACCCGGGGTCAAGATCTGGCCCAAAAAAGAGATTGAGAATGGCGCCGTCATTACTTCCAGCATCATCTGGGGGAATCAGGGTCGACGCACGCTCTTTGGCCGTTTCGGCGTCACCGGGCTGGTGAATGTCGACATCACCCCTGAACTGGCGGCCAAGATTGGCGCGGCGTATGGCGCCGTGCTCAAAAAAGGGAATCACGTCTGTGTGAACCGCGATGCGCACCGCACGCCACGCATGATCAAGCGCGCCATCATCGCAGGCCTGCCATCCGCGGGTGTGGATGTGTGGGATCTCACAGCGGTCCCTTTGCCGGTGGCTCGGTTCTATGTCCGTACGACTGATGCAGTCGGTGGTGTCCACATTCGCCTCTCACCGTTTGATCCGCGAGTTGTGGACATCAAATTCTTCGATCAAAATGGGCTGGATATCTCCAAAGCCACGGAACGCAAGATCGAGAATATGTACTTCCGCGAAGATTTTCGCAGGGTATATCTCGACGAGATAGGCGAGATCTCTTACGCGCCCAACGTCCGTGAACGGTACACCGAAGCGTTCGTGAAGTCGCTGGACATCAATGTCACCCGCAACCGGAATTTCAGCCTGGTGGTGGATTACGGGCATGGGAGTAGTGTTGAGTTCCTTTCGCCAATTTTCAATCGTCTGAATTGCCAGGTCATCGCCTTAAACTCGACGATGGATGAGGCGCACTATTCCCATACGCTCGATGAATTCGAGCGCGACCGCGTCAGGTTGGCGGATATCACGCGGACACTGAAAGCCGACATGGGCATTCGGATCGATACCGGCGGCGAGAAGATATTCGTCTGTGACGAACAGGGGCGCTCGCTGGACAATAATGCTCTGTTGGCGGTGATGACCGACCTCATGCTGCGAGCGAATCCCGGATCGACAGTGGTGGTGCCCGTCACGGCGACCAGCGCGGTCGAGGTGATGGCCAAGCAGCACAGAGGGCAGGTGCGCCGGGTGAGCGTCATGCAACAGACGCTGGCGAGCACGGCATCGCGCGGCGACAATGTGGTGATGGTCGGCGACGCGGTCGGCGGGTACATCTTGCCGGCTTTCCACCCGGCCTTTGATGGCATGTTTGCCCTGGTCAAACTGATGGAGTTATTGGCGCGCTTCGATGTCAAACTCTCCTCGGTGTACGATAACTTGCCAGAATTTCATCAGGTACGCAAACTGGTGGATTGCCCGCGTGACTTCAAGGGGCGCGTCATGCGTCTCTTGAGCGAGAACTATCGCGATTCCCAGGCGGCGGATGGCGTCCGCATCGCGGGTTCTGGCTCAGACTGGGTGCTCATCTATCCTGATCCCGATCGTCCGCTCTTCAATGTGCTGGCAGAGGCGAAGTCGCACGATCAGGCCCAGGCGCTGGCGGATCGCTATACACGGGTGGTCAGCAGTTTCCAACAGTGAACATGCGCCGCGTTCCTGCAGATCAAGAGAGCGAGAGGGTGTGGGCCGTTGTCCATGCCCTCTCGCTCTCCTGTCGCGATCCCCTGCTGGCTTGACAGCCAGCAGGGAAAGCGCATAGAATGCGGAGAGTCGCCGACCAGTCTGGTCGGTATGGATTCCTCGACGACGGGGGTAGCGTGTGGCGCGTCTGGAGACTATGCCGCTGGTACGTGGGGCGCGCGCCTATCGCGTCTTTGATCTTGGTGGCTGGCTCGTACTGATCGTCTTGGCGAGCATTTTCCTGGCGACGGGCTTTTCCATACGCGAAGCCCTACGACAGAGCCATCCCGTCATCGCCGACCTCGTCCTCGTCGGCGCGAGCTTCGTCGCGTTGTGCTGGGCCATTCTCTACTATGCCCTCCGGGTCTCGGCCCATGCGGTCGTCTCCGACGAAGGATTCGTGCTGGTGCACGGCTTCATTCGCCACCAGATCGACTGGAATGAGGTTGCGCGGCTGGACGAATGGACACGGTTGGACGAAGGGTTCCGCAGCCAGTGGATAGCGCTGTCCTCGACGACGGGCATGCGGCTGCAATTGCGCCAGGATCTAGTCCCAAACTATGTGGCGTTCCGCGCAGATGTCATCGACAAATTAGATGCAATACTCGCGCAACCACACAGTCCACCAAGTATGGTGAGCGATCTGGATACGCCCATCTGGTTTGAAGAAGAGGTAGACAACGCCTTGAGCGCCTGGGGTGTGACCCTGGCGATCACCCTGTTTGGTGGGACGAGCATCGTCGCCTTTCTGCACCCAATTGTATGGGTTGGCTATGCGTTGCTCACGCTCGCGGTGATCGCTGGCTGCGGCATCGCCCTCACGTATCTCCTGCGCCAACACCTCGTAGTGCAACCCGATGGCATCCAGGCCTGGCGAGGTCCCGCGCGCGTCGCGCTCCCCTGGGAGTCGCTGTATAATGTGGACCGCGAGCGTGGCGAGAAGCCATCTTTGCGCGCGGCCCTTGGTCGCATCATCCTGGTATTGATCCTGCAAGTCGATCGGCGCAGCGGGGTCATCCCCGCGGCCGGGCGCTCTTATGGTGTCATAACCATCCACGGTGGCAGTGGACAGCGCATCCAGATCCGCGAACGCCATTACGCCCACCCCAGCTGGATACGCGCGCGCCTGCGCCTGGAAATCGAACGCTTGCGCCAGAGTGCCGCACCGATCGCGCCGAGCGTTGCCCCACTGCCCCCCACTGGTCCCCTGGCAGCTGGCACGGTTCTCCCCCCAGATCCCACGGACGGTTCCTCCGCCCTCTGGCTGCGCGAGAGCGGTGCATACGATCCTTTCCGCAATCAACACTAGTCAATGACGCATAGGTCTATCCTGTGTTGGTGTGTTGCTGCTCTGATCATTGGACCCCCTTCAATCAGTATCCGACAAGGTCCGCCCACGCTTCCAATCACGGAAGAGATCAAGCAATACCAGAGTCCCCTCCGCAGATTCTTGCTCGGCTGTTAATGCCCCCATCATGCGCACGGTCTGTGCGATCTGCGCGACATAGGTGCGACAGGGTGGGCAAATCGCGAGATGGGCTTCAAAACGTTGGTGCTCCTCTGGAGGGAGCAAATGTTCATGATAGGTGGTGACGAGTTCTACGACTTCCTGACAGGTCAGCATACCTGTCAGATCGAGTGGTTCATTGGTCATTATTTTGACCCTCCTGAAAATAGCGATCGAGTGCTGTCCGGACTTTGGTCCGAGCGCGATGGAGCAAGACACGCTGATGTGTTTCGGTGATATCGAGGATCGCGCAGACTTCCTGTGCGGTAAGACCCTGGATATCGCGCAACATAATGACCTCGCGCTGAGGATGTCTTAGTAAGAGAATAGCTTGATTGATAATCGTTTGTACCTCGGCCCCCAGCACGGCATCCTCTGGCGACTGCATTTCTGGCCAGGGTTGTGGCGGAATGGCCCACCAACCTGCCGGGATACCGTTCGTTGCCCTTGCCAGAAATCGATCAGGGGGCACGGCCGACTCGGAGGATGTATCATTGGCGAGCAGAGAGGAGAATGCGATGGTGCGATCTTCGCGTCGTGCCAGCGTGCGCGCTTTATTCACGGCGATACGGAGAATCCAGCTTTTTAAAGGCGCGCGTGGCTCGAAATTGTCAATATGGTGAAGGACTGCGAGCCACGTTTCCTGTGCTACTTCTTCCGCCGCTTCGTGTCCGACATACATCCGTGCCAGTCGCAACACCAGTGATTGGTAGCGTGTCAGCAATACCCTATATGCTGTTTCATCGCCTTGACGCAACGCGATAATCAGTGATAAATCGTCGTCAATTTGAGCTTGCAAAGCGAATTCGACCTTTCGTAATGGAACAAATGACCCAGGAGATCACCATGATCTCTAGGTCACCCGTGAACCGCGCGTGCCACACGGCTCGAGCATTCTCATGTGTGTCTATATCGTATGAGTATGATCGCCGTCAGATCCACCCAGTGAGGCCGTTTTCATGCCAGGGAAGCATTTCTACAATGAAGTTATGCTGGGCGATTATTTCAGATCGTGGAAATTCATAGTGCCGAACTGTAACGTTTCGATGGATGGCGAGTTTGATATTCTGATGTTTGCACACTGGCACAGTTTCACAGTGAACTCCGCTGGCCCTGTGCGACTCAATCCATTGTCATCGAAATGTTTTGGAGGAACGACATCCTATGCGATCCTTGGTGAGAAGATCCTGGATTATCCTTGGAAGCCTGGCGCTTGCGCTCGTAGGTTCAGTGGCTATGCACTCCGTAGCGTTCGCATTGCCAACTTCTCGTGTCATCGTCGGCGCGGCGTATACCGAAGATAATTCGACCAGTGGGAATCATGTCTATGCCTATGCACGAATGGCAGATGGGTCGTTGACCAAGATAGGGGAATATGCGACGGGTGGTAATGGCATTGGTGGCACGGTTGACCCGTTGAAATCGCAATACGCAGTGGCACTCAGCGAAGATCATGCATGGCTCTTCGCTGTCAATGCGGGCAGCAATACGGTTACGACTTTCAGGGTCGAGCGTAGTGGAGGACTGCGGTTGGTCGGTGATGCCCCCTCTTATGGAATTGAACCGGTGAGTATCGCTGTTCATGATGAGACTGTCTATGTGTTGTCTCATGGCGACGCCAATCAGCCTGGAACTATTCACGGATATCGGGTGAGTGATGATGGCCTCAATTCGATCAATGGTTCTGTGTATACGCTGAGTCCCAATGCAGGGGCATCTAGCATCGCCTTCAGCCGTGATGGAAGATATCTGCTGGTGACGGAATTAGTGGCAAACCAGTTGGCGCTTTTCCCAGTCCACGATGGTATTGCCGATCCACCGACCTTCACAAAATCTGCGGCGGCGCTCCCATTTGGTCTCAGCTTCGGGAATCATGATGTCGCCGTCGTCTCAGAGGTTGGATTGGGTGCAACTTCATATCGCATCGATGCGAGCGCGCTTACGGCGGTCAGTACAGTCAATACCAACGCCAAAGCGCCATGCTGGGCGATTGTTACCCCCAACGGCAAATTTGCATATGTCGCGAACGCGGGTAGTGGAACTCTTTCCGGCTATCAATTGGCAAATAATGGCACTTTGACCCCACTGAAGCAATCATCGTTCTCTACGGGAGTGGGCACATTGCCCATTGATGATGAGACGAGCTACGATGGCCGCTTTCTCTATACCTTGAACACTGGCACTGGTACGATCGGAATCTTTAGTATTGGGTTAGATGGCGCGTTACAGGCTCTCCCGAGCAACGCGACGTTCCCAATGGCCAATGGCTTCCAGGGATTGGCTACCTGGTAAGTTCGTAAGATCAAATATGCTGTGATGTACAGGGGAATCGCGTATGCAGAATACGCTGCCCCTGTACAATGCTTACAAGGACAGCTCCTATAGCCGCTGTGCCTTTTAGGCAATGCGGAGAGTCAATGTTGTAGATGTCTTGATCTGCATATGCGAACAACTCATGTCTATGGATTCGAAATACACAAAGCGATTGGGTAGATCACTCGCTGCCAGCATTCTCCTGGTGCTGTATGGCAGGGTCTCGCCAATCAATGGGAGTGGCCGACACGTTCCTTGCGTCGCCAGTCCACCCGACTGAGTTCGCGCGCCAGCATCTCCAGATTGGCCAGGTTGCTCACCGGCAAAAAGTCATCGACCGCTGGGAGCAACGATTGCGCGCCACGCGTCAGCGGCTGATATTGAGCACTGCTGAGAAGCGGATTGAGCCAGATGAAACGCGCGCAATTGCGTTGCAGGCGTGCTGCTTCCACACGCAGCAGGTCGGGATCGCCGCGATCCCAGCCATCGGTGATCAGCAGGACCACCGCACCGTGGTGCAACACGCGCCGCCCCCAGGTGAAATTGAACGTGTGCAGCGCATCACCCGTCCGCGTCCCGCCGCCCCAATCTTTGGCGAGCGTCCCTGCATCGCGGAGCGCGACATCCACCGAGCGCTGACGGATCGCGCGCGTCAGGCGGGTCAGGCGCGTGGCAAAGACGAACGACTCTACCCGCCCGCTGGTGCCTGCCAGTGTATGCATGAAATGCAACAAGAGCCGTGTATAGCGCTCCATGCTGCCACTGATATCACAGAGCAACACGAGCGGTCGCGGCTTGATTTTGTGGACGCGACGCGGCAGAATGATCAGATCGCCGCCGTAGCGCAGGTTGCGACGCAGCGCGGCCCGTGGATCGATCGCGCCGCCTTTGCCAGGGATCTCGTGGCGCGATGTGCGTTGGCCCAGCGACCAGCCGAGCCTTGCCATCAAGACGCGGGCCTGGGCGATCTCCTGTGGCGTCATCTCGGCGAAATCTTTGTAGCGCAACAGCTCTTGATCGCTGTAGGTTGGCACAATCGCGATCAACTTCGGATCGATCGGCGCTGGCTCGCCGGATGTGGCATCATCTGGTGACGCGTCCAACGGCGGCAGAAACTGTAACTTCTTCTGACGGCGCGTCTCGCCCATCGAACGCACATCCAGCGTCGTCCACTCTCCCGACTCTGGTGGCCGCCAGAATTGCGTGAAGCCGGCATCGAAGAGCGCGAGATCGGCCTGGCGGGTCACGAGCATGGTTCGCATCGCGGATTGCACATCGGCCTTGCGCGCCAGATTCAACCAACGCAAGGTTGCCCCCACCTCCACCATGCGCGTCGTCGTCACGGGGATGCCGAGGCCTTTGAGTACGCGCCCAAAAAGCAGCAGATTATGCAGCAACTGGCCGCCGTCATACTCGCCCGTGCTGGGGACGTAGCGGCTCCGTCGCTTCCCCGCTCCCGTCTCACCGGGACGGATGATAACGGGGTCGTGGTCCACAGAGGGAACGCCGCCGCTACCGGCACCCTGTGAGTCAGCTCTTGCTTCGGAATCAGCGGGTGGAAGCGCGCGGTCATCTGACGGAGCCCGCGTCGGGCTGAGTTCCGCGTGCTGGTGACTCGTGGTGGTCTGGCCTGCATCTGATGGGGGGGACGCGTCTTCCGCTTCGCTGGTCATCGTCCCATCTCCGCGCGCAACCGCGCGCGCTCCAGCACATCGGCCAGCGAACCCTGCGCGGTGGTGATATCGTCCTGATACTTTAAGATGACTCCCAATGTCTCACGCACGATGTCTTCCGAGAGGGCCCGCCGATCCAGCTCCACCAGCGCCGTCGTCCAATCGATCGTCTCGGCCACGCCCGGTGATTTGAAGAGTTCCAATGATCGCATCTCCTGGATGACGCCGACCACCTGGCGCGCCAGATCCTCGGAGAGGTCAGGAACTTTGATACGCACGATATGCAGTTCTTTCTCGAAACTGGGATATTCAATCCAGGTATAGAGGCAACGCCGTTTGAGCGCATCGTGGACTTCACGGGTCCGATTCGAGGTAATGATGACAATTGGCGGAGTAGGCGTCGTGATGGTGCCCAGTTCAGGGATCGTGACCTGAAAATCTGAAAGGAGTTCCAGGAGGAGCGCTTCAAACTCTTCGTCCGCGCGATCAATCTCGTCGATCAGCAGGACCGCAGGCTTCCCAGCCGCGCTGGCTTCGATGGCACGCAGCAGTGGACGCGCCTCCAGGAAGCGACGTGCGAAGAGGCTGGCCTCCATCGTTGCACGGTCCGCGCCACTGGCCTCCAGGAGTCGCAAGGAGAGCATCTGTGCAGCATAATTCCATTCATACATGGCGGCGTGGATATCCAGCCCCTCATAGCATTGCAAGCGGATCAGCTCGGTGTCCAGCAACCGCGACAGGACCTTGGCAATCTCTGTCTTGCCTACGCCTGCCTCACCTTCCAGGAAGAGAGGCTTGCGCAACTTCAACGCCAGGAAGATCGCTGTCGCCAGGCCGCGCTCCGCTACATAGTGCTGTTCCGCCAGCGCGGCCTGGACGTGTTCAATGGAATCGTACATGCTCAGCCTCTCTGTAAGTTTCGCCAAACTCATGTGCACGACCAAAACCGGACCATGAGGGATATCCCTCATGGTCCGGCTATGACGACGTATGAGGGGGGATGCGCCGTCACAGTTCGCATGGAATCAGGAGTCAGCGCGCTACTGGCACCGGGCCACCCGGCGGCACCGGCTCATCCCGGACCTCAGCGCGCCTTCTCGACGGAGAAATCCCCTCACGCCAGCGCGGCGCGCACCGCTTGCTGAAGGATCACCCCAGCCATCGCCGTGCGATATTCCGCTGACGCGTAGAGGTCGCTCATCGCCATGCCACTGACCTCCGCCGAGATCGCGGCGGCGGCGGCGGCCAGCGCGGCGTCATCCAGGTGCGAGCCTTGCAGCGCGCGCTCCGCGCCAGGTGAGCGGGTCGCCTTGGGCACGGCGCCGCCGATCGCCACACTCGCATGCGAGCAGTAGCCATTGGCAACATCCAGGAAGACCGCCACCCCGACCACCGCATAGCGTGACGCCGGGTGTGGCATTTTGACATACGCACTGCGCCGATCCACGACAATCGGCAACTCGATTGACCGCAAGATCTCGCCAGGCTGTAACGCGGTGGTGAATAGGTCAAGGAAGAAGTCGTTGGCATCAACCACGCGTTGCCCGGTCGCACTTTGCAGCCGCAACTTTCCACCTGCCGCCAGGACGACCGTGGGGGGATCCGAAGCGGGATCGGCGTGGGCAATATTGCCACCGATCGTGCCCCAATTGCGGACCTGTGGATCCGCCAGCATGCCGCAAGCCTGCGCCAGCGCGCGGGCATGCGCCCGCACGTTCGGTGAGGCGGTGACCTGGGCGTGGGGCGTCGCCGCGCCAATCACCAGCGTATTGCCGCTGACCGAGATACCTTTCAGTTCATCCAGTCGGCCGATATCTACCAGCAGCTCGGGAGTGGCGAGACGCTGGTTCATCGCCGGAATGAGACTATGGCCGCCGGCGAGCAGCTTGGCGCCTTCATGCGCCGCCAGGATCTGGAGCGCCTCGGCCACCGAAGTGGGACGCTGATACGTTGTTTGTGCTGGACGCATCGCTTACTGGCCTCCCTTCGCGCGCGCATCCTGGATCGCTTTCCAGACGCGCGGGGCTGTCAATGGCATCTCCATTTGTTCAATGCCGAAAGGTTGGAGGGCATCGATGACCGCGTTATACACCGTGGGGGTACTGGCGATGGCTCCCGTCTCGCCAACACCTTTGACGCCGATCGGATGATGCGGCGACGGCGTAACGGTCGATTCGATTTCGAACGTCGGGAACATATCCGCCCGTGGCATGGCGTAATCCATCATCGTGCCGGTCAAGAGCTGACCCTGGTCATCATAGACCACGCCCTCACAGAGCACCTGGCCGATGCCCTGCACGAGGCCGCCGTGGATCTGCCCCTCGACGATCATCGGATTGATCTGTGGGCCGCAGTCATCCACCGCGATATAGCGTTGCAGATCAACCTGGCCGGTCGCGGGGTTTACCTCGACGACCGCGATATGGGTACCGAAGGGATAGACGAAGTTGGGTGGATCATAAAACGCTGACGCTTCCATCCCCGGCTCCATACCCGCTGGTAAGTTCCAGGCGAGCGTCGCCATCAACGCGGCTTCCTGGATGGATTTGAAGCGATCGGGTGCACCGCGGACGAAGAATTTGCCATCGCCATACTCGATATCTTCCGTCGCCGCTTCCAGGAGATGCGCCGCCATCGCGCGGGCCTTCTCTTTGATCTTGCGCGCTGCGGTGACGAGCGCCGCGCCACCAACTGGCGTCGTGCGGCTCCCATACGATCCCCAGCCCATCGGTGAGCGGTTCGTATCGCCGTGCGCGATCTCGACATCATCGACCGGAACGCCCAACTCATCAGCGATGATTTGCGCGAACGTCGTCTCCTCACCCTGGCCATGGGGCGAGGCGCCGATCAACGCCTGCACCTTGCCCGCTGGCGAGAAACGCACGATAGCGCTCTCCCACAGGCCACCCTGGAAGCCGACAGCGCCCGCCACCTGGCTGGGACCCAGGCCGCAGCATTCGGAGTAGGTGGTCACGCCGATGCCGAGGTAGCGCCCCTGTTGGCGCGCGGCGGCCTGTTCGCGCCGGAATCCCTCGTAATCAAACATGCCCAGCGCTTTCGCCAGCGCCGCTTCGTAATTGCCACTATCATAGGTCAGCCCGATCGCGACGGTATACCCGTTCTCGAACGGCGGAATCAGGTTTTTGCGGCGCAGCGCGACAGGATCCATGTTCAGTGTGTGGGCCAGTCGGTCCATCAAGCGTTCCACCAGGAAGGTCGCCTCGGGACGGCCAGCGCCACGATAGGCATCGACCGGCGTCGTATTCGTCAGGACGCCAAAGGTTTCCGCGCGGATGTGGGGGATGGCATAGGCGCCGCTGTACATCAGGCCATGCAAGATGGTCGGAACGCCCGGCGCGGCGGTCGAGATATAGGCGCCCAGCCCCGCATAGACCGTTCCACGGATCGCAGTGACTTTGCCCTCTTTGGTCGCTGCCATCTCGACATATTCGACGTGGTCGCGGCCATGGATCGTCACCTGGTAGTTCTCGCTGCGCGTCTCGGCCCATTTCACCGGCACACCCAGCTTCATGGATGCCCAGGCCGCCAGTGCCTCGTCAGCATAGACGGGGATCTTGCTGCCGAAGCCACCACCCACTTCTGGGGCGATGACGCGCAACTTATGTTCGGGCACACCCGTCACGCCGCTCAGGATGAACCGTGCGATATGCGGATTCTGCGTGGTCGAATAGACGGTCAATTCTTCGGCATACTTATCCCACTGAGCCAACACGGCGCGAGGTTCCATCGCCGTTGGCAGGAGGCGCTGTTGCACGATGCGCTCTTTGACGACGACCTCAGCCTCGGCAAACGCCTGGTTGACGCCATCGTCGCCGCTGCTGGCTACCCAGTGAAAAGCAACGTTATTGGCAATCTCCGGGAAGAGTTGCGGCGATCCCTCTTTGGTGGACGTTTCGGGGTTCACCACCGCTGGCAGGACCTCATAGGTCACCTGCACGAGATCGGCGGCGTCCTGTGCCAGGTAACGATCCGTAGCGATGATCATCGCCACACCATCGCCAACATAGCGGACGGTCTCGGTCGCGAGCGCCGGGTGCGCGGGAACTTTCAGATCCGAGCCAGGCACGAGCCAGGCGCAGGGAATCGCGCCGAGTTTGAGGTCGTGGCCTGTGAAGACCGCGACGACGCCTGGCGCGCCGCGCGCCGCACTGGTATCGATGCTGGTGATGCGGGCATGCGCATGTGGGCTGCGCACGACGACCATATGGACCATGCCAGCCATCTGGAAATCGTCGGTATAGCGCGCCTTGCCTGTGATGAGTCGGGGGTCTTCGCGGCGTTTGATGCCAGACCCAAAGATTCGCGTAGCCATCGGCAATGCCCCCCTACATGTTCTCTGCGGCGGATTTCATCGCGGCGACAATATTTTGATATCCGGTGCAACGGCAGATGTTGCCTTCTAAGCCATGGCGGATCTCTTCATCCGTCGGGTGCGGATGATCGCGTAGAAAGGCGGAACCGGCCATAATCATACCAGGGGTGCAATACCCACACTGGAGGCCGTGTTTCTCCCAAAAAGCCGCTTGCAGGGGATGCAGGGTGCCATCCTGTGCCAATCCTTCGATGGTCGTCACTTCGCGGCCATCGGCCTGGACGGCCAGCACCGCGCACGATTTGACGGATTTGCCGTCCATATGCACAGTGCAGGCGCCACATTGACTGGTGTCGCAGCCAATATTGGTACCGGTAAGACCTAACTCCTCGCGGAGGAAATGAACAAGGAGCATACGCGATTCGACTTCGCGTTCGTAGCGGGTGCCATTGACGGTCACGGTCACTTTCATACATCACTCCACTGGGATACCGGGCGATCTGGAGATCGCCGGTAGACATCTACGACGATGACTGGTCTGCTTGCTTGCAGCAACACCTGCCACAATCCGGCATTGCCTGAGGGGGCGTTGGTTTGTGCGGAGTAGCGGGTTGGATCTACACTGGTCGCCATTGAACAGTGAAGGGTCCTCAGAATACAGGCTGGCTCCTTTCGCTGACGTGAGTCGCGGGGCGGTACGCAATTCGCAATGTCGGAAGATTAAGGTCGCGCAGGAAGTTGTTTTGCCATGGCATTAAAAAATTGGTTGGCCATCATTGGTGCGACGGATCCCGCCAGGCGCTGGCCAATGCCAGCGAGTTTGCCAGAAATGTTGGCGTCAGCGACCCATTTCAAGAGGGTCTTGGCGCCTCCAGCATCTGGCGTGAGAGTGATCAGCGCGGTTCCACCGATGACGCTTTGTTGCCCTTCCCCGCTCACTGTCAACCGATAGTGGTCCGGTTCCACTTGCTCGCTCATCCGGATGATGCCATTGAATGCTCCATTAATGACGGGGAGATTCAACTTCACTATGACGCGCCAGGCATCGGTTTCACCCTCTATAGGCGTCATCGATTGCGCGTTGGGCAGGGCTTTCGCGATCGCTTGGGGATCCATCAACAGTTTCCAGACGGTCTGTTGATCGGCGTTGAAGGTGTAGGTACCGGAGAGTTGCATACGTGGTCGCGGTGTCCCGCATTCCCCTTTCTACTACACACGAAGTCCAGCCGGAAGGTCCGGTGCCGCCGGAAGGTCCATTGCCGCCAGAGAGACCGTTGCCGCCCGGATACTTGGATGCCACAGATTGCCAGATCTATAGCGTACCGTTGTCGCAAAGTGTACCATGGTGTTCCAGATGAAAACAAGACTCATGACATGAGTAGTAAGCATATTGTGATAGGGAGATGTAACCTGGGATGGTACAATTATGGATAAGGTTTGTGAGTAGACGGGCAATCCATACCGCCAGGCATGAGGTAACGACAATGCGAGAGGAATTAACCCAGGCGCGCGCTTGGATTCGCGCCGGTGAAGCGGTCGCGCTCGCGCGCGTGACGGAAGTGATCGGCTCCGCGCCCCGCCCTATCGGGTCGGCGATGGTGATTGGGGCCACTGGACAATTTCTGGGATCGGTTAGCGGCGGCTGTGTCGAAGGATCAGTCATGCAATCTGCTGAAGAGGTGCTGCGCACTGGCCGCGCCACCACACTCCGCTTCAGTGGCGATGCTGACCCATTGACCGAGATCGTCTTAGGCTGTGGTGGATCCGAAGCGGTTTTTGTCGAGCGCATCGATCAGGCGGGTGATCTTTCGCCAGTCTTCGCCGCGTTGCTGGATCAATGTTCCATTGATGATACCGTCACCCTGCTGACCACGCTGCATGCCACACCAGCCCACTGGCTGCTCAATGAACACGGCGCCGTGATTGCAACGGATGTGGATCGCGATCCAGATCTGACGACGTTCGCGCATGAATTCCAGGCGCCCATCCGCCTCATCATCGTCGGCGCGGATGCGGTGGGGCAAGCGGTAGCGCAACTCGGTCAGTTCTTAGGCTGGCCAGTGACCGTGGTGGATCCGCGCGCTGCGTGGCTCTCGCCACTCCGCTTTCCATTCGCCACGCGCATCGTCCGCTGGCCAGATGAAGCTCTGCCAGAGTTGCCGCTCGATAGCCGGACCGCGCTGGTTGTGCTGTCGCACGATCCAAAAATTGATGAGCCTGCGCTGCAGGTCGCACTACGCTCGGGCGCGGGGTATATCGGCGCGCTGGGTTCGCGCCGCGCCCATATTGACCGCATGCAACGGCTGCGAGACGCAGGACTCTCTGAACAGGAACTCGCGCGGTTGCACGCTCCGGTTGGGTTGGATCTGGGTGGACGAGAACCAACAGAGATGGCGCTGAGTGTCATCGCGGAGATTGTGGCGTCACGCCACGGTCGCCACGGTGGCCAATTGAAGGTGGCCACCGGTCCGATTCACGGGCTGGTCGCCGCGAGTGCTACCGCTTGACTATTCTTGCCTCAGCCATGCGCTACGACGAACAGACATGCTCCGCAAGCCAATGATGAGCGGAGCATGACGGCGCAACGTGCGCGAGATCACCGAGTGGAAGGGGTAGCCGGACCGTCCGGTTCTGCCGGATGTTCTGGTTCCGTCGCGGTCCGATTGAGATTGAGATGATGCAAGAAAGGTCGTACGACGATCGCGTTATAGTAGTCGCTCATCTGCTTCACGGTTACCTGTTGGTTGTTGCGAAATAAATACCAACCACAGAGACTGAAGGTGGTGACCACCACATGATGCATCAAGATCGCGATGGGGATGGGCATCGTAGCAAGATCAAGGGTCACGTGTGCAAACGACGCGCGTAATAGCTCGATACCGCGATCGATCACTTTTTGTCCCAGATAGTCCACGTGCATGGCGTTAATCAAGAGCCGACAGAGATCCTGATGCTGATCGACATAGGTGAAGAGGAGCAACGACAACTGTTCTGGATCAATGTAAGGGCCGGGCACGCGCAGAACCGCGGCAATTTGTTCAATCGTATCATCCAGGACACTGATGAGCAAGGAATCTTTATCCGTATAATGGCGAAAAAAGGTTGCGTACCCAATATCCGCCACAGTGGTGATATCCCGAATGGTGATCTCGCTGTAAGGTTTGTCTTTCGCGAGCGCGATTATCGCTTGGGCCAGGGCGGTGTTCGTTCGTCGAACCCGTCGGTCAGTGTGCATCATCGAGCAATCCTTTGTGGGGGTGGAATACAGGAGGGCTATGTTGGAAGCATGGGTGTGCCAGGCCCTTACAGATGCTGCCTCCTGCTCGCATAGGTTACGGTGCACGATCTCAGCCTTCCTGGCTCGTATGATCTCTCCTTGTGAGTAGACAATGGAATTCCGCATTTGTTACGCACTTGTTTGCTTGAGCATGGAGATCTCGTGCCAGGCTATCCTGCTAGCCGAGGTACTCGCCGGGCAGGCGGCTTCCCGGTCACTGAACAACCACGCGGAAAGCCCATTGGTACACTTCAATGACATGACCACAATCCAGACGCGAAGTGCTGGGGGATAACGACTGCTGTACGGATTTGTAAGCGGCACGTTCGTGCGGGGGTCAATCCAGCAATCCACACGGCGTCAAGCGCGGAGGGTATCCAGGATGCCGCGATGCAGTTCGGGAGTGGCGGCGGCGATCACATTGTAGGGACGCGTAAATTCGAGTTCGTCGAGCGGCTCGCCACCTATGTCGCTGAAAATGCCCCCGGCTTCAGTGACAAGAAGCGCGGTACTGACAAAATTTTCTGGAGTCAGGCGGTCACGGTGGTCGATGTAGCCATCATACGCGCCATCCGCGACATACGCGATGTCCAACACCGAGGCGCCCATGCGGCGAACCGTCGCAGCCGTCGCGGTCAGGCGCAGGATGGCGGGACTGAGTGGCGGCCCATCGGCGTCGTCACTGGGGATG
>DAIDHM010000173.1 GCA_027459705.1 Ktedonobacteria bacterium | reverse complement strand
GGCACTCGGAAACGAGTCGTCGCAAGACGGCGCAAAGCTTAGGGACTGATGGCCTCCAGTCGGTGTCTGGCAACAGCTCCGATTGCGCTGACAGGCTGAACTAAGAATCCGCTATGGCTTTAGCCTATGCGGAGTGTCAATATGAAAAAATGATGAAGTAGGAGCGGTTGGGGGAAGTACATCGCTGCCGAATCTGGACGCGGCGATCATCGAGAAAAGCACCATGAACTATGTTGGGATTGGAATCCCCAAGTCTTTTGCAACAGTTTGGATCTTGCAACAACAGATCAATAGCGCAATGACCCTTTGCAACTCCCGAACCACCAGCAGAGCCATTGACATTTGCCCCAAATTCCGCTATATTTAATATTAGTCAGAGATCATCAACATGTAGGCTACGAACAGGAAGAGTACACGAGCGCGTCGCGCGGAACAGAGAGCCGGGGATTGGTGCGATCCGGCACCGCCGCCACTGTGGAATGGACCTGTGAGCCGTGGAGCGAGTCCGGCAATGCCGGAGGTAGGCAACCACCGGGGGCCTCCCGTTAACGAGGCTAGGTATCGACGCACACTGTTTGCAGTTGTGTCCGTACTGAACGATGAGGCATGCGCCATGTTGCAGTGGTCGCATGTGCATTTGGGTGGCACCACGTCGCGCTGATGATTCAGCCCGTCGTCCCATACGGGGATGACGGGTTTTGTGATTTGTGGGACGATCTTCCACACCATCACTTCGTAATCTACTCATCCCCTTCTCACAACGTGATAGAAGGAGCATGAGATGAGCGGCAATACACAGGTTGCGGACCGCGCCACCGCCGGTCTTCCACAAAAGGGTCTACGCCCACGCGTCCTCTCGGGCATTCAGCCGACGGGCATTCCGCATATCGGTAATTATCTCGGCGCCATGCGTCACTGGGCCGCCGAACAAGAGCAGTACGATAGTGTCTTCTGTGTCGTCGATCTGCACGCCATCACTGTCCCGGCCAACCATCATCCCGCCGAGCTGCAAGACAACATCATTGGCATGGCGGCCGCATTGCTGGCC
Organism: Ktedonobacteria bacterium; assembly: GCA_027459705.1. GTDB lineage: Bacteria > Chloroflexota > Ktedonobacteria > Ktedonobacterales > JACDGC01 > DAIDHM01. The sequence goes on along the minus strand of DAIDHM010000173.1, from coordinate 17,112 downwards.
ATCGGCATTGATCCTCAGAAGTCGGTGCTCTTTATACAATCCCATATCCCCGCGCATGCCGAATTAAGCTGGATTCTCGGTTGCGTCACCTCACTGGGCTGGCTGAATCGCATGCATCAATTCAAATCGAAAGCCGGCGAGGACCGCGAGAATGCCAGCGCGGGGTTATATACCTACCCTGTCTTACAGGCTGCCGACATCTTGCTCTATGACGCGGACCTCGTCCCGGTTGGCGACGACCAGCGCCAGCATATCGAATTGACACGCGATATCGCCGAACGGTTTAACGAGCGCTTCGGGCCAACGTTCATTGTCCCGGCCCCCTTGATCCGCGAGAGCGGCGCGCGCATCATGGCGCTGGATGATCCGACCGCCAAGATGTCGAAGAGCCATCCCGAGGGCGCCATTTCCTTGCTGGATACACCCAGTGCCATCAAGAAAAAATTTGCGCGAGCCGTCACGGATTCTGAACGGACCATCACCTTCTCCCCTGAACGCAAAGGACTCTACAACCTGCTGACGATTTACCAGTTGCTCGCGGGTGGCACTGACGAGGCTATCGAGGAGCATTTCGCGGGCAAGGGTTACAAAGAACTGAAGGCCGAATTAACCGAACTGCTCGTCGCCGAACTGGCCCCCATTCAGCAGCGCTACCGCGACCTCGTCGGCGATCCTGCCCATCCCAAGCAAGCGAAAGCCGCGCTCGCGCCGATCTTGCTGGAGGGTGCGGCGCGCGCGCGCCCACGTGCCGAGGCTACACTGGCCCGCGCGAAAAACGCGATGGGATTGGGCTGAGTCCACTCAGCAGATGCAGAAAGGTGTGCTACATGAGCAAGCCGACTGGAACAAAATCCCCCAAGTCTCCCAGCCCCCGCGCGGGCCGAAGGAGCGCCCAAAAAGCCGGACCGGGCGACGAGACCCTCACGGCGATGCGCGCCGCCCAGGCAGAAGGCTATACCCTCTTCCCGATCTGGCGCGAGACCCTGGCGGACTGTGAGACTCCCGTCTCGGCATTCCGCAAGTTGGCGCGCGGTCCATATACCTTTCTGTTGGAATCTGTCGAAGGGGGTGAGCGGCTGGCGCGTTACTCTTTCGTCGGCATTGCGCCGGAGCGCGTGTTGCGCATCCACGGTACCTCCGCCGAATGGCGCGATCTGCGCGTCCCCTCGCTGCCAAAAGTGGTGGTCGAATGTCTCGATCCGCTCGCCATCATCCAGGCCGAACTGCGCCGCGACCGTGTCGCCCCCACTATGTCTGGTGGACCCAATGGCGCGATCGGATCCACCGGGTCACCAGGAGGCGTGTTGCCTCGCTTCATTGGCGGCGCCGTCGGGTACCTGGGTTATGAAACGGTGGCGCGCTTTGAGCGCGTCCCTTTACCCACGCACGACACGCTGAGCTTGCCTGATACGGTCATGATATTCACCGACACTCTGCTGGTTTTTGACCACGTTGCCCATCGCGCGCGTATTGTCACGCATGTCAGACTCGAAGGCGATCTGGCGACACAACTGGAACAGGCGCGTGAGCGTCTGACCGAAATTGAGCGTGGCCTGGAAGGCGGCTATGCCGACGCAGGTCACCAGACTAGCAGCCAACCTACGCAGATCGTCGGCGATGGCGCTAGCGATCAAGCAGAGTATGAAGAGAAAGTTCGCATCGCCCAGGAGGCCATTCTGGCTGGTGACGCCTTCCAGATTGTCCTCTCACGGCGCATGTCGCGCGCGACCACCGCCCAGCCTTTCAATGTATATCGCGCGCTGCGCGCCTTGAATCCTTCGCCTTATCTGTTTTATCTGGATTGCAATGAGTTCGCTATCGCTGGCGCCTCACCCGAGATGCTCGTGCGCGTCGAGGGGCACGAGGTCGCTTTACATCCGATCGCTGGGACGCGTCCTCGTGGCCAGACGAGTGGCGCTGACGCAGCCTACGAAGCGGAACTGCGCTATGACCCCAAAGAGCAGGCAGAGCATGTCATGTTGGTCGATCTTGGCCGCAATGATGTTGGTCGCATTGCTCGTCCTGGCACGGTCCGCGTCGCGCAGATGATGGAGGTGGAACGCTATTCGCATGTCATGCACCTCGTCTCGCACATCACCGGCACACTACGTGACGACCTCACGGCTTATGACGCTGTCCGCGCGACGTTTCCAGCGGGGACACTTACCGGCGCGCCCAAAATTCGCGCGATGGAGATCATCGCGGATTTAGAGGGCGAGCGGCGCGGCATCTATGGTGGTGGGGTCGGATACTTCAGTCGCGATGGCAACCTGGATATGGCAATCGCCATTCGCACATTGCTACTCAAAGACGGTATGGCATATGCCCAGGCTGGTGCAGGCATCGTCGCCGATTCGCAGCCCACGGCGGAATATCACGAGACACAGCGCAAAGCCGAGGCGCTCTGGCGCGCCCTGGACCTCGCCGAGACGCTCCCCAATGGCTCGCCCCAAGCGTCGACCGGGTGGTCCGGTGCCGCCGGATGGCCCGGTGCCACCGGCAGGTCAGGTGGCGCTGAGCCCGGCGCCACGCCGTCATCTGCCCAGGAGGTGGGCTGATGATCCTGTTGATCGATAACTACGACAGCTTTACCTACAACCTGTATCAATACTTCTGTGAATTTGGCGTCGAGGTACGCGTGGTGCGCAACGACCAGATCACACTGGATGCGATCGCGGCACTGCGGCCGGATCGCCTGGTCATCTCTCCAGGTCCCTGTACCCCCAACGAAGCGGGAATCTCGCTCGCGGCGATCGCGCGATTCGGACCGACGATTCCGACGCTGGGCGTCTGTCTGGGACATCAGGCCATTGGGCAGATCTTCGGCGGCCAGGTCGTGCGAGCGCCACGCCCGGTCCATGGCAAGACCGATAGCATCAGTCATAGTGGACAAGGCGTCTTCGCCAGCCTGCCCACCCCATTCAATGCGACGCGCTACCATAGCCTGATCGTCGATCGCGTGAGCTTGCCAGCTTGTCTGGAAGTGACCGCTTGGAATGACGAGGGACTCATCATGGGACTGCGCCACCGGTCCTATCCGATCGAGGGCGTCCAGTTTCACCCGGAATCAATTTTGACCGATGCCGGGAAACATCTGTTGCGCAATTTCGTCGAGATTCCCCACGTGCCGGACCCCCTCACACGGTCCATTCAGGCGAGTTCACCCCAGGAGGCAACCCATGCTCGGTGAAACATTGAAACAAGTGATGCTGGGACAATCGCTGCGCGAAGATCAAGCGGGCACAGCGATGGATGAGATGATGACCGGTCGCGTCAACCCGACGCAGATCGCCGCGCTATTGACCGCGTTGCGGATGAAAGGTGAGACGATTGATGAGATCACCGGTCTGGCGCGCGGCATGCGCCAGCACGCGCTGCGCGTCGATCTCCCGACAAATGTGGAGGCGCTGGACACCTGTGGCACCGGAGGCGATGGCGCGGGAACTTTCAACATCTCGACTGCGGCAGCCTTCGTCACTGCCGCAGCAGGTCAGCCCGTCGCCAAGCATGGTAACCGCGCCGCCACCAGCATCTGTGGCAGCGCTGACGTGTTGGAGGCGCTGGGCGCGCGCGTGGATCTGGGGCCAACTGATGTCGCCCAATGCATCCACGCGGTGGGATTTGGCTTCATGTATGCGCCAACATACCATCCAGCGATGAAGTATGTCGCGCCAGTCCGCAAAGAGCTGGGGTTCCGCACGGTCTTTAACATCCTGGGTCCGCTGACGAATCCCGCGCTGGTGCGGCTGCAGGTCCTGGGCGTTGCCGACGCGGCGCTGGTGCGCCCGCTGGCTGAAGTGCTCCTGCGGTTAGGCGCGAAGCGCGCGCTGGTCGTACACAGCGCCGATGGCCTGGACGAACTCGCGATCAGCGCGCCGACACACATCGCGGAGATCGATGGGACCGCGGGAACAATTCGCAACTACGATCTTCATCCTCATGAAGTCGGCATCGAGCTGGCGCCGCGCGACGCGCTGAAGGGTGGCCGTCCGCCAGAAAATGCGCAGTTGCTGCGCGGCATCCTGGCGGGTGAGGTCACGGGTGCGCCTGCTGACGCTGTGGCGCTGAACGCGGGTGCTGCCCTCTACATCGCGGGGCTCGCTCCCAGCATTAGCGCTGGCGTCCAACTGGCCCGCGACCAGTTCCGCCCTGGCCGCGCGCTTCGGACGCTCGGCGCCTATGTGGCACTGACACAGGATCTGGCGGCAGAGGCCGAACGCGCGGTGGTTCGCATCGCCAGCAGTGGAAAATAGCGCAGTTACACAAGCAGTGGTCCCCACAGTGTATGGGCTTAGCACCCGATCACCTGTGTCGACGGTATTCACTATCTAGCGAGCGACACACGCAGTGCGAGGGGTATACAACCATGAGCGAGACGACGTATCTGACGAATATCTTGCGGGATGTTCGGGCGCGGCTGACAGAGCGCCAAACGACGTTGCCTATGGCGGCGGTGCGCGAGATCGCGCTGGCCCAACCTTCCCCGCGTGTGGTAACCGAAGCGCTGCGGAGCGCTGATGGGGGCGTGGCGCTGATCGCTGAGATCAAACGTGCGTCGCCTTCTAAAGGCATGCTTGACGCTGACCTCGATCCGGTTGCGCAGGCGCGGATGTATGCGCGCGGCGGCGCGCGGATGATCTCCATCCTGACGGAGCAAGATCACTTCAAGGGCAGCCTGGACGATCTGCGCGCGGTTCGCCAGGCGGTCGATCTGCCCTTGCTGCGCAAAGATTTCCTGATCGATCCCTATCAGATCGTCGAGGCGCGCGCCGCAGGAGCGGATACATATCTACTAATAGTCGCGTTGCTGGATGATGCCGAGCTCGTGGAACTCATGCGTGTCGGACGGGAACTGGGAATGGAACCGCTGGTGGAAGCCCACAATGCGGTTGAGGTTCAGCGGGCGGTGGTGGCGGGAGCGCGCCTGATCGGCGTGAATGCTCGCGATCTTCGCACCTTTCAGGTAGATACGACATTGCTCCAGCGCCTGAAGCCACTGATTCCGGCGACCAGCGTCGTCGTCGCCGAGAGCGGCCTCTTCAGCGCCGCCGACGTCGCGCGGATGCGCGGCTATGGCGCCGATGCCGTGCTCATTGGCGAGGCGCTGGTCCGACGCAATCTCGCCAGCGCGCAGTCCTCGTTGCTCGAGACGATCACGCATCTGCCACCCGTCCTACGGATGACCCCGCGCGGACGCTATCCTGTCATCAAACTCTGCGGGATGCGCACGATCGCCGATGCAAAGGCGGCGCTGGCCGCGGGTGCGGACATGATCGGCCTGGTGCTGACGCAGAGCCGTCGTCAGCTCACCCCGGCACAAGCGCGGGAAATCGTCTCGGCCTTGCCACCCTCCACGTTGACGGTGGGCGTCTTTGCCGATGAGCCAACCGAACGCATCAATGAGCTGGCCGCCGCCGCCGGGGTCCACGCGGTGCAACACATCGCGCGGCACATCGCAGGTCCGGATGGTCAAGTGCCGGCCAACACAGTGCTCGATCTCCCTGCTATCACTGTCTGTTCCTCAGCGGATCCCGCATTGGCACATCCGCTCGCTTTTCCGGGTAGCATGGTGCTGGTGGAGGCCGCGCCGTCAGGGGTCTGGGGTGGCGTAGGTACCCAATCCGCGGAAGCGGCACAGCGGCATTGGGAAGTGGCGGCACGCTGGGCGCGGTCACAGCCGATCTTGCTTGCTGGTGGTTTGCATCCCGCGAATGTGAGCGCCGCCATCGCCGCTGTCCAACCCTGGGGACTAGATGTCAGCAGTGGCATCGAAGGCCCCGATGGCCAGAAAGATCCGGAGCGGATGCGGGCCTTCGTCCAGGCAGCGCGAGCCGCCGAAGATCAGTGACGAGCGCATCCGCGCCCATCCCCAACTCGCTTTTCGCGACACCAGATGTCTGATACTCAGTACCAGTCCAATTCCAATCCCAGAATCAGTTCGGCATCAACAATTGGGCATAGTTATACAGAAAAGGAGCCTGCAATGCAGACAAATACTGAATCGCCAGCCGATCCGAATGATCGCTTCACTGATGCCGGACCGTCCGGCGGTACCAGAACGGTACCGGACCAAACGACATCCAGGAGCTTGCCCGATGCGCAGGGGCGCTTTGGCCCATTCGGCGGTAAATACGTTCCAGAGAGCATCATGGCAGCGCTGGATGCCCTTGAGGCCGAATATCGCGCGGCGCAGGCAGACCAGTCATTTCAAGACGAATTGCGGCAACTGCAGCAGACATACATTGGTCGCCCGACGCCGTTGTATTTCGCCAGCAATCTTTCGAAGCTGATTGGCGCGAAAGTCTACCTGAAACGCGAGGATCTGGCCCACACGGGTGCGCATAAGATCAACAACGCGCTGGGCCAGGCGCTGCTGACGCGCCGCATGGGGAAGCGGCGCGTCATCGCGGAGACAGGTGCGGGGCAGCACGGTGTGGCGACGGCGACGGCCTGCGCGCTGCTGGGGATGGAATGCATTGTCTATATGGGGAGCGAGGACATCCGCCGCCAGGCGCTTAACGCTTTTCGGATGCGCTTGCTCGGCGCCGAGGTCAGGTCGGTCGAAGCTGGGAGCAAGACGCTGAAAGATGCCGTCAACGAGGCGATGCGCGATTGGGTGACGAATGTGGCGACGACCCATTACATTATCGGCTCCGCGGTCGGTCCACATCCATTCCCGCTGATCGTGCGCGACTTCCAATCGGTGATTGGCCGCGAGACGCGCGCGCAGATCCTGGCGGCCGAGGGACGACTGCCAGACCTGGTGATCGCCTGCGTCGGCGGCGGATCCAACGCTATCGGGATGTTCGCGCCTTTCGTACCGGACAGCGGCGTCAAATTGCTAGGGGTCGAGGCCGGGGGGCGGGGAGCGCGGCTGGGGCAGCACGCCGCTACGCTGACCTATGGCGAGCCAGGCGTGCTGCATGGGGCATTCAGTTACTTGCTGCAGGATGCCGATGGCCAGGTCATCGAGACGCATTCAGTCTCCGCCGGACTGGATTACCCCGGAGTCGGACCGGAACATAGTTACCTCAAGTCCAGTGGCCGTGCGACCTATACCAGCGTGGACGACACGGCGGCGTTGCAGGGCTTCGAATTGCTCAGTCGCATCGAAGGCATCATCCCAGCGCTCGAGCCCGCTCACGCTATCGCTGAGTTAGTGGCGATGCGTGACCGCGGAACCATCGAACCCGATCAATTGATCGTCATCAACCTCTCGGGGCGTGGCGATAAGGACATCAATACCGTCGCACCGCTGTTGGGAATCACTATGTAGATCCCGCTGGGGAAAGAGGACAAGTCATGGAGCATCCAATCCGCAGTGCCTTTGCGCGTGCCAGGTCCGAGGGCCGAGCGGCCTTCGTGCCATATCTTATGGCAGGCTATCCAGATGTCCCGACGAGCATCGCGTTGGCCCAGGCGGTCGCGGCGGCGGGCGCCGATGTCATCGAACTGGGGGTGCCATTTTCGGACCCGCTGGCTGATGGCGCGACAATCCAGCATGCCAGCCAGCAAGCGCTAGCGGGTGGGATGACGCTAGCGCGCTGCCTGGAGGTAGCCAGAGCGATCACTACTTCGACTGCCGTCCCAGTTGCCTTGATGGGATACTATAACCCCTTCCTGAAAATGGGGCTGGCAAGCCTATGCGAACGGGCGGCGGAGGCAGGGGTCAGCGGAGTGATCATACCGGATCTCCCCACCGAGGAGGCCGAGCCGCTCATCGCGGCGCTCGCACCGGCGGGGATCCGGCCGATCTTCCTGGTGACGCCGACCAGTTCAGACCAGCGCATTGCCCGGGTGCTGGCGACAGCCCGGGAGGCAGAGTCGGGCTTTGTCTACTGTGTCAGCCTGAGCGGCGTGACGGGGGCCAGGAATCAGCTCCCCACCGAACTCCCGGCTTTCATGGCACGCATCCGCGCCCAGTCAGGCGATCTGCCGCTGGGCATCGGCTTCGGCATCGCCAGCCCCGAACAGGCGGCAGCGATGGCGCAATTGGGCGATGGCATCATCGTCGGCTCGGCGCTACTCAATGCCTACGACGCCGCACCCGCTGGCAAGGGTATTGCGGCAGCGGCGGAGCTGGCGGGGCGCCTGCGCGCGGCGGCGCGGGGATAGCGGCGGCGCAAGAATAGCGGTGGACGATAAGCCACACTCTGCTAGCATGGCATTTCGGCTACCGCTATCAAATCTGGGTGATACAGGCGCATCGCATGAAACGCCCGCGTGAGCACGATCGCCGCATCGTTAGACTGTAGCGCATCGCGCGCACGTCATGTCCAGCGGCGCTTGCGCAGGGTGTTCTCCGTCGGAGGCCCTGCTCACTTGCGATCCGGTTCGTAGACGAGCGCCACGACGTCGGAGTTGAAGGCGCGTGAGTCCACCAACCGCAATGTGGCCGCGACACCCTCGCCGAACAGACGCTTGCCGCTGCCGACGACTACCGGGTAGACCAGGAGGTGATAGCGATCCACCAGTCCGTGCTGCATGAGCGTCTGCACCAATGCCGCACTGCCGTGGACCGTGATATCCTGACCGTTCTGCTGTTTGAGGTTCGTGATAGCTTGCACGATGTCGTGCTTGATAAGTGTCGAGTTGTTCCACTCGGCGCTGGCAAGCGTCGTGGACACCACGTACTTGCGCACGCTGTTGAAATACGCGGACCCGGGATCCGGGCTCTGTGGCCACGCTGCGGCAAATCCCTGGTACGTGACACGACCAAGCAGCAGGGCATCGCTCGTCGTCGTCTCATCGCTTTTGAACTTGGCGATCTCGTCGTTCCAATACGGTCTGGTCCAGACTGGATCTTCCATAACGCCATCGAGGGAGAGAAATTCCGTGGCGATCAGGCTGCGCATGCTGTTCTCCTTGTGTGTGGTGTGCTGGTGGTCCGCCACCAACAGGCTCATCATAGCCGAAGACCGGGCCAGCATCTTGGAAAAATGCGCAAGTTATGCTGACGTGCTCTTCCGAGCGATTTGCGCCGGCGTCCTTCCCATAAAGCGCCTCAGGGCGTTGGTCAGATGCGCCTGATCAAAGAAGTCGAGCGCGTAGGCCGCCTCTACGATAGGGACGCCTCGCTCTAGCAGCGAAACGGCTCTGTGGGCGCGCTCAATCTGCTGAATCGTCTTGTGACTGAGCCCAGTTGCCCGCAAGAAGTGGTCCTGCAGAGTGCGAATAGAGAGGTCGGTCGCGCGTCCCGCTCTCGCTGCCTCCACCACGGGATCGCGCACGAGAAGGCCCTGCCGGATGAGCCTGCCAACGAACACGTCGGCGTTGTCAAACGTCGGCAATTCCCATACAGAGTTATCGAGCCAGAAGGACGTGCGCGACGCCGCGGGAAGGACCGCATCTTGACGATCGAGTAGCGTGCTCACTGGCAGCCGCGGCATGAACGTGCCCAGCCTGAAGGTGACGCCAACGAACTCCGCGTCAGCGGGGAAATCGGCCTGCGATGCTTTTGTCTCGGGGCCCCGTGCGACGATCGTCGTGTGGCCGTCGACAGTCGCGATCACCAGCTCCCAGTTCGTGGCAGCCGTGGAGGTGAAGACGCCGGCGCCTTGGCTGCGTGTGCGCCAGATCGTTTCGACAAACGACGCGTGCGCCGGATGGGTGTCGAACGTAAATGCCATGCTACCCCCTGGAACGAGCGGAAGCTCCCGCGCTGTCGGCCACATGCTCTGGAGCGCTGCCCGTGCTACCGTACCTCAGACGTTCTCAGCGATACGCTGGTTTCCGGTAGTGGCCGCCGTCTGACGGGCTTGTCAAGGGCCGCGCGCCTCCGGAACAGGGCCTTTTCAAAGTCGAGGGGGATAGCCAAAAAGAAGCAGAGGGTGTACTCTCAGAAACACAAAAAAACAGCACTGAGTGGTCCCCCCATGCCAGAATTAGAATGTACCACATGGAAAAATCTGTTGCAAAGCCTGCCCGATCCGTGCCATCGCCGCGGGTGTCGATATCCGTGGTGGATACTTCTGTGTGTGATATCGGCCGCCCTGGTGAGCGGACAAAAGCATCCGATGGCGATCATCCTATGGACGCAGGAGCATGCGCACATCTTACATGAGCAGGTATGGCTGAAGATGCCCAGTGGCTCGACCTTACGGCGAGCCCTGCAGATGGTGGACGTGCAGGAGTTGGAAGCGCGGTTGCGAGCCTGGACGCAGGCGCACATGCCAACGAGCGGCTCGTCGCTTCAGGCGCATGCCCTCGATGGGAAAACGCTGCGGGGAGCAGGGCGGCAGGGCACTTCGGTCCACGTGGGAGAAGAAGTGGTCCATGGGAGCGGGATCGTCCTTTGGCAACAAGCGGTCGAGACCAAAAGCAACGAGATTCCTTTGGGGCAACGCATGCTGGCAGAACGGGATTTGCAGGGAGTGGTGATCACGGCGGATGCGATGCATACCCAGGTGGAAACCGCGCGGGTGATCCTTCAGCAAGGAGGACACGAGCTCCTGGTCGTCAAGAAGAATCAACCGATGTTGTATCAGGCGCTGCAGGAATGGTTTGCTGAACCGGCTTGGCCTGAGGAGCTGGTGACGATCCATCGTACCTGCACCCACCAGCATGGACGTCATGAGCATCGCACGCTCGAACGTAGCTCAATGACCCATCTGCCTGGCCTTTGGCCAGGAGCCTGCCAGGCGATGCGACGCGTGACGGAGTGTTGGACTCTCCAGGGAACGGCGATGCGTTCGCAGGTCAGCTATGCCCTGACCAGTGTGCCGCCCGAGCTTGCCTCAGCCGCGGATTTGGAGCGGTTGTGGCGAGGTCACTGGACAGTGGAAAACCAAGTGCATCATGTCCGAGATGTGACTTGGGAACGCGATGCGTGCCAGGTCGCCATCGGGCACGCTTCACACGCCCTGGCCGCTCTGCGCAACGGTTTGACCAACCTGTTTCGCCTCCAGGGCAGGACCTGCATCGCGTCGGCTTTACGCTATTTTGGGGCTTTTGCCCATCGTGCTCTCCGTCTCCTTGGTTTTTGACTTTGAGAAGGCCCTGGCATAATGGCTGGGATCCCTTGCCTACACCGCTCAACCATGCTATTGTTTAATCGAAATTTCCAGCAGTCGGCCGAGTTTAGGATAATGAGTTAAGAGGTAGTCCAGGGTATGCGAAGGGGGGATTATGATGAACAAGGCATATGTGCATGGCTATCAACCACACGAGCATGAGCGTCTCCAGGCTCAGGCTGGTACGTTGGTTGATCTGTTGCATTCCGACACGTTCTATCCGCCAGGCAGCGTCGTTCTTGAGGCGGGTTGTGGTGTGGGGGCGCAGACCATCACCCTCGCGCAACGTAGCCCAGACGCACAGTTCACTTCGATAGATATCTCTGCCGTATCCGTCGCAGAAGCCAAACGGAGATTAGAAACGGCGGGGATCACCAATGTTCAATTCCAGCAGGCTGATATCTTTAATTTGCCATTTGCTCCCGCCTCCTTCGATCATGTTTTCGTTTGCTTTGTCTTGGAGCATCTACCACAGCCAGTAGCAGCGTTGATGCTGCTCAAAGGGTTGCTTAAACCTGGCGGCACGCTGACGGTCATTGAAGGCGACCACGGTTCGACCTATTTCCATCCCGACAGCGATGCTGCCCACCGGGCCATCCAGTGCCAGGTCACACTGCAGCAGATGGCGGGCGGCAATGCGTTAATTGGGCGGCAACTCTATCCTTTGATGGTCACCGCAGGACTCGCAATGGTGCACGTGACACCGCGAGTGGTATATGTAGATGCGAGTCGCCCCGACCTCATCGATGGCTTCATCAGGAAGACATTCACGGCTATGATTGCGGGCATTGGACATTCCGCGATTGAAGCTGGTATCACCACACCCAATGACTTCGATGCTGGGATACGCGACCTGTATAGAACAGCCGAAACTGATGGTGTCTTCTGCTATACCTTCTTCAAGGGTGTGGGGCAGAATACACCAACCTGAAGCTGGAACATCAATCGCGACCGAAATAGCACCAGGACTTGTGGCGGCGATCTGCCAGTGTACCGCTCCAGTCTGTGGATTTAGCGCCATGCACTGGCTCGCATTGACCAGTCCGAAGATGCTGCCATTGCCCTTAACGGGAAAGGATATGCCCTGCTATGGGCTGGCGATCATCAATGCGCCATCAAATTGCCAGCCCACACATGGTCACCTTCCTCCAAAGAACGCAAACAAAAGCAGAGATTCATCCCTCAACCCAGGCCTAATCCCTCGGTTCGACGTGCCCGATGAAACGCATTGTTTGCTGGCACATCGGGTAGGATGGATATTCAACGTGAGTCTCGGTTAAGCCGCGAGATCGACGGTGATCTCGCGGCTCATGGTAGGCTTGGTCGGTTGGAGGCAATAAGCAATCAAGCCACAAAGCAAATTCAACAGAAAATGGGTGGGTTTGCGATTGCGTGAGTGCTCGATTTGGCTGATATTCTTGAGTTGATCATGGATCGATTCAATGACCGCCGGCTTTCGGATCAGGACCTTATCGAGCAGGGGCATCAGACATTTTTTATGTTCTTGCGAATGCGCGTGTGCAAGTGGAGACCTTTGGCATAGAGCTCCTCAAACAAGGATTGAGGCAAATAGCCTTTGTCCCCAATCAATTTCTCCAGTAGAGAGGTGGCCAGTTTGGGGACAGGACGCCGATCATCGACATTGCCCGGTGTCAGGCAAAGGCCAGGAGTTCGCCTTGATCATGCACGGTCAGGTGCAGTTTGCAGCCAAAGAACCAGCCTGTAGACGTCTTCCCGCGTTTGGTCAGGTCGGCGAAGACCCGATGCTGGGGAATGCGGGGGTTCTTACAGAAGGCGAGCGCCGTCGAGTCGAGGAAACGCAGACCGGTACGGGTCCCAAACTTGGTTTGCAGGGAGGCGGTGAGAGGGACCAGATAGTCGTCCATCAGAGCCACGAACCGCGGATAGCTCAGCAGCCGCGGAAACTCTGCTTGGAGGTGCTGGCTGACATACTGCGTGTCATAATGCTTGAAGGTCCGGATATAGGATTAGTGAAAGTGGATCAGCATCGTCATGATTTCACTGGGGTGCATTTCATGCGCCCGTTGGCGTTGCTTGCCGTTCTGCACCAGAGTTTGTTCCCATGGTTCCCAGTACTCTTGGACAAAGTCGTCCACGTCGCAGAACAATTCGAGTATACTCATCGTAGGTCCTCCTGGTTTCGGGTGTTTTTCGTATCCCAAGTATACCAGGAGGTGTTCCTTATCCAATACTGACGTTAACCTGGATCTGGATCAGCGTTTTCTCCTTTAGGTAGAACCAGATGGAAGCAAAGATCCTGGTTTGGTAGAGTCAACGACAATTAACACGCTGGTAGGATCGGTTCTCCCACATCAGCTATGATTCCCCAGCTTCCAATGTCGATCTTGAACGATTGTTTGAATTGCTTCATTTAAATGCTGAGATCTATACTAAACCAGCGGCTAAATTGTTTGTGAGGGAGGCATAATGTTAACGAATCTCCAGGGGAACCCACTTTTCGATTCACTCTATGCAAACCCTACTCTACATGAAATGCTAAAGCTGGCTCCTCGCTCATTTGAAAAATTTGTGACCTATATTTTTCATAAAGCAGGTTTTACTACCTCTGATGTTGCTCTCCGATTTATACGGGGAGTCGATATAGAAATCTATCATCCGATAATATCTCGCCAAAAATCAGGTGGAATTGAAATTAAGCGGTACAACCCTGATCATTTAGTCGGTGCCCCTACAGTGCAGAAGCTTATGGGTGCTCCAGCGGTCAGAGGAAACACCCCTGCGTATCTAATAACAACAAGCAATTTCAATAATCCTGCCATACAGATGGCAAATACAAACAATAAGGTAAGATTAATTAATGGAGAACAATGGTTAAGGTATATAGAGTATATTAGTGGCTCTGTCCCCAAACAAACCGTCAAGCAGGGAGGATTTATTTCACCGGATGCTTTTTCTCACTCATTTGATATCAAGAATATTAAACCATTTCAGACCAAGGTTATAGTGATTGGAAATAACAAAGGTGGTGTAGGCAAAAGCACAACAGCAGAGTATCTGGCGCATGCATTTGCTCAATCAGGTAAGCGTACTTTGCTGATCGATTTCGATCCACAAGCAAATTTAAGCGACCGGATCCTTGGGCTTAGTACCGATGTTTCTGGACTCCCACATCTAGAAGATTACTTTTTTAAAACCGTTAACCTTGATCAATTAGTTAGGCAAGTTGATCCTAATGGCAAAATTTATATTATCCCCTCATCACCAGAGCTGGGTAAAGTCGATGCAGGAAGTTTTGGTCAGCCACTCCAAGAAATTGAATTTGTACGTGATTTTTATAGAACTTTCTATAGTGCTTCTGGCGTTTATAGCAACTTCTTTGACTGGGTGATAATTGACACGCCCCCTGCAATTTCTATGTTCACTCGTTTAGCGCTCGCGACTTCCAACTTTATCATTGCTCCGATACGCCTACGCCCATCTTCTCTTAGAGGAACAGGAAATATGATAAATGCCGCAAGAACTATGGGTGCATTAGTAGGGGAAGCTCCTAAACTCATTGGCGGGTTGGTAACTCATTGGAATGATGATGCCGCTTCAAATGACAACCTACCTCAATACATTACGTACTTTAGAGCCAGCCAGAGTAAACTATTAAGCACAAAAATCCCACTTGATGTTACAATAGAGAAGGCAGCAAATAGGCTTGCAAGTAAAGCGTTTGCTGCGTATATTGAAGTAGTAAAGGAGATTGAAGAATATGTCAACGGCAACTAGTAATCAATCAGCGATTCAAGAGCGTAGTGGGCAAGCGACAAAAAAACTATGCCAAGCACTTGGCTACAGTTCATTAAAATCTACCGACTTAAAGTATGTAGCCCTTGCACTAGCTGAAGTTGGCGCAGAGGAGGTTATAAATAATCCCCATTTTGCCCAAAAAGTAAAGGCGATTTTAGATGAAATAGTTCCAAAAAAAGAATTGAATGCGCCGCGTTCAACTAGTAACCGAGCTAAACATCAAAAGCAAAAAGATAATACAGCAACAATACAAAAAGGTCGGCAAAAAAAATCCTTGCTCGATAATCTGGTACCGCTAAAGCCAATCGACATGCGTATAATCAATCCATACTCGAGCCCGGATCCTTACCTTCTTCACGAGGTTTTTGGAAGTGTACAGTTGGCAATTGCGCTTAGAGAATTCACTATGCATACATTGCGTGAAATGGTTGGAGTTGTAGAAACCCAAAATCCCGATCTTCCAAAGCCAAATAAGAGAAACAAAGATTCAATAGTTCAATTCATTCTAGAGGCAGTTGAAAATAAGCATACTTACAATCCGTCAGCGCAGATATAGCCTGCGAGTCGTCCTCCTCATGATATTCACCGACACTGCGCGGTATTCCTATACAAATGGAGCCCATAGCAAAATCTTCGCGTATACTCATTGAGATGGGTTAACGGATTTGATTTGAACAACAGGGTTTTCTGCACCCAGTCTGATGTTGTCTTCGACTGCGGTCGGTAGCTGGCATTGCCGCACACCGCGCTGGTCGTGATCATTCGAACGGTCAGGATGGGCGATCCTCACCATCGTCACATATTGGAGGATGAAGTGCGATGACCTACCAGTATTATCGTCCAGGTGGATTGCTAGCAAATTACATTGAGCAGATGTGGTGGTATGACACATATCAACCGTCCACGCCACAAGAGCGCATCATTCCTACCGGAACCACTGAGTTGGTATTCCATCTGCACACCGCATCGTTGACTATAGCGTCTGCTTCTGCACCAACGAGCAGCGTGGCATTCGCTCGTGCCATCGTTGCTGGCCCCTATGTGGAGCATTTTTTGATCGACACCCAAAGTCTTGGGCCGATTCTGGGTATACATTTTCGACCAGGCGGCGCATATCCCTTTTTATCCATCCCCATTCGCGAGCTACAGAATACCCATTTGTGCCTCGCAGACCTGTGGGGCGATTTTACCGAGATGATCTCTGACCAACTCGCCGCGGCTCGGTCGCCCGGCGCCCTCTTTGCAATCATGGAAGTAGCCCTCCTGCAACGCTTCAACTATGCTGCTCTGCCCCATCCTGGTGTCACGCATGCCATTGAACTCTTGCGTCATCGTCACGTCCCAGGCTCGATTACGGTCCTTGCCGATCACATCGGACTCAGCCAACGGCATTTGCTACGTGTCTTTGAGGCGAGTGTTGGGCTATCTCCCAAACAATATGCCCGCATCATCCGATTCCAACAGCTCTTGCACAAACTGCATCTCGCCCATACACCCCATTGGCAAGAATTGCTGGGCGCGAGTGAATATTTTGATCAAGCGCATTTCATTCATGATTTCCGTCTCTTTACTGGTATGACCCCTTCGACCTATCTTCGACTAAAGACGATCCATCGCAACCATGTCGCAGAGCTCTGACCAATGCGCGTGTTGAACAATCTGAAATACGGCACCTATGGCGATTTTTTCCAATACATCATAAGAATTAAGATGTATGCTCCTGACATGAGCATGAGCAAGGGTAAACTCAATGCTCTGATTACTTGAAAGAGGATTGGTGTTATGACGCAAGCATACCAGCCAGAGGGGTTCCAGTCGATCATTCCCTACTTGACGGTGCATGGCGCGGAGCGCTTGGTGGATTTCCTCAAAACAGCCTTCGAGGCCGTAGAATCAGACCGGAATCTGCGGGACGACGGGACGATTGGCTATGTCGCCCTTCGCATTGGCGATTCGATGCTGGAGCTGTCAGAGGCCAACGCGACGTACGGGCCGATGGTCTGCGCGGTGCATGTCTATGTCGTGGATACCGATGCCGCCTATGCACGCGCCTTGGCGGCAGGTGGGACTTCGCTCTATCCGGTCGAGGATAAAGAATACGGTGAAAGATCAGCGGGTGTGCAAGATCCTGCGGGCAATTCGTGGTATATCGCGACGTTTCTGGGCAATCGCCCAAAAGCATCGCTCGCGTGATGGCACTGCCGCAAGCTACATCATTTCTCCGGGCGCTGCCTTTGATATGAACTGAAATCAGTCCGGGCGATGATTCGCACGCTTATGGCGGCGTTTCACTTCTTGCCAGATCCGCGCGATGGAGCAGGAG
>DAIDHM010000162.1 GCA_027459705.1 Ktedonobacteria bacterium | reverse complement strand
CGAGCGCGCCTGCGGCGGCATCTTCGACACGACGGGCTGAACTTGTCCCTGGCTGAGGGCACTTAAGAGGGCCGGCGGCAACGTCGGCCCTCCTGCTTTCCGGAGGTCTCAATGCCTGCTTGTGGTGTCGTGCACCTCATGGCTACGGAGATGGCTCTCGTATGGCCTGTGGCGCAGTCTGCATTATCTCTCATTGGTGGCGTTCGTTGCGCTCACCGCGCACGGTCTCATCGCTGGTACTGATAGTACAACGCCGTGGATGACCGCAATCTATGTGACAGGATCGGTCGCGGTCGCGGCGCTGGCGCTGTTACGCCTGGCGCAGGCGGTTGCCCGGGCGCGACGACGCGCGCAATCTGTCAGAGCATGAGGCGAAACAGGCGCGAGCTTGATCGAAGTGCCATCATCGCAACAAGTGGTGGCATCGCCATTCGGTGACATGGTGGCGCGTGGGTGCGTTTTCGACCTGGCTGCACGGCGCCAGCGCCGCCGTCCAATTCCGGAATTGGGCGGCGACGCTGGCGGGTGTTGATGAGCTATTCCTCAGCTGCGTTGGCGACGATCGTACTGCCATCGATAGCTGAAGTTTCGCTCGTCTCGATCGATTCTTCTGCCATTTCCTCAGCACTGTTTCCTGAAATATCCACCACTGCCTCGCCGAGGACATCGAGGTCCGCATATTCGGCGGATATCACTGGCGCAAGCGGGGTGGCTTCTTCTAGATCAGCGCTTGACTGTGGAGAAGCGATACCATCTAAACCATCCGCTGGTTGCGTATTGTCTGATGGTTCCGTTGTATCCTCAGCCATAAAAGTTGTGGCATCCGTTGCGGGGGTCTCAATTGCTTGTGGATCTTCCGTTGGCGGCGGAGCATCCACTATCATGGATACCTCATCTGCCAGTCCTGTCGCTATGACCGGTTCCGCGGCGAGGAATTCCACCGAGGCTGCTACCAGATGCTGATCCGCATCCTGGGGTAAGGCAAGAGATTCCTCGAATGACAACGCGCTGGCGTCTGCCACCATCATCGACGAGAGCTCTGTCGATTCGGGGTCTTCAAGCGGTATGACGCGTGCTTCAGCCTGTGCCAGGATGGTTTCGGCTTCCACCAGGATCGCGTCACTGTCCAGCGGTGTCTCGGATGTTCGCGGATCTTCCACTGTCTCCGGATTGTCCTCGGACTGGCACACGTCCAGCTGGCTTCCGGCTTCGGGTTCGGCAGTGAGAAGGGTGGTCATCTCGATGACGTCTGGTTGATGTGCTACTAAGTCGGCTTCGAGAGCGAGGGTATTCGCTGGTGATTCCATGACATCGAGGGTTGCCGTTGCGAGCGAATCGTCCGCTGGCTGCGGGCTATCCGCGGCAGAAACAGCCGTCAGCGCGACATCGGCCAGGGCACCAGGAACAGCCTCAGTCGCGGTGATGGGTGACTCCATAACGGTATCCTCGATGAGCAGCGCTACATCATGCGTGAGGGACACGAGTTCCGCATCGGATGCAGTTCCAGTGGTAGGATCTCCTGCATCCGCGTCAATGGCAATTGCACCCGGCAGGTCGTCTTCGACTTGCATGATGGGAAGCTCTTGCTCGTCACTCTCCACGGGAGCGAAATCCGTTTCGAGAGCGATTGACGCGGATTCAGGAGCAGCACTCCCGGTGTCCTCGGCATGATCATTGGAACGCAGCGACGCGCTGGTGGATCCGGTGGTGATGGGAATATACCGGGGAGCGGCCGCTGGCTCGGCGAACGGGAGTGACAGAGTCAAGACTCCGTGCTCCAGTTGCGCGATTGCCTGATCGGCATCGACCGGCATGGGTAGGGTAAAGGTGCGAAAAAGGGCGTCCATATGATGCTCACGGAGGATCCAATGTTCAGTAGTGGATTGCGCAATCCGTTGCTGATCTCGTTCTCCTTGAATCATCACGGTCGCTCCCGCGATTTGAATGCGCAGATGTTCGGCGTCGACGCCGGGCAGCGAGGCCAACACATGATAGCCGTCTGATGACTCTGCAACATCAATCGGAAACATGGGCTGTCCTGCCACGAACTGATACTGATCCCCAGCAGCCGTGGTGACAGGTGATCGGCTGACTGCATCGATCATCCGGTCAATTGTCGCCCGCGCCTGGGCCAGTTCTTGCAGAGGGTTCCATCGCTCTGGTGCCATTCGCTCTCTCCTTTTTGTCACACGCACATCCTTGGCGTGTGCACTTGCTCGCCGTGCATATCTTGTGCCACGGACGGTTCCGGCAACCATCCAGCCACCAGCAATTTGGGCAAGTGCTGAAGAGGCGCGATAGCACGCGCAGATGCCGCACCATCGGCAGGGCATCTGCGCGCGATCCTCCGGATTTACCAGGCAGGCGCCCAGATGCCGAATTCATTGCCATCAGGATCGGCAAGTTGCGCCCATTTCCCCCATGGTTGCGTGATCACCTCTTGCGTCAATGTCACGCCACGTTCTTTCAGAAGCGCGCAGGTCGCTTCGATGTTGTCCGTATGCAAGACAAATCCCGTCATACCCGTATGGTTGCTCCCGCTCTGCCCACGCAGACCGAGCATAATATGGGTCTGGGCGCCCGGGATCCCAACCTCCAACCACCGTTCAGTTTCACTCATGGGCTCGTCCTGAATCTTCTCAAATCCGAGCTTATTGACATAGAAATCCAGCGCCTCATCTTGATTGGTGACGCCGACAGTGATGGTCCCCACTTTGGTAAACATGCGATGCAACCCTTTCTTCATCGTCAAAACTCGCCAGTGACGACGCACGATGCTCTGGCGTTCGCCTATTGTTGCTGAGGGCAATAGCAATTATTGATCCCTCTGCAAAATTATAACATATGTTCTCATTTGGTGCGTGAATGTCGATCGCTCGGGTGCATCCAAGAGTTGTCAGCGAGAATTAAGCGACCTTACGGTGAAAGGCAGCGCGGGTAGGAGGCGGAAAGAAGGCAAAGCGCGCAGCAAAACGGCCACTGCGAACCACTGCCCGGACGGTCGCGACCGCCACACAG
>DAIDHM010000161.1 GCA_027459705.1 Ktedonobacteria bacterium | reverse complement strand
AAGACCTGTCGGAGCATGACTTCTTCTCGTTGATCGAGCAAGCCAGCTTCGCGGCTCTGAATCACGAGCATCTCAATCTCCTCAGCCGAATGCACGTTCGTAATTTCTGAGGAAGGTTGAAAGCCTATCATGCGCGCGGTGCGGTTGCCAAGACTATTCATCAACACGATAAATGGGTGAAAGACGCGCTGAAAGACAGCCAGCCCAGGGGCGATCCAGAGGGCGACGCGCTCACTTCGTTGCAGGGCTATGGCTTTGGGCACCAGTTCGCCCAGGACAATCTGCATAGCGGTGATGGCCAGGAAGGTGAACGCGATTGCCAACCCATCGGCGACATCAACCGCCAGGATACCAGGGAGCGCATGCAGCGGAATCTCGACGAACTGTGCAAGTGCCGGTTCACCGATCCACCCCAGTGCCAGGCTGGCGAGCGTGACGCCCAACTGGGTCGCGGCAATCGAAAGGTCGAGATGGCGCACCTGTTCCGCAGCCGCACTGGCCCCACGTCGGCCTTCAGCGACGAGCTGTGCCAGGCGAGTCGCACGCACTTTCACCAGCGCGAACTCCGCTGCGACAAAAAAACCATTGATGGCGACTAGAACGATGATTGCCAGTATACCTACGAACAGCATGCCTATCACCACCTCACGGGATTGCATCCACTCATATGTAGCAGTGTACCAGAACATAGCTCGCGTCACTTCAGACACAAGAAAATAGGGGGACCTCTGTGTTATACTATCGGCATTGTCATGGAAAGAGGTTGGGATGCATCCAGTCGATGAAGCACGCGAGCAGGTAAGTCGTGACCTGCGCCAGGGTGGTGCGCTCTCAACCAGATTGCAGGGCTACGAAGAACGGCCCGCGCAGATTCAGATGGCCGAGGCCGTTGCGACCTCGCTCACCAATGGCGAGCACCTCCTCGTCGAGGCAGCGACGGGCACCGGCAAGTCATTGGCATACCTTTTGCCGGTCGTCCGATCTGGCAAGAAAGTATTGGTCGCGACGGCAAATAAAGCACTGCAAGAGCAGATTTATTATAAGGATATTCCCTTCATTCACCGCTATATTACACCCGTCCGCGCAGCTATGGTCAAAGGCATGGGCAATTACCTCTGCCTGGCAAAATTTGCAGATGAGCGCAATGCGCAGGGAATGATTCCGGATCAAGCACTGGCAAAGTTAGGGGAGAGCATCGAGGATGACCGATTTGATGGCGACCTCGATGTCGTGTCCTATAATCTGCCCACCTATCTGCGCGGCCGGGTAGCCGCGGAGAGTGATGATTGCGCGTGGCGCGCCTGTCCGTTCTTCGGTGATTGCTATGTCCGCAAGATGCGTGAAGCTGCTCAGCAGGCCCAGATTGTTGTCATCAATCACAGCTTGCTCCTACTGGATGTGTTGATGGATGGCTGGCTTCTGCCAGAACGCGACGCAATTATCCTGGATGAGGCACACCACCTGGAAGATGAGGCGACCCGCGCATTCACTGTGACCGTTAACGCCCGCCGCGTGGAATCTTTACTTGCCCAGAAACGCCTCAAGCAATATGCCAAACAACAATTGTATGAAGAAGCGAGCACTGCCAGCGTCCTCTGTTGGGGTACCCTCAGTGACCAACAAGGACAATTCAGTAATGGCTTACGGAAGCCACTCCTCTCACCATTCGAGCCAGGGCTGCGCCTGGCGACGACATTGGTAAATCTCGCAACCCAACTCCGTGCTGATCGGCCCGAAGGCCTGGATGAACAAGATGAGCGCGAGGCACAACTCTATGATAAATTGACGCGGCGCACCAGTCAGCTCGCCGCCGATCTACGCCTGGTTTTTAGCAATCCGAAACCCGACGCCTATGTGTACTATCTGGAACAGGAACCCGCGCGCCGCAATCGCGAGACGGGTATGCTCTCAGCATCAGCGACTCCTCTCAGTGTGACGGAGATGTTAAAGAATAAACTTTTCGATGTTGTGTCGGTTATCGCGACTTCAGCAACACTGGCCATCAATGGGAGCTTTGCATTCTATAAACGGCGCGTAGGTGTCGCCGAGGCGCGCGAGATCATCTTGCCATATACCTTCGATTACCAGAACAATGCTTTGCTCTATGTCCCATACATGCGACATGAGCCAACTTTTGGCAAAGACAATGGCCAATATCTCGATGAACTCTCCGAGCAGATGGAGCAGCTTGTACGCGCTTCGCATGGCAGAGCCTTCCTGCTCTTCACCAGCCAACGCACATTGAAAGAAGTCCTGAGCCGTCTCGATCACCGCCTGACATCCGATGACTTCAGTGTGTTGGTCCAGGGCCTGGATATCGGGCGCGCCGAACTGCTGCGGCGCTTCCGCACGAATGAGCGCGCGGTGCTCTTCGGTCTTCGCAGCTTCTGGGAAGGCGTGGATGTCGTCGGTGAGGCGCTCTCGCTGGTGGCAATCGATAAGCTGCCTTTTGATCCACCGGACGATCCCGTACACGAGGTGCGCGTCCGGCAGATGCGTGAGCAGGGCGAAAATTGGTTCGGCGATTACGTTCTGCCGCTGGCGGTTTTACGCCTGAAGCAAGGTGTCGGTCGACTATTGCGATCGCGCGAGGACCGTGGTGTTCTGGCAATCCTTGATTCACGACTGCTCCATAAGAGCTACGGCAGGCAGGTGATTCTCTCTCTCCCACCCGCCCGGAGAACGGTTAATCTCCAGCATGTCATTGAGTTTTTTGACCAGGATTCGTGAAATGAAGGATACCTGTGCGGCTGGCACATGTGCCATATGCGCTGGATGACGAGCTGCTCGCGGGTTTGACTCAACAAAGTAGACGGTTGCTGATATTGTCTCACCATCCCCCGTAGCGATCATCCGCTTGTCGCGAACTAACCCGCCGCTGGCATCAACGTCTGAAGTGGTGGCAACGGATTGACTTTGTAGGTATCACGCAGCATTCTGCCCGCCGATTTCTCAGGATTCGGACATTGTGCGGATGTCAGACAATCCCCTGCCCACTGGGTATCATATTGCCAGCTGTAGGTGTCAAGACTGACAGTGTTTTCTGTGATACCTGATCGTGGCAGCAGGGGATAATCCGCAGACCAGATGACCCCCAGCCACCAGGGTTGATCGCTGAAGGCAATCAGCAGTCCCTGCATATCAAAACGTTGTTCCTGTTGGTCGACGAGTGTGGTCGTACCACTCGGCGCAGTGCCTGGAGGCTGGTTGTTCGCGTTCGAGAAGCTGCAGTAGCCAACCTGGAGGAAGAGGACAGGTTTATTGAACTGGGTACTCAAGGTCTCAAATTGTGCAAGTAAACCACCAGGACTGGCATTGTCTGGTGCGATCTCCGCACCAACACCCTTCCAGGCATCGGCGATCATCTGCGCGGAGAGCGCCTTCGAGGTTGCGAGGATCGGGTAGTCCGCATCAATACCGATGATATCTACGGCATCCCACCAGGTAATGCTCTGCCATTCATAGCCAGTGCTATTCCCCTGGCTTGGCGCTGCCGCTTCATAGATCAACTTGCCGGTATAGCCACCACCGGTGAAAGATCCCTTGCCAGTCGCGTGCTGATACGTGGTACCGCGTATCGCGGCGATAACATGGCGCCAGCCACACTCACGTCGACCATTGCAAATATATGTGTCCCCTGGCCACGGCTTGGCATAGGTGTCGGTGCTCTTCATCGTCGCCGAGGTATCGATCGTGATCGCACTCAGATTCGATCCGAAGATGAAGAAGGGTACCCCATCCTTCTGCGCGAGTTGCGCATAATGCACTACCACATCCGTATAGTTATCAAACCAGGCATGCTCTTTGACCAGAATGCCCACCTGGAGGCCCTGACCAGATGATGCCGAGATCTCCCATGAATTACCAATACAGGCTGGCGATGGGTTGGAATTGGAATCTTTCGTGATGCGGATCTGAATCCGAAAAATGGGCGTCATTCCAGCTGCTGCGATAGCATGGGCCATTGCGGTATAGACATCGTCGCTATAGGTATCTGGACCATTGGTCTGGATGAGCATATTGTTATCTGGGCGAATAGAAGCAGCATCGCATTTCAGTTGGTCCAGTGTGATGGTGACAACCGCGGAATTCATATGGTAGTTGGTCGCTTCATCATTGGCTACCTTGGTCGCGACTGCGGTGCTATCATAGCCTCCGCTCGTACCAGTGGGCACCGTCAAGCCCTTGCGCCAGTAATAATCGAATCCCTGAATCTGGTATGGACTGGACGCGACGATTGCGTTGGATTGGGCGCGCAGTCCCGCAGGACCGAAGAGGATCTCAGTGCCTAAACGCAATGAAACGATCACCACGATGATAGCCACCAGGCTCGCCAGTATGCCACCGATGGCCGCGGCGCCACGATGCGGCACTGGATCGGTAGGTGGCAGCAATGCGGTGGGTTGCGATGCGAGCGGAGATGGATCAAGCGACATGGACGATGTCCTCCTCAGACGGGAAAAGCGAGTTTGCGATATTTTTCCTGTGATTCATACCAGGCTTCATCGGAGAGACCAAGTTTTTCGCGCAAAACTCCGAACGACGTGCCCGCACGGAGTTGGCGGACTGCATAGCAATCACGCAAGAGCTGTAAGGTCACCCGTTTCGTGATCCCGGCTCGTTCGACGGCCTTGGTCAAGACATACGTGAGATTGCGGTCTGTACAATCAAACAATATACCTTGTGGTTGATATTGTTTGAGGTAGCGTTGCCATGCTGCCGTAAACGAGGGTGGTAATTCCATAAGACGCTCACGACGTGCCCGATCCTGACCAGGCAGCCGTACAGCGACGGTGGGGTGGTCCGGATCGCTGATATCAATTCGGTCGGTGGTAAGCGCCAGAATCTCTTCTTTTTTTAAGCCCGCGTCCAGGGCCAGCATCACGAGCAATTGGCTCCGACTTTCAACTCGTGCCGCTTCGACAAGGCGCGTCAATTCGTCCTCGAAAAGCAGCTCGGGCAGCGGTGGTACCGGGCGCGAGAATGCCAGGTTTGCGGTCACTAATTCAGGTAATGTACCCGAAGCAAAGAGCCAACCGAAGAGATTTTTTAGAAAAGTCACGCGTCGCGCCAACGTCTTGGGCGCGGGGGGGGTGGCACTCTCCCAGCGCAAATGAAGAAGCCATTGGGTAACCTGCTCAAGCGTGACTCTACCGATCGCTGTATCAGAACCGACATAACGACTGAAGAGGCGGAGATCCGAGAGAAAGCAGTCGATGGTATGAGGTGTATGGTTGCTCAATTGTAAATATTGACGGTAGGGTACTGCCACGCCTGCCAGCGTGGTCTCGGCAGTGACGGGCGTGGTCGGGTCCAGCGGTGAAGGAGAGGGTACTGGTATGGGGGCCGCTGGCCACTCCGCGAAGAGCTTTTCTTGAATTGGCTCGTCGCGTCGGTGGGATGTTGCCATCAGCTACTCCTTCCTCGTCTCATGACGCGATCGCATTATACCAGCCATGGCTAGCGGTAAAATGGTAAGTGGCTCGTCCGATGTACCCCCTTCGTGGTATCCCGGGTAACGCGCAAGGTAATTGAGATTAAGGTGGTGCACCGAAGCGACGGAGCATGTATCCAAGTTCTCGGAAACTCAAGATTGCGGAGCTTTATGCCGATGATTGGTAGCAGAGCATCTCATGCACTTTGTCGGATTACCAGCGATCGTGAAGCTATGCACTCGCGTACAGCATAAAATCGGAGGTCGTGCTGAGTTTCCTGGCACATTCGTGGTGAAAGGATACAAGACGATGCTATGTTGACCCTGGTGGAAGACTTGCTCCTCATCATTACCAATTTGTTTGGTAGTCCCTTACAGCCACTTGTTGCCATTTTAATGCTTGGTTATTTTGTGGTGAAATTTCTCATACGTCCTAACGTCAATGTTGCTCCGAAGCAATCTGTTGATGTCGCTGCGCCCGCAGATTCTCCACCCAAAGCGCCGCAGCCTGCCCAATGGCTGGGTCTCGCTCAGGAAAAAATCGAGCTGATTCAACAACAGACCGACCGCGTAGAGTTTAAACTCGAACTCGCCGAGCGCCAACTGAACCACCAACTGCGTCGTATGACGATGGTGAAAGCAAGCCGACAAACCCTACAGGATCGCGCCAAATCAGGCACGCCGCGTGAAGTTCAGCAAAACCAAACATCCTTGCATGATGTCGATCACTATCTCCATACCCTCGACCGCGATCGCGCGCAACTCGAACAACGGATTGAATGTTACAAACAGTTGTTGGTGCACATACCTGAACTGAAACAGATTCAACTTGAGATGGAAAGTATGGTCATTGAGCATCAGGGCAAGGCAGATCTGGACAAGGGGCAACAGCAACAGTTACGTGCACTCGAAGCACGTGCTGGTGAGTTGCTTGAGCATTTCAATTACTCATCAATAGATAAAGCCGCTTAATCAGCAGCGGAATGCCCTTACAGAAAAGGGCCGTGAAAGCCCCCGTCGTTCATGCGGGGGAGTGTCAAACCAGTATATCTCCTCACCTGGCTTGTTCAAGAAACCGACGACCACCCGACGGTCTACAGCCAGAATCGACCACAGGGATCGGTGAGTATACTTTGGCGCTCAAGTTTAGGCGAGATCTTTCGCCATATTGATATTCGTTGGAATAAACCCTAACTTTACATAGAGCGCGTAGGCCGCCTGGTTATGACCAAAGACATGGAGACTGACGCGGTGTCCGCCAAGATCTCTAACGACCTCTTCCAGCTGACGCAAGGCCATTTCGCCAAACCCTTGGCGGCGATAGGCGGGGTAAATGATAATATCATAGACATACGCAGAACGTCGATCGCCTGTCCCGTGCATATGAAACCAGAGGACGCCGATCCGTTCTTCACGCTCATTCACCAGCATTTTGAGGTAATGATCCTCGGTTGCTGGCCCATTGGGAAGCAGTTGCGCAAATTCCTGGCGTGCTTGATCCACGGATTCTTCTGCGCTCCAGCGGCCATCCACCACATGGTCGGCGGCATAGGCAAGTATTGATGCTTCCGCATAAGTGGAGTATTCCTCGGCGGTTATGGGAATGAAACGCAACATACGCCCCTCCTCTGTGGCAACTGGCAACGAGTCGTCAAGATAGATTATGACCATCGCTGTTGTCCTCGGTGAACATGATGCGCTCACGTTGGGGAATCCTGCTTTGGCAGGTGAACGTCTTACTTCCCGGATTTATGTTGCCAATGGCACTTTATGATACCATCACCGGCATAGGCGCTGCGACCGGCAAACCATTCTGTACTGTCCCTTGGTATCCTCGTGTACCACCTAGCGCACCTTCTCGAGACGGTCTGTTCCATCCCCCAATCGTCCCATTCATTTTGCTTGTCATGGCAAGCGATCCTAGCATAGGTCAAGCGCCATCTTAAGATCGGCGTCGTGCTTCACTTGCGCTACAAGATGTTCCTCTGCGGAGATGCGCACAGATTAACCTTCGCTGATTTGTTGGAAGACATGGAGCTATGGCGCTCATTCTCTACCCTACATGCTGGCCATAGCGCCACGCTAGGTGAGGAGCAATTCACTCCCACGACGGGCGAGGAGCGCCGAACTACCATGATCCGAATCATCGCAACTGCCGATAATCACTTGAGTCGCTACTATGATCGTCTGGCCCCACGCAAGTTATTGCAGCGTCGACAATATCTGCGCGATGGCTTCAGCGCTGCGGTCGAGGACGCCATCGCATGGCAGGCGCAGATCTTCTGCATCTGCGGCGATCTCTTCGATAGCCCCGACCCGCGTAATGTGGATAGGGATTTCGTCGCTCAAAGTCTGGCGCGCCTCCGTGAACATGATGTCCAGATCTGCGCGATTGGCGGTAACCATGACACACCCCATCAAGTTACCGAACATGAAGGTATGGCCCCTGCCACGTTATACCAACACCTGGGCGCAATGCACTATTTCGGCGCGATCGGGTCGATTGTGAGTACGGAGATCGAGTGGGAGGGCGCGCGCGTTGTCGTCGGCGGACTTACAACTGACCCCAACATGCCTCCCGGTGGCGATCCTTTACAGCACCTGCACTGGCGCGGCAACCCCACTGGTGACCCAGCTATCGGAGTGCTGTTGCTGTTGCATGGGCAGTATGAAGCATATAAGATGCCTGGGACGAATGGTCCCGTCTTCACGCGCGCAACCCTCCACGACCATACCGATGCTGAGCTCATTGTGATGGGTGATATCCATAGCGCGAAAACGTTTGACCTCGGCGATCATCGCCACCTGATCATCCCCGGTTCGACGGAACGCATGACCTTTGGCGAACATCCGGATGTCCCCGGTTTTTATCGCATCGAGTTCCATCCCGCGGCAACCGGCGCGCAACGCTGGACAATGCATCGTCAACAACTCCGCGGACAACCGCGCGCAGAGATCACTGTGCGGGTGGCGGATCTGCCGTTCTCAGACAACGATGATGCCCGCGTAACTACGGAATACTTGATACAATGCGTACTGCAAGAGAGCGATGCGACGACACTCGCACGCTTAGCACTACGAGGGAGCATTACTCGTGAACACTATCACCAGTTAGATTTACGAGCGGTGGCCGACCATTTGAACCAGCGGATCGGGGCTTTTACCCTGGATACCAGCGGCCTCGTTGTCGACGACGCTTGGAGCGGTGAGCAGGAAATGGCCTTGCGAGGGGTGCGGCTCTCACAGTCTGAAGAACTGATCGAGGTGGCGCGTGAGATGCAGGCGACGACGGATGACCCTGCCGAACAGGCGATCATTGAAAGCGCCTTACAAAAAATTCTGAGCGAATATCACGATGCGTGAGGATGTCAATCATGATCTTTCTACGGCGATTGGTTATCAAGGATTTTAAAGCCTTGCACTCCATCGATCTCGCTTTTCCACGTCAGGCAACTATTCTGATCGAAGGTTGGAATGAGGCTGGGAAATCTTCGCTTTTTGAAGCAATTCATGTCGCCCTCTACGGCACACCACTCATTACCGAAGAGACAGGTGGTGTTGGGCGCGGTAAGCTAGAGAGTGTGATTGCTTATGATAAGCAACAAACAGTCATCACGGTGGAACTCGAAGTCGGATCTGATGACCCAGATAATCGTGCGCCCATGACCAACCTGCTGGTGCAACGCAGCATCAAGCGTAACGGCAATAATACTGCGCACCTCACGGTGACGTATTCCGGTAACCTCCCTGAACATATCACGAGCATCAGCGCAGTCTCGTCGCGTGTCCTGCAAGAACTCGGTCACCTGACGAGTGAAGCATTGCTCAATTCATGTTTCGTCGAACAGAAACAACTGGGCCGGCTCGAAGACATGACCGCGGAGAGTCGTCGCAATGCTTTAGGGCATCTCTTAAATTTGACGCGCTTTGAGCGGCTTGTCAAGCAAAACAAAATCACCGGTGAGGAACGCGAGGAACTGAAACGCGCGGAGCAACTGTTGTCAATCGCGCAACATCATGCCACCACTCCAGATCTACGGGCAGAGCTCGTCGCGGCTACCAGCGCTGTGGACCTGGCGGAGCAGTTGGCCGCGCGCGGCGAGCACACAAGAGCGGCCAGACGCCACCAGGAGATCAGCACGCGACTGTCCGCGCTGACCACGGAACGTGAGTCGCTCCGGGCACGGCAAGAACACATCGCGCAATTGACCGCCGCACAGCAGACCCTCGATCAGTTGATACACTTGCTCAATGAAATGCAGAGATTGCGCCAGGCAGAGCGCCAGATTCGCGCGGAGCATTCGGAGATCGAGCAGCAGAAGCTTGAAAAACTCCCCCTCCTCCAACAACGTCAACTGCACCTTGAGGAACTGGCTCAGTTACACGAAGAGATCCACACCACACGTGAAGCCCAACAACAACTGGCTCACGAATTGTCAAAGGCTCGCCTGGCAATCTCTGAGATCGACGCGCGTCAGCAAGCATTGCACGAACTCACCAGCGAAATCGCTGTCGCACAAACTGACCTCGATAGCCTCGCAACAGAGATCGATAGCGAGGAGACCAGCGTCGCCGAAGAAGAGGCAACACTCAATCAGCGCTATCAACAGATAGAACGCCTGGGTGAAGCCATCACGCGCTCGGGGCAGATCATGCAGCGCCTGGAGAAGGCAGATGCCGCACAACAACGCATTGCGGCGCTCGCTGATCAGCAAGCGAAATTATCAGCGCGCATCGCCGCGATAGATCAGCAATTGGAAGCATTGGGACGTTCAGAACCTCAACCAGCGTACAGCGATTCCTCGAGTCAAGGTTATCTCGCCGAAATTGAGCGAGTTGCGCTTGAACGCTGGCTGCAGGGTGCTGAAGACGCAGCGCATCGCGCGCAACTCACCGCCCAGGTTACGGCGGCGCAAGCCGAGAAAGATCGCCAAATAGCGGCAATCGCGGCAGCAAACAATATGCTCGTCCAGGCGCGCGCTCGCACCACGACGATGCTCGCGGGCGCGGGCGCCGCGCTGATAGTGGGGGCCATCCTGATTGCGGCGCATCAATGGTGGGGCGCTATCGCATGGCTCGGGATGCTCGCCCTGGTGGTCTCGGCAGTGTCGGCGCGACGGCTCGTCGCGGATGCCACGCGACATCGCGTGGCGGCTGACAGCGCGCACCGCCTGGCTGATGAATCACTCCGCCAGGTAGCCGCAGACCTGCGTGCCTGGGAAAATCTGGGTGGTGGCGCACGGCAGCAACACTCAGCCGCCGCGCAGTTGGATGAGCATCGACTCAGCGTCCCCCGCGATGTCGACGAGGCACGGCGGCGTCTCGCGGCCCTACCGGCGCGCGACGCGTCGTTGGACCTCGCGACACTTCGCAAAGACTGGGAAACTGCGCAGGCAGCGCAAGAAGCGCGTGAGCGGACCATGACCGAACTGCGTTTGGAACGGCAGGTGGTTGCCAGCCATCAAACGGAAATCGCGCGAGTGGATGCCGTGGATAGTGAACTGGCCAAGTTGATTCCGGCGCTCACCGCTGAAAAGACCGCCGTATGGGAGCAGATCACTGCGCAGGCGGCGGCGTTAGGCATTTCGCCGGGCCAGGCAGACTGGGGCGTAGCCAGGGACATAGTGGAGGAATCGCTCAGGACAATCGCGGCCCGCCAGGCGCGATTGCCGTTGCGCCGCGAGCAATGCGCAAACATGCTGTTGGCTGTCTCGCACAGGTCAGCACAAGCAGACGAAATGCGTGCTTGGCTAGCAAGTCACCCGCGCGATGTCGCGCAACAAACACTCGAGAGCTTGCTAGAATCTGACGCACGACTCACGGCGCACACCACTGCACTCCAAGATCAGATTACTTCTACTTGTAACTCGCTGGGTATTGGTGCGCACCCTCAGGAGGCACAACAAGCGCTGGGCAAGACATTAGCAGATCTGGACGCACTGACCACCCAAGGGGTGCGCCGCTCTGAGCCCACCATGCAGTTGGTTGCCCTCAGGGATCAACATGAGCGCGTACGTCTTAGATTGCAAGCAATCTGGGAGCATCTCCATCAGGCAGTGCCAGAACTGAGCTTGCCTTCGAGTATAACTGAGGATACGCGCGAGCGCGAAGTCCAAGAACTGGCCGAACGGCTCAGTGCCATCCTGATTGAACAGGATGCGGACGGAGTGACACAGCGGATTTCCGAAATTGACCAGGAGATAGGCAAGTTCGCGCAGGAAGAACGGACATTGGCGTCGACAATGGCGGAACTGGAGGGACGAATGGTGGATATGGTTCCAGCACCTCCTCATGAACACTACGGTTTGCTGGATACATCCTCTGATGCTCTCGTCACAGCCCGCCAGCGTCAGGAAGATGCGCGCGTGGCATTACAAGCCCATGAGCGGCAACTGGAAACCATGGCGAGACAGATGGGCATCCCCACATTCAACCTGATCGATCTGCAGGCACAAACAGCCCAGGTCATGGCATTACGCCAGACCATCCGAGTCAAAGAAGTGGCGTTGGAAATGATCGAGGTCGCGCGTAAGCGCATGATCGCGAAAGTGCTCCCAACAACCCGAGCGAATCTCAACATGCTCTTGCCATTGCTTACCCTGGATCGCTATCGGGACTGCGAGATCACGGAGGACTATAAGCTCCGTATCTGGGATACAGCGGCGCGACGCTATGTCGCGAAGAACATATTTTCCGGCGGG
Source organism: Ktedonobacteria bacterium (assembly GCA_027459705.1). Taxonomy (GTDB): domain Bacteria; phylum Chloroflexota; class Ktedonobacteria; order Ktedonobacterales; family JACDGC01; genus DAIDHM01. The sequence continues at coordinate 14,031 of DAIDHM010000161.1, read as the reverse complement.
ACGCGCGACCAATTCTCACTGGCCTTGCGACTGGCTTTTGCGCTCGCGACCCTCCCAGAACAACTAGGGACGACCCCTGGTTTCATCTTCCTGGATGAGCCGCTCAGTTCATTCGATGGGCCGCGCAGTGAGGCGCTCGTCAACCTGCTGACCCGGGGACAGATCCACGCGAGTTTCCCGCAAATCTTTGTCATCAGCCACGCCATTACGTTCGATCGACGGGCGTTCACCCATCATTTGCGGTTGGAACATGGCGCCATAGCGGCTTCGACACTGCCAAGCACACCATCGTCATCAATGGTCCAGGTATTGAGCGTCGAGGAGTGAAGTCTGGCAACACCAGGAGATTTGGTCGGGATGCCCGGATTCGAACCGGGGGCCTCTTGCTCCCAAAGCAAGCGCTCTAACCAAGCTGAGCTACATCCCGTCAACACCAAGTATATCGCGTGCGAACGCGCACGTCAAGGAAGCGTGCCACGCATTGCTATTATTTACATTTTGGGACGTTGAGCACGAAGATTTGATCTGTTGTGAAGTCTCCGTCGAAATGGGTTGGTTGTCCTCCACTGACACAACTTGGTGGTGTGATGGTCAAATGTAACTGCAAATTCATCCCCGACTGCCGTTGTACATGGAGCGTATACGTGCCACCAGGTTTATAAGCCTGAGAAACTATCCATTCCACCTGAACCGTTTGGTCGCCATCCGGCACCTGCCATTGTACCGTGCCATCAGGTTGTGGCACCCACATGTAGATATAATAGCCACTGATGATCTCATGGTTGGGAACATCGCTTAAATATGGAGGTAACATATTCGGATAAGAGGGCGTGAAAACGCTCGCATCGCTGGCATTGGTATGGAAACCACTATAAGATCCTATCAGCGTTGCGCGCGGATTGACATAGATGCGGCGATAATCACGCGCGTACTGGTCACATTGCGCATTATATATCGTGTCATAGACCTGACCAGCGACAGATTGCTCATTCAATATCCCCCCGCCACAATTATCAGGCTGATTAGGATCCCCTTTGATGGGTGGTATGTTGAATTGATACTCAATGATAAGCTTGTGTGTAGCATTCCCATAGCGATCGAGCGTCACATGGTCAGTTATGACTTCGGTTAAATATTGATCGATTTTATTTCCGCTGATATTCGCATCATTCACGATCAAGGAGTCATCCGCCGTCCCCTGATAGATCAGACTGGAATCCAGATACTGGGCCAAAACACCTTCAGCGGTTTGATCGGCAAAATACATCTGAATGTCTTTCGTCCGCAGATCGTTGCCAAAGAGCGAGATAAAATCAATCAGTTTGCTTTTGTCCATCGTGCGGACTTTATCCTCAAGCGCCTTGCTCAAGAGTTCGGTGAAGCGCTTCGTGGCCGATGAGGATCCGCTGACCGTCGTACCGATCTTACGACCGGCATTCGTCTCCTGATAATAGTGGATCTTCTGGGCGACATTATCTGAGGTAACCTGGACATTGTAAGGTGCCCCAATGGTAATTGGGCCGGTGATATTTAAGACCTGAGCGATCACCGAGACCTGGATCATGATGACACCCTCATAAGAAGTCGGCGCTGGCTCAAGTTGTTGCACATGTCCATAGGTATCGAGTTTCGTCGGTAACTTCCCACCGAACGATTTGCTCTCGCTTTCAATCTGACGGAGTGCCAATTGCGCCGACTGTGCGAAATCTGGCGAGAGGCCAGAGTTGCGCATCGCCCAGCCCAGGCCGGTGCTACCGAACCAACTATAGGTGCTGAAATAATTATCCGGTGGATCTTGCGCCACATAGCCGTATTGCGGGGAGCCCCATTGGGAGGCACTCGTCGCCCCTGGTTCAATCTGGTAATCATCGCGCAGGGTGATGGGTGAGACGCGGCCACCATTCACAGAAATAATCGAGAATTGTCCCTGGAACCCCCCTACAGGACGAATTTCCGCACTATCCAGGGTCATCAACAAATAATTAGCAGGATTAGTGACCCCAAGTAAAGTCGGTGCCGCGGGCAATAACGCTTGTAAAACGCTCAATATCGGCTTGAGATAGGGAATGAAGACAATATATTTATTTAATTTCTCTGCTTGTGAGGTACTGAGCGCTCCCGTCAATGTGCTCAATGGCGTCGCCTCGAAGGTCGCCAGCAATTGATCGATCTGCGGCATCGCGGCCGTTAAATTTTGTTGAATGGTGGAGATATCGGTGGTAGTGAGTAAGGGCGCCTGAGGTGGTCCTGTCTGGGTCGTCGTAGTAGGAGTGGCACCGATGGAGAGGGGTGACGTTGCCACAATATTCGCCACAACCGTCAGCGTCGGAAAGAGGGTCTGCAAAAGCTGCATAGCCTGATCAGCGACACTACTCAAGACGAGCGCACTGTCGAGCTTGGATCGCAAGGAATGGATTTTACCGGCCAGCGTAATGATCGGATCAGGATGAGTAAGTTCGTTGTGAACAATCTGGAAATCCAGGGTGGCACGATTCAAATCAGCTTGCGCCAATTGGACCTGTGCGGTCGAAGCACGTTTGCCGTTCGCGCTCTTGGAGATGCCCAGGTCGGTAAACATCGTACCCAGCGCGGTGATGCCGTCTTTTGCCAGATAGTCGAGATGCTTATAATCACCATACGCCGCCAACCCCATACCAGCGCCGCTCAGAATCATAGATCCCAGGATACAGATCAGCAGCACCGTATTGATCATACGCTGTGCAGGTCGCATTTCGCGGTTGAATCCCGCGCGCATCCAGCGTAGCACTGCGGCAAAGGCGAATTTCGATTTGTTGTAGACTTCTTTGGAACCATCCGCAGCATGGAGAGCAAACGATTGCATGGTATAGCCAAAGGACTGCCAACCCCAGCCACGATCACTATCGTCGTCTTCATCATTCCGATACCGTCGACGTTGTCGAGACACAGGATCGATCCCGCTCGCGCCATTCCAGCTTTCTTCAAACGGGTCTACATCGCGACGAGGTCGGTCCACAACGCGAATTGGAACGGACGCGTAGATATCATCGGATGGCCGCTCTCCCCAAGCGTCGCGGAATCGGCTCTCCTCCTCAGATGAATCCCATGCCTCATCTTCTGTCCATGAGACGGCCGAAGATGCAGCTTCATCTTCCCAGGAATCTTGAGTCCACGCCCGATCCCACCCACCACGAGCACGCATAACCTCGGAATCCGCCTGCTGGGCACGAGGAGTCGCGGCAGATCCAGGGATAGATGCCCCAGGTTCCACAACATTATGCGGCGATACAGGGGGTGGTCCAGCAGCGCTGGCTCCTGGCGCATCTTCATCACGCCCCACCGGACGTTTAAATTGCGACCCTGAGTGGGCTGAACCAGCAGGGCTGATGCCACCAGAAGATCGGACACCGGGTGAGAGCTTGGGAGGTGGGGTGCCATTCGGCGGACGAACGGGCGATTTGGGAGGTGATGTCCCAGCGTTCTGGCGATCTCCTGGTTGGGGGCCAGGCTTTTTAAACGCCGACCCCCCGGGCTGTTGACGGTCCTTGCGTTTATCCAACTGAACTCCCCCCAATCAAATCCCCACGTTGTCCTGGACATATCGTCAGGCCTATCCTATCATACCCGTCAGAAGCGAGCAAGGCAGACAAACAGATAACACCAGAGCGTCTCATCTGCTAGGCTTGGTGCGCATGATTAGCAGTCTCATCGCAAGCATCTGACCAACTTTCCTGGCTCAGCCCGCTGCCTGACAGGCAGCAGTTGGCACCGTAATGATGATATCGCTTGTGAAGGATCCATTAAAGTGATACGGAAAGTTTGGGCCACTACAGCCAGGCGGAGGCATGATGGTCAGGTGCACGGACTCTGCGAGCCCAGACTGACGTTCCAGATGCAGGCGATACACTTCCCCCGGTGTATATACATGTGGTGCTTGCCAGGACATCTGGATGACGGGCACATTCCAGGTCACTGGTTGGTCGGCGGCATTCCCCGTCAACATATAGATGGATCCGTACATCGCGCGACCTGCCTCGTCCGACTGTGATGTAGTGCGATAGTCGTTGACCAGGCCAGATACCGAAAAGCCCGATGCTTGATCAGTGATTGCTGATTGGGCTAGATAGAAACGGTCATATTGCTGCAAGAACAGCCCATTGTACTCGGCGCTATTCGCGTCATACAGTACGTTGTAGACGGCGTTGGCATCATAACCATTGGTGATCACCGGTGGATCCCACGTCGAATAGACCGTCATGGCATGGCTGGCACCACCCTGGCTATCCAGTTGAATGGTGTCGTAGATATTGACACCATAGTACATATCAGCTTTGTTGCCACTGATATTTGTCACCGTCATCATCAAGGCGTCTTCCGATCCGCGATAGATCGCCGATGTCGCATTGAGGCTGGAAAAGTAGGCTTCGGCGCCGGGATCGGTAAAGTAGACTTGCACATCCTTCGTGGCGAGGTCCGCAAATAACTGCTGGGCATATTGTAGTAATTGCGTCCGCGAGAGCGTCTTCACGCTGGCCAGTAAGCTGCGACCAAGCAACGCGGTGAAGCGTTTATTCGCGCTAGAAAGCGTATTACCCGCACCGGCCTGTCCGCCAACCGCTCGGCCCGCGTTGGTCAATTGATAATAGTGAATCAGTGCCTGGACATTATCTGCCGTCACCGTGACATTGTAAGGTGCACCAACCGTAATAGGGCCGGTGATCCGTAGCAATTGCTCAATAATCGTAGGTTGTATGGCAATCATAGCCGTCATCGGGACTTGCGTTGCGGTGATATTGCCTTGCGCATCGGTCAAGACATTCCCACCCAGCTCCTGAAAGGCTTGCAAGGTGAGCTGTGCCGACGTGGGAAAGTCTGGTGAAAGGTTGGCGTCGCGAGAGCCAAATGGACAGAATGGCCACCAGGTCGCATATTGTTGCGGTACAACGACCGGGGATTGACCACAAACGACTTTCTGTGGATTATCTACCAGATAGATATCGCGTAAACTGAGATTGCCTGGCTGGGCGCCATTAACGGAGAGCACGGCGTAGTTCCCTTGAAATCCTCCACTGGCCCGCATCTCCGATGGATCCATTGTGATGATCAGATAATTCGCGGGTTGTCCGATACCCAACACAGCGCCAGCCACAGGCAAGAACTGCCCCAACTGGTCGAGCAGCGTCGGTATGCGAGGCAGCAATTGGAGAATAGGCGTCACTTTCGCCTGTTGTTTGGCGTCAAGCGCTGCGAAGAGTACCGATGGCGGGGTCGATTGCACGATAGCCATAATGTCGGCGAGCGGGGCAGTGGTCTGTTCCAGCGCAATGCGCATTGCATCCAGATCGGAGGTCGTCAAACCCGCACCTGTCGCCGTCCCACCCAGCAACGCGATACCCGTCACAGCATTGAGTGTCGCTATGGTCGGCGCCAGCCAGAGCGCGGCTATATGCACGGCATCAATGCCAATGCCGCTGAGGAGTAACGCAGATCGGAGCTTCAAAGCAATGGCCGGGTCATGCATAGCAATCTGTAATGGGAGATCGGGCGATGCCAGTCGTGCGGTGATCTCTTGAAGATCGTGGCTGGCACGTCCGAGATCTGCCTGAATCTGCGACTCTTGCTGAGCACTCACAGGCTGTTTAGGAAGATGGCTCCCCGAAATTCCCAGGGATGTAGTCACGCTGCTCAAGGCGCTGATGGCATCGCTCGCATCCTGTTTGAACGACACATATTCCTGATAGCCTTGCAGCGCAATGATCGCCCCGGTCGCGGCGCTGGCGATGATAATCACAGCAAGTGTAGCGCTGATGATGCGAGTGATTCGCTGTTTGCGCTTACGAGTGCCTGGTGAAGTCGTTGAAATGGGTTGGCGCGCCGCGGAGGGGGAAGTTTCGCTAACCGGTAGTGCGCTGGCAGTTGCCACGATGACAGGGGGCGTCGTGCCAACTGCTTCATGGACTTCGGCATTGGCACTGGCGAGCAAATGTGGGGCTGTGTCATTGGGAAGCGTCCTCGCAGCGACCTCGGAGGTTCTGGTCGGTTCCGCACGTTCGGCACGTTCGGCAGACGCGGTCCGCCGATGTGATTCAACCAACATGCGGCGCGATCCCTGCCGACCGCCAGGCATGAACGCACCAGGGAATGCCCGACGGCTCAAAAACGCCAATCGATGGCTCATTTGCCGAATGATACTCTGGGCGAATGCACGCCATCGTGCCATCAGCGATGGCCAGTTTGTCGCGATGTGCGCGCGAAGATCAGCCAGCGTCGCTTGGGCAGGGGGGGCAGGCCACTGGGAGCGGTGAAGTTGTCCACGCTCGGGGTTTATCTCGGGCGTTGTTGCTGTGGATGGAACCTGCTCGATAACTTCAGGTGCTTTCTGTTCCTGATTTTGATTTTGCATGGCCGATCGGAGTGGAATCCTCAGCCAGGCGAGCATACGGTCATACCAGAACATTTGATAATTCCATGGAATTACCAGACAACCGATGATGAAGCAAACTTCGATCATGAGCAGCGAAGGTATCATAATTCCTTCCTTCACAGTGACGCTGTGCTAGCCTGCTACCATCGGCACTGATCCAGGCAGGTAACTGGTATGGATGAGAGAGAGCATGTGAACGACCTTCCGTATTATCGTCTGATCTCCACCTGAAAACAACCTGAAAACCAGAATGAAATTGGTATCATGATTGCAGTAAGATCTTTCAGCTCATCATGTTGTATTCAAGGTGGTCATAGCTATGCATCGTCGACATATCTGGCGGTTTTCTTGACCGTCGCAAACGTCCTATGCTATGCTGCTTGCAAAGCTAAGAGTTGTTGCCACTCCCATGGGGTAGTACCGGTGGAACACCTGCAAATCTGTTTCGAGGAGGATTCGCGCTATGCATCCCTCAGATTCGGCTGCGTCCGCGCGTTCCGCACAACTCGAGGAACAAATAGATCGCTTGAATGAAGCGGCGCGTTGGCTTGAGGAACATTCTTCAGAGGCTGGGAGGAAAAGCGATATTCTGATATTGCCTCCCGCGGTAGTACCTCGCTCACGACGAAGCTACGCTTTCAAGCGCGTCTTTGATTTTTTTGTCGCTCTGATAGGCCTTGCGATCCTCGCACCATTCATGGTCATCATCGCCATCATTGTTCGTCTCGATTCACCTGGTTGGCCAATTTTCGCCCAGAAACGTGTCGGTGAGGGTGGGGTCCTCTTCACCTGCTATAAATTTCGATCCATGCGCAGTGACAGTGATGATCGCATTCATCGAGAAATGGCCGCAAAATTTCTGCAGGGTGAGACGGTCGATGAAGAAAATGGGCAAAAGCTCTACAAGATGGCGCGCGATCCCCGCGTTACACGCGTCGGGCAGCTCTTGCGCGCCACCAGTCTTGATGAGTTACCGCAACTGGTCAATGTGCTGCGCGGCGAGATGAGCCTGGTAGGACCACGACCTGCCCTCTCCTACGAAGTGGAACAATATCGTTACCGTCATCGCTACCGGCTCCTCGTCAAACCAGGTATTACGGGCATCTGGCAGGTCTATGGTCGGAGTATAGTGGATTTTGAGACCCTGGTTTCTATGGATCTCCACTATGTGACCGACGGGACCATGTGGTTAGATCTTAAACTCATTCTCCTGACTTTCTTAGTAGTTTTTAAGCGAAGTGGGCGATAACGGTAGACAATGCTCAGGGAATACGGTACTATTGGAGACTGATATTCACTGACACGCGTAGCAACCTCCAAACTTGCTCGCCTGCATCTCGCTGTTCAAGGTTTGAACCAGCGAACGCGTGTCCCCGCATAGCATAATCAACTTGGGAGGGTGCGGTCATGGGGAAGCTCGATCCCGCAACGCGGCCGATGGCAACCAGTCAGGATGACTATTTGCGATTCGGGCTCATTGGCTATGGATATTGGGGGCCGTTGTTGTTGCGTTCTCTGGAACGCATTGAGCATGCGGAAGTGTCACTGGTTGCAGATCTCTCGTCACAGCGCCTGGCAGAGGCTAAGCGCAACCACCCACGCATTGAGGTCACGAACCGCGTCGAGGATGTCATCGAGGGTCAGTTAGATGCGGTCTTGATTGCCACCCCGCTAAGCAGCCATTTTGCGTTGGCACGCTCCGCGTTGCTGCATAAAAAACATGTCTTCGTCGAGAAACCACTGACTGCGACCTCAGCAGAAGCGCGGGAACTGATCGAGATTGCCCAAATACAGCAACGGACCCTGATGGTAGGACACACTTTCGAGTATAGTCCTGAAGTGGTTGAATTGCGCAAGATGGTCAGCGACGGCGATCTGGGCCGGATCTTCTATGTCGACTCCAATCGCCTCAACCTGGGCATTTTTCGCAAAGACGCGGATGTCCTCTGGGATCTGGCGCCGCATGACCTCTCGATCATCAATTTTGTCCTCGGCATGCGACCCAGCGCGGTCAGCGCGCGCGGTTCGGCACATCTGCATGACGATATTCTCGATGTTGCCTACATGGATCTGGTGTATAGCGATGGCATCACCGCGCACGTCCATGTCTCCTGGCTGAACCCCAACAAAGATCGGCGTTTCACAATCGTCGGTGATCGTCGCATGGTCCTTTATGATGACACCGCTGGTAATGAAAAACTGAAGATTTATGACCGCGGGGTCGATCGCCCGACTTATGCCACATCCTACGGTGAATTTCAACTCTCCTATCGTTATGGGGAGATTGTCATCCCATATGTACAAGGGGCAGAGCCACTGGCGGTTGAATGTCAGCACTTTGCCGACTCTATTCGCCAACATTCGCTCCCTCGTAGTAATGGCGAGGTAGGACGTACGATCGTGCGTATTCTTGAGGCGGCGCATGAATCGATCATCGAAGGTAGCAAGTACATCCCGTTGTTCTGGGATTGAACGACATCGATCGTGGATCGATAGCCACGAGCTCGATGATTTGAGAAAGGCGCCATTTTCTGCATCCTGCCGATCCCCTCGCGAGTGCAGTGGCTACCAAGGGGCTAATGCCCTTCTGATAGTATCTCGCGGATCTCGCTTCAAGCGGCCCAGAAGCCCTTCGCTGTTCGTCAATAGATTGTGTCACCGGTACCCACCGTGTCTACCCCATGATGTTCAAGTGTGGGGCCATGACTTTCAGTCTTAGATAGTGGTGGTACTGAGTTGGAAGTGAGGAGTGAACAACATGGCTGATCGCATCAGGTTGAACGACCTGCGTCGGCAATACATTCCGTTACGTGAGGAGATCCTCGCGACGTTGGATACTGTTTTTCAAGAGATGCAGCTCTTCTTAGGGCCAAACACCCGCGCTTTCGAGCAAGAATGGGCGACCTTGAGCGCGACGAAGCATGCCATCGGTGTAGATAATGGCACGGATGCGTTGTTACTCGCAATGCGCGCTTATAACATTGGCAAGGGTGACGAAGTCATCACTCCTGTGAATACCTTCGCGGCGGTTGTGGAGGCAATCTTGGAAGTCGGTGCGACACCCGTCTTCGTGGATAACGATCCCGCGACATATAATCTGGATCTCGCACAGACAGCGGCGGCGGTAACCTCGCGTACTCGCGCCATTGTTCCGGTGCACTTGTACGGCCTGGCAGCAGATATGGATGCTGTCAACGCGATTGCGCGGCCCCATGGAATCGTAGTCATAGAAGACGCATCTCAAGCCCAGGGGGCACGCTACAAAGGCAAACCCGTGGGGGGCCTGGCGGATTCCGCGGCATTCAGTCTGTATTACTCGAAGAATCTCGGTGCGTTTGGCGAGGCCGGTATTTTTACCACAAATGATGATGCCATTGCTCGACGTGTCGGCATGTTGCGCCAGCATGCTGCTGACCCCGCTAATCGTTACATCCATGTGGAGGCGGGCTATAATTCGCGACTGGACGAAGTCCAGGCTGCGATTCTACGCATTAAACTCCGTCATCTCGAAGCATGGAATGCGCGTCGTCGCGAGATTGCCGCTCAGTATGATGCGCTGTTAGAGGGGGTCGTGGCGACACCTCCACGCTTCTCGGAATCTGATTACACCCCCGTTCATTATGTTTATGTTATCCGCACACCAGAACGTGACACCGTCAAGGCAAGACTATTGGCGGCTGATGTTGAGTCAGGCATTCATTATCCGGTGCCGTTGCATGTTCAACCGATGTGCGCTCACCTGGGGTATAAAGTAGGACAATTTCCCGTCGCGGAGGCCTACGCCGATCAGATTCTCTCGTTGCCAATGTTCGCGGAATTAACGGATGCCGAGGTAGAACGCGTCGCACTGGCAGTCAAGCATGCCGTGCACGACCTCGCACCTACGCGGTAACCCATTGGAAATATGGGGACTATGTCGAGTCGCTCACCATCAAGAGTCCACATGATGGGTAGCGACTCGATTGCTGACAGTCCTCAAGCATTGCCATTAGGTCCAGTACATGCTATGGTGCAAGCATGGAATCACGCGATTTTAGCTGGAACAACCGTGCTGTGCACCAAGCACATAGTGAAATGACACAAGGGCAGCGAGCAGCATGACCACTTATGCTATCATTTGTCGTGAAGGCGACATGGCGCGGCGAGATCAAGTGATCCGTCATGCTGAGAGCCTGGTGCTGGCGGGTAATGCTGTCGATATTTTTGCTCCCAGCCAACTCGATCTCAGTGTATTATTCCCGAATAAAAAAATACGCGTAACGTCGTTAGGCAAAGCGCCTCCGACAACCTCCTTCTTGCGCGCCCTGTTGTTCTGGATCCAAACGTGTATGCTGGTGACACTCGCGCAGATGCAACGACGCTATCATGTCGTGCAGGTTGACGCTGCGCCAGGCTTATTTGTTCTTACGACCTGGCCTGCCCAACGGATTGGCGCGCGCATCGTGATCGCCGTGACCGGCGCGTTGCCAGAGCAGGTCATGGCTCGACGGCACTTGCAAAGACAGGCGTTGCTCGTACGGTTCGCCGCTTTCCAGGAAGAAGTTGCCGTTGATTTTTGCGATCACTTGATTGTACCTTCTGAACCGATGCGGACACGATTGATGAGTCGTGGCTGTACGACCGAGAAGATCAGCGTTGTCTATGATGCCCCAGATGAGCGGCTCTATGGTCAACGACTCACGGTGGAACGCTATCCCAGCGTCCGCGATCACTTTTTGATCACCTGCATGGCGGATAGCGACAGGCCTACCATGAATCCGCTCCATGGGCCAAGGGATTATCCGTTGGATCTGCGTGCGCCTCTCGCGGCCATGCAGATCATTCATCAACAGATCCCTAACGCGTTGTTGTGGATATTATGCGCGGCGGAACGACGTGTCGAGGCAGAGACGCAGGTACGCAAGGCCGGGCTCGCTTCATACGTTATTCTGCAAGATAATTTGCCCGATGACCAATTGCCGGCGTTTATCGCGCAAGCGGATGTCCATCTCATCGCGATCGCCCATGATGCACAGCGTAATTTAGTCCTGCCACAATCCGTGCTGCAGAGTCTGGCGTTAGGGGTCGCGACCGTCACCACACGCACCATCGCGACGCAATATTATTTTGACGCACGCTCCTTGTTAACATATGATCAGGAGAATCCACAAGATCTCGCGGATCGCATCATCTGGATGGCGCAACACCCCGAGGCCCGCGTATCCATGGGGCGTCAGGGTCAGGAGTTTGTCGCGCAGATTTTCTGGAGTCGCGATCGACAGCGCTATCTGGCTTTGATGCATGCGCTGGCCGCGGCGGATTCTGTCGCCACCCTCTCGCAGGGCGTGCTCGCCCGCGGCCCGCGCGTTGGCCGCCAACGCCGCACACCAATCCGCGTCTATCGCGCGCGCCTGGCGCAAGCTGGTGGCCTCCTTCCTGATGATTCTTTGACCGCATTGGCGGGGAGCGAAGCGGTGCCCCTCCGCATTACGCCGCCCTCGCAAGCCTGGCGACAACGCCAACAATTGCGCCTGAGGGTCGGCGCGTGGCTCTTACGTGGTCTGGCGATGGTACTGCTCTTTGGCATTCCGATCATTGCGTCGCATGACAACATTTTCACGAAGATCGCGACAGCTGTGATGTTCGTTGGCGTGGCAGTGGTCATGGTGATTCTGCCGGCTGGTGAGGCAGCCATCATCGTCGCTCTCTACTTTATCGCGCAACGCGCGCTCTTCCTCCAATTCCCACCAGAAGGTGCGCTCGGTCCAATCCTGATCTATCTGGGTACCGCGTTACAGTTGATGATCTTTGTGGCATTCGGCATCCGCGCGATCATTCAACAACGACCGCTGTTACGGTCAGGTTTCGTTCTCTGGCCAGCCAGTGTGTATTTCGTCATCAGCATCGTTTCGACGCTGGCGAACCATGTACCATTCAGCATAGCCGTATTAGGCATCGAGCACACATTGCACAATTTAATCTTTGTGGTCTTGATCGCAGAAGATCTGCCTTCACCAAATCAATTGCGCCAGTACGTAGCCTTCGTCATCATCGCCCTCAGCGCCATGGCAACCATCTCAATCACGCAGACCGGCATTGCCTTTGGCTTTCTGCCCCACATGCTCGCTAATCTGCCATTATTGCATTCCACCATCATGCCAGCAGCCGTCATCGTTCCGGATGCTGACACCTACGCCTACCTGCTCAACTTCGGCATCTTCCTGGCCCTCGGAGCATTCTTATCGCTGAACAGTTCGGAAAGTCAATATGAGGGAGAAGAAACGACATCCTCTGGCCTCAATATTGGGTTACTGGTCGCGATCTTCTGGCTAACCTTTGCCCTCTTCCTGACAAGTTCGATCGAGAATTGGGTTGGCTTGTTTATCGGTATCCTGGCGCTGGCAATCATTTTGCGTGGTTCAACACGGATCGCGGTATTGGGATTCCTGGGAGTATTGATCCTCCTCAGCGTCATACCAGTGCAATCTATCCCGCATGGTCCCACAACGTCGGCAGTGTCAGATGTCCGCGCAATCCTGACGGGCGTGCTGCCACACCAAGCGCCTTTGAGTAAAAGCATTCAGGTCATTCACGATCACTGGCTTCTAGGTGTCGGACCGGGGCGTTTTGGCGGCACCGTAGCGAATATCACGAAGAGCCCCATTTATCAGCAATACGGCTTCGCACAGCCACACGCAGTCACGAGCATCAATCTCTTCTGGCTGCACATTTTAGGTGAAACGGGCATCTTTGGCTTCCTGGCGTTTCTCTGGCTGATGATTCAGGCGGGGTTGGCGGTTTTTCGCGCCCACCGACATGGCGCGCACCAGCAATGGTGGGGTATCTCAGGTGGAGTATTTGGCATGATCATCGCGATGTGTGTCGCGACCTTCTTTGGCAATGCGCTGGAGATCGACAGTCTGTCTGCGCCATTCTGGGCGTTGGTCGCGATTGCGGTTGCCCTGCCTATCGCCAACCGCCCATTAGTGACCTTGCCGCCGGTGCGCTTCCGTTCGGATGAGAGCATCACAAACCCTGAGATGCCCCAGGTGCGTGAAGGTGCTATGCCTGGCTACGAAGGGACGGCACGGTGAGTAATTCTACTGGCGGCAGACCTGTAGCCGACTGGCCAGGGTCAGGTCAGGTGCAGGATGATCTCGCAGCGACCATGAAGCGCCCACGCATCATCCCACCGCCGATGACCGGTGATGCGGCAACGCATCCACTTGCAGTAACGACGATTCGGTCAAACAGCGCACCTACCAACTCGCCTACCAATGAAACGGCAGCGCTGGTAGAGAAATCAATCCGTGGCACCCAATGGATTATGCTGGCGATTGTCATAGGGGTGCCACTGGGCTTCCTGACGAATGTCGTCATGTACCGCCTCAGCCCAGCAGCGCTGGGCATCTATAGTCTGATGTTGTTGCTCGTGACGACGGTGCAAACGTTCTTCCTCTTTGGCGGTTCCAACGTCGTCGTGGCACGGTGACCCTCAAGACCAGCATCGAGTTGCCTGGTGATGGCATCTGGGACCGGCAGCTGGTCGACGCCCTGGCTGATGAGACGCTGTCGGCTACGACGATGGCGGAACGCCTGACCCCGGACGCCGTCCGGATCAATCTGATCCCGACCATGCCGCTACATGT
>DAIDHM010000234.1 GCA_027459705.1 Ktedonobacteria bacterium | reverse complement strand
TTGATACTCCTTGCTGTTTGTGGATATTCTACAACAAGCACGTCTTCCCTGTCATGCTCCGGAACTCTGGCTAAAGCCGACGCAAGCCCTTTCATCCGCATGGCCTAAAGGCGCAGCGGCTTTACGGGCTATTCCTGTAAGAAAATACATTCCTGACTATCTCACACGGGTGAACAATGAGCATCTCACTGCACGCCGATCTGAATCGCCTTGACGAAGTTGCTCGCCAAGATCTGAAAAGCGTCACTCTGGTATGCTTCGACGTGCCCTTCATCACAGAGTTTCGCCAATTGCGGATCGATTGGCAATTGGGCGAGTAGCGGCGCGCCAGTCATCGCCACCAATTCCGGACCATTGCTCGGGCCAAATAGTTCGATACGCTCGCCGTGGGGGCACTCGAAGTAGGTGTTGTTCTCCACGACGCCTAATATCTTGCCTTTGAGGGTCTGCACCATATTGATACACTTCATGACAATCATGGTTGCCAACATCTGTGGTGACGAGACGACCACCACCCCATCGAGAGGGAGTGACTGCATGACTGTCATCGGAGCGTCAGAAGTACCAGGAGGCAGATCAACGAGCAGATAATCCAATTGCCCCCAGTCCACGTCATTATAAAATTGCTTGATTGCAGTTGAGATCATTGGCCCACGCCAGACTACGGGGTCGGTCTCATTGGGTAAGAACATATTCATGGAGATGACTTTGACGCCATGAGTCGTGACCAGCGGATCGATGCCCTTCTGGCCCTGTTGTGGGCTACCACTCACGCCAAACATGCGAGCGATGCTCGGTCCGGTAATATCACCATCCAAAATGCCAACCTTGAGGCCCTGGCGTTGAAGCGAGACGGCGATCAAACCAGTGACGAGTGATTTGCCGACCCCGCCCTTGCCAGACATAATCGCGACGATATGGCGAATGCGGTTGCCACTCTGTCCGGCCATCTGCAATGGAATGCCTTTGCCTGTGGGCATCTTACGTTCTGGAGCGAGACCTTTGACAGGTTCGCCATTAGCGGCACGGTTCAGATCGTCGAGTAAGGGCTCCAGTTGCAGGCGATGGGTACGTGCTCCCCCTGCGACGCTCTCGCGCGATCCGACTTCACAGGCGGTGCAGGGCAACCCATGACCCTGAAAGACGCGGACCGTTGTCGGGTATTGCGCGACAACATCGTGAATGACCATGTCAGCGGTTATCGTGACGGGCATATGTCTGTTCCTCTCCATGCCAGCGTATCCGTGAGCAGTATTCGATGCGCAAGGTCGGCGCGTTTCTGCGTGACACGGGCCGTGCGCGAACTATTTCTCATGTATTATAGCAGATCGTCGCGGGAATATCCTAGTTATCTACTCGGATATTCCCGCGTCGATGTTGGGAGAGGTCAGGCTCGTGCGGCGCGTGCCTGCCGCATGATCTCGCGGAGTTGGTCGAGATGGGAAGCCTCGTGGATCAAACCGAGCAGGAAACGCGACGTGGCGTTCAGTGGCCCATAGGCAGGAATCGGCTCATAGCTGACCTCCAGGTGGGGAGTGAATGGCCACGCATTGAGCAAGGCATGGCGCATGTGGCGACTCTCGGCCAGGCGTTCACGCACCTGGTGGATGGTGGTGATGGTCTGCCAATCTGGCTCAAAACGTGAGCGACCAGTGGGGGCGATGCCGCGCGCCATCTCGCACGCCAGGGCTGCACCTTCTTCCGACGATGCCGCCGCGTGCAAGACCACATGTCCCAGATTCCAGGCGATATTGGCATCGGCGGCATTACCAAAAGTATCGTTGGCCTGCGGATCCAGGGGAGTAAAGATGACATCAGCGTCAGTGGCATCTGCGATGATAGCTTCGATGGTATCGAGCATGATGTCGGTCTGGTGATGCAGATCGAGCGGCGTCAGCGTGGCGGAGATTGACGGAAGGGTTATTTGCCCCGCGCGAATGGCCGTGTAGTCCAGCATGGTGGGAAAATGCTCCACAAAGAAAAAATTTCCGTAGTCGATTACATCGACTACGGAGTGACACATGAATCAAAGCACAGGTGCTGAGATTTATGCTAGGATCCGATATCTTCCAGCTTTTTTCCACGAGTTCGCCGTGGATGTAAGAAAGGTTCGGTACTGCCAACCTCTTCGTCTGGAACGTAGACGCTTTCTTGCTTTCCACTCGCGGCGAGTTGGTCCTTTAACACATTCGCAAAAACTGCGTTCGCACGATTTGCGGCCTCTTCAAGCGAGTAGTTATGGTATAGCAAGAGTCTAAAAAACACATCGGCCTCAATTGCCGCCTGGAGCCTCGCCCATTCAGGGCTGGTCAGATCAAGCTCTGCGCGCAATTGGGACAGATAAGGTTGCGGCAACGTCGCGATCTGTCCGATATCTTCGTTCGCTTTCTTCAAGCGATCAATCTGTTGGGGATGCACGCCCATGCGCGTCAAAATCGCCCAGGGTGAACCCTGTGGGTGACTTTGATGAGCACTTAATATGGCGGCCAATTCCCCGGCAAAGAAACCCATACTTCGGAATCACCCTACCCTTGATTGTATAATCTTTGTACACCCTGTACGTTACACTATAACATACGCGCAATAATTGTGCCAGGGTCTATGATACTTTTTTCTCAATGAGGTTGAAGTCTTAATAAATGCTCATATAAAAGTTCTCAGGTGATGCTGCGCTGATGTAGCCGAATATGGGAGCCGTTCAACGTCATGCAAAATACAGGCTAATTCTGCGACACCGACAATCAACAGTGCCGCTGCGGAAGGTAAGAATAACATAGAATCATGCATCACAAAGACCATACAGCCGGAGGTTTCGATGATGCTCACTCCCCAGGTAATGCGACGACAGTGGTCGAGTGCGGTGAAATGCGCGAACCCCATCACGCGCTTGCTGTGTGCCACACTGGCTAGCGCACCAAATGGTGCAATGGCGAGGCAGATGGCAACGGTGGCTAACAGCCAGCCCGGCACCATTTCGAGCGAGGATACGCCAGGCCAGGGTGCTGTGATGTTATTCCAGGCAAAGGGAATAGCGTAGAAATCATAGAGTGCTACCACACCAAAGAAGGCCGCGACACTGGCAGCAATCAACTGAATGTTCCGTAGCATTGCGATTCACTTACTTTCCAGGAATGAGGTACACTTACCCGGCACTCCCACGCTGGACACATCAATAGGTCGCTACACATCGTAGCGTGATTTTCGTGTTCTGGCAAGAAAAACCGCGGCCTGTGGGCTTATGAAATGCTCACAGGCCGATGGGAGAGGAGAGCCGGGGAAACGTGCCAGTCGGGTACGCAAGCGATTGAGAATTAACCAGCGTACTCGTGCATCTTGTTCGGTTGCGTCGCGTGGCGGAGTTTTGCGAGTGCCACCATCTCTAGTTGACGTACCCGTTCGCGCGAAATCCCGAGTTCGCGGCCCACCTCGAGCAATGTGCGGCTGCGCCCATCACCAATACCATAGCGCAACTGGACCACTGCGCGCTCGCGGGCTGTCAGGTTCGAGAGCGCCCTGTGCAGATCCTCGCCGAGGAGATGCTGGGATGCAATATCCGCAGGAGCCATCGTGGCTGGATCTTCAAGGGTGTCGGCTAATGAGAGACGATTATCCACATCCGAAGGCGCATCGAGTGAGACTGGCTGCTCGGTGACATGCAGGAGGTCGTCCACTTCGGTGATGGGCATATGGGCGGCTTCCGCGATCTGCTCTGGCAGGGGATCAGCCCCGTTTTCCTGGCTGAGTTGTGAAGCAACACGTCGCACTTTACGCAAACGCGTGGCCACATGCTCGGGCAGGTGAATCAGGCGAGATTGTTCACCAGCGGCCCGCGAGATGGCCTGACGTATCCACCAGGTGGCATACGTGCCAAAGTGACAACCGCGTCGCCAGTCGAACTTCTCAGCGGCGCGCATTAATCCAAGATTGCCTTCCTGGATGAGATCGATAAGTGGCACTCCGCTACTGGTGTAGCGGCGCGCAATCGAGATAACCAGACGCAAGTTCGCTTCAACCAGGCGGCGGCGCGCGCGGAGATCTCCCGCGGCGGCGCGCTTCGCTAATTTGAGCTCTTCGGTGTGTGAGAGTAAGGAGAGGCCGCGAATATCATGCAGGTAGCTCTGGAAAGCATCTTCAGAGCCATCAGCGCCACCATATGAGCCGGCGCCACTCCCAAAGAGCGCTTCGACTTCAGCGTCAGTCAATTCTTCGAGGACCTCGACGGTTTCGCTCTCCGCCGTGGCATACGCGATTTCGTCGTTGATTTCTTCTAGTTGCGTCACGGTTTCCGCTGCGATCTCAAACAATGGAGATTCGCTCACGAGAGCCAATGGTTCCAATGTGGAATCACGAGTGGTTTCCGTTTCCGCCAGGGCGGAGGATCCGCGCTTTACCATCTGCCGTTCTCCTTTTCAAGCCTCATCGTGGACTTGAGCCGCACTGTGCGTTTTCGCATTGCGAGGACTAGACCATTTCATGTCATCTCATGAGTTGTGAGCACTTCGTGATGACAGCATTAGTATACCAAATGAAGTATTGGGAGCGCTATCAGGTAACCACCTGATTTTTCCCTCAGGTATCGACGAAGCCGGGACAAAGTAGGTATTTTCTCTGTACGCGACCGTCCTTCGGTTATATTTCATATCGACCATGTGCAAAATACCGCCATGTGGCCAGAAGTCCTCGATGTGCCAGTCTATCTCGCGCATTCCTCGTGTGGAGCATCCCGCAAAACACTCATTCTTCAGATAGGAGCGCGGGCCGCCCGCGTAGCGTGGTAAAGCTATCACCAGGTTCCTCATCGATCCACACTCCTCAGACCAGGACTCGATCGCGAGTCTGATGCTCCTGTCCCTATTCAGCCATAGGTTCATGAGAAACCTCATAGATCCGCATGAGAGAGTTCATACAATATGGTGAAAGACGATCAGATCCGCGTTCGAGCCGACAATTTCAGCGCACGCGCCGTCAGGTCAGTGGTCTCGTCATGGCGAGAGATCTCCCTCCGCTAGCCATATATTGGCGCCAATATTCAAAAATCCTATCAGCATAAGGTTTGTATGGAGAATGTCCTTTTAGTGCGGCTAAAAATCTCGCGGAGTCACACCTTAGGCAGCGGTATGAATGCCCTGCGGATAGCAATGTGGGCAGGTTATGGGGTAAAATGTGGGTATCCGGCGCTGTCGTCGGTTCCGCGCGGTTGTGATCCGCCGGAGAATGCATGTTCCTCGCGAGCATGTGTGAGTAAGGAAGGCAATGTGATGGCCAACAGAACCAAGATGAAATGTGCGCATTGTCATAAAGCATTTAAATCCAGCAAAGCCACGCAGACGCTCTGTGACGACTGCGAGCGCAAGCGCCGCCAGGAGCGCGCCGCACAAGGGCCATCACTGGTGGCAACGCCCGCGACCACAAAACCCCATGCGCCACAAACACCATCCGCGTCGCCCGCTCGCCCTGCCTGGTTGGAAGTTGCCAAAGAATTTGACCCAACCACATTGCCCCCTCCCCCACCCGTCACGCCGACACCTCGCGAGCGACCTGCGACGCCTGTAGCGCCTGTAACCCGTGGACCCCATGCCGTGCCGGCATCTCCTCGCGGCATGGCGCCAGGTTCACGCAAGCCAGTTGGAGAGCGAGCTCCACGTCCGTTCACCCCACGGACCCCTAAACCTGCCAAAGAAAAAAAAGAACCACCGAAACCATATCAGGCAACTCCAGAGGAGATCATCGCGATTCAGGCGCGGTACCTGGAATTGGCACAGCCTGAGTTCGACGGCATCCGGACGCAGATCGCGCGCGAGATGCAAATTCCGAAGCACGTCGTCAAGAAGGCCGTGGCCGAGGTGCGTACGCGCGAACATTTACCCAGCTGGTGGGATGTCCAGGGCTTTCAGGGTTCGCCTGACGATTTGGAGCGCATTAAAGCTGCCTATGTTCCACAATTGCCCGTGCCGCCGATCGGTGTGCACCGTAGCATCGCCAAAGATCTCGAGATGACTCCAATCCAGGTCTATCGCGGCATACGTACGATTCGCATGGCGCTTGGATTGCCCGTCTTTAACCCTCCAGAGATGCATCCTGAATCGACCAAGTTGAGGAATCAGGTCGCATCAGAGTAAAGCTCTGGTAAAGCCAACTGAGATGAGTCCAGACCGGCGTCATACGCAAAGTTGAACATGTCGACGTCCTGATTTGGACTGTGAACCACTGATCACCATTGCCAATGTGCGGTTCCTTTATCGAGGGGTACCGCTGATTTGCGACGTAATGACCAGGCCATCGTCGATCGTATGGACATCCGTCAAGGTGTAAGAGAAACCCTTGACAAGTTGGCCCTGACCGATATTTGCGAATTGCGCGTTGATCGCGGTCTCGATGAGTTGATCTACCGGCCCTAAATCTACTCCATAGATCGCCAGGACTTTAAAGTCCAGGTGACCGTCCGTGGTAATTTGCGGCCCCAGGGTAATGTGGATGAGATTGACGGGAAGACCATCGACGACCGCATCGGCAGTGAGGTCGATGTCGTGGCCCGCTTTGGTGGTCACGGCGACATTGGTGAAGGGGACATTGGTGAATGGAGCGGGAAATTGTAGCGCGGCGCGTTGCAGCCCCAGTGCCATACCGGTTGTCATCAACGGATCATCCAGGGTGATGGTGGCGGTACCATGCACAGTGCCCAACACCGTGACGCCTGGTGTGGTTTGGGCTCGCGTGGATGGATGCAGATGCCCGATGAGGAAAAGCGCCAGCAACGGCAGCACTATGAGTAATCCTATTCCTGTCGCGATACCACCATAATATGACCCTTGTCGATAAAACCGCCGTCGACGGTAAGTAACCGTAGAATTTGCTCCATACTCGCTCATGCTCACCCCCCTCTCGATGGCTAAAAAGCGCAACGCTGCTCACGAAAAAACAGCTTCGTTGGGTTTACTTTGACTGGCTGCCCATGCGATATAATCATTGTAGCATCCGACTCACCAGCCCTGTCTGTGAGATTCTTCACACGAAGATACAGAGATCAGGATTGTTGACGGTCATCTCGTTGTCAGTCCCTCACACTGCTGGATAGGTCAACACCGCCCGTGTTGGGGAAGAATACCCCTTCATATATCAACCATACGATTTTTAGCAAAAAATCATTGACTTGTCTGATGGATCTCGATCAAGCATATCCATCATAAAGGCAGAAGGGAGCGCCGCGTGAAACGCGACGCTCCCTTCTGCCTGGTGTAGGCAGGGCATCAGCACTCGCTATGGCCACAGCCCAGGCATTTTTTGCAGCCTTCTTCATAGACGAGGGTATTCGATCCACATTGTGGACAGAAGTTTCCGGTTACTTTGAGGAGGCGGTCACCTGTCACCTCAGAGCTTGCATGCGCCTTGCCGTTGCTCCGTCCATTGGCGTGGCCATGATCCTGGGAATCGCGCAGGGCTGGCCCCTGGGGAGCTGTGATATCATCATCGCGGTCCAGATGCAAAGCGACCGCGCGAGCGACGGCATCTGGCAACGATCTGACGCGATCAGGGCCAAAGCCAATGGAAGAGCTACCGCCGATGCCGCGCAGTTGTTCGGCGATGGCGCGCGCCCGGTCATTTTGGCTGAGCGGGCTCTCGACGCGCAGGTGCAGTGAGATGAGACGGCCCAGCGCTTCGGCGAGCGCCGCCACATCACTGCCCGCTTTCCCCACGGTGACGAAGAGTTCCAACAGGCCATCCTCGTCGTCGTTGAGCGTCACATTGACCTTGCCTTCAGGCGCCCGGACCTGGCGAGTATAGCCGCGCATGACCTCGGGACGATCCTTGACCCCGCGAGTGTAATGATGGCGACGCAAGGTCGGTACGGGGGCTGGTTCCGCCACCGCGGGAGCGACCGGGGGTGTGGGTTCTGCTTGTTTGACGCCAACATTCAGCACCTGCTCGCCTTTGCAGCCATCGCGGAAGACCGTGATGCCCAGGCATCCTAGATCCCAGGCCATCAGGTACGCAGCTTCGACTTCTGCTGGCGTCGCGCTATTGGGCAGGTTGATAGTCTTGCTGATGCTGTTCTGCACACCTTTCTGAAAGGCGGCTTGCATGCGAATATGCCACTCGGGGGCGATCTCATGCGCGGTGACAAAGGCGCGTAGCGCCGGGTGGTCCGCCGCGGGATGGCCATGCATGCTGCCATGCTCCTTGACCCAGTGCAACACCCCGGCTTTATCAGCGATATCGCTAGCTTCCAATGCTGTGACAAAGATCGGATTGACGAATTCCAGCACCCGATAATTGCCATCCGGTTGTTTTACCCGATGTTGAAAGGCGACCGCGAAGATCGGCTCGATGCCCGAGGAGCAGTCCGCGATGATACAGATCGTGCCTGTGGGCGCAACCGTAGTGGTGGTCGCATTGCGGCGTTGCGGCCCGTTCTTGTAAATGCTGCGATCCCAGTTCGGGAAAGAGCCGCGCTCGGTAGCGAGCTGCTCAGTCTCTTCATTTGCCCAGTGTTGGATGGCGCGCATGATGCGCTCACCAAGATCGATCGCCTCAGGGCTATCGTACCGTGTTCCCAACTTGAAGAGCATATCAGCCCAGCCCATCACCCCAAGGCCAATGCGACGGTTGGCATGGACATGCTGACGGATCTCTTCCAATGGGAAGGGATTGACATCAATGACATCGTCCAGGAAGCGGACACAGTCACGCGTCGTCGCTTCGAGTCCGCGCCAATCGACTTCGCCCTCATGGACAAAGAGGCCAAGATTGATAGATCCAAGATTGCAGGCGTCATAAGGCCCTAAAAATTGCTCGCCACATGGATTGGTCGCTTCGAGTTGTTCAATCTCGGGCGTGGGATTGGCGGTCGAGTGATTCGCGCGGTCCAGGAAGACCAGGCCGGGATCACCCGAGGCCCAGGCGGCCGCGATGATTTTGTCAAAGATCTGGCGGGCTTTGACGCTGCGCACTTTCTCCTGCGTGTGGGGATCGATGAGATCATAGTTCCCGTCGCGCTGGAGGGCGTCCATAAAAGAATCTGTAACCGCGACAGAGATATTGAAGTTCGTAATGCCACCCGTGCGCTTGCAATCGATGAATTCCTCGATGTCCGGATGATCGACGCGCAGAATCCCCATGTTGGCGCCGCGGCGCATGCCACCCTGGCGAATGCCTTCCGTTGCCGCATCGAAGACACGCATGAAACTGACCGGACCTGAGGCAACGCCTTTCGTTGAGGAAACAATACTATCTTTTGGCCGCAGGCGGCTGAACGACATCCCCGTGCCACCGCCACTCTTCTGGACCAGTGCCACATGTTTGATAGTCTCGAAGATCCCCGCCAGATCATCCGGTACTGGCAACACAAAACAGGCGGAGAGTTGCATGTTGTTCCCCTTACCCGCGTTTGCCAGGGTCGGCGAGTTTGGCATAAACCGTCGGCTCAACATCAGGTCAGCATAGCGCGCCGCCACTGCTTCAATCTCTGCCGGGGATTTAGCAGAATTGATCGCTTCCGCCGCCGCGATGGCACGACCCACCCGCCAGCACAACTCATCGGGTGTTTCGATCGGTTCGCCGCGATCATTTTTCATCAGATAGCGTTCCTTCAAAACACGCACTGCTGATTCAGACCACGTGCCATGCTGTGTCACTTCCGGCGAGTCCGGGGCTACCTGCTCTATCTGTACATCGTTCACTTCGTCATCTCCAACCAGGTATATTCACGGAACTGAGGGCCACCACAGCGCTCGGATTGCTTGATCTGCCTGCCCCGAGAACGCGACCACGAGAGATACCATAACACAATATGTAGTGATATGCAAGGACAAATTCCCTAAATGTGGTGGTACATCAGGCCTAGCCCGGTCGTCAGCGCGACATCAAGAAGGAAGCATTACAGGCGTTGGGGGTGTCGGGAGCAGCACATGAAAAGTGGATCCATCACCTACAATCCCATTACTCTCCACCCAGATTGCGCCATCCATCGCCTCAGCCAGCACCTTACACAGGTGCAACCCCAACCCATTGCCAATGATCCGGGAGGTGAGATCACGGGGAAGGCGGACGAAGCGGTTGAAAAGCAAGGAAATCTGGTTCGGGGGGATGCCAAACCCATAATCGCGCACGATCATCTCGACCAGGTATTGCGTGGTTTCCTTGCGACTTTTGCCCGGAATCGGGATCAATGACGCCGAGAATTCTACTGGAGCGCCCGCTGGAGAGTACTTGACGGCATTCGAGAGCAAATTAGCGATGATACGTCGCAAGCGGACCGCATCACCCCAGATGGTGAGGTCGTCGGGCAATCGTATGGTTAATGCTGTCTGCAAATCCTCGCTCAATTTGGGATTGAGCAACATCAGCGCCGCGTCGAGGGCGTCGCGCACATTCACCGTCGTGGGAACAAAATTGCTGGCAGTTTGATCTTCGCGACTCGTATCCAAAATACTGTTGATCAACTCACGTAGCCGATAACCAGCGTTCACGGCGCGCGTGACGTAGCCGCCGACAAGGTCTAGCTTGCTCTGAACGAGGCTGATATCGATGATATCGAGATAGCCCATCATCGCCATGATGGGATTGCGCAGTTCATGGTTGACCGAAGCAATGAACTGATCTTTCAATGCATCAATCTGCACAGCGATATCATACTGGGTTCGGAGCGCGGTCATCCGCGTCATCAGGTTGTGTGATGTTCGCCATGACACGCCGGCCGCCACACCGCAAAGCGCGGCCAACACCCACGCACCCCAGAGGAGCATTACCCAAAATTCTGACCCACTGGCCTGGTGGGGACGCGCGAGCGTCACCAGCAACAGCCCTAATGCTCCACCCGTCGCGACACCCGCGGGCAAAGTGGCAACGAAACGCAGCGTGCGTAGATCCCGCATGGCGACCTGATAGGTTTGTTCGTACGGGTGATTGCGGTGCAACGCCGTGTAGGCGCTAACGGCTGAATCGACCGTGCTCATTCGTCGCCCTCCTCAACCAGCAATCGTAGACGCTGAGCTCGTTCTTCGTCATCGACGAACAGCGCCATCTTGATAGCCTCGACGAGTTCGCGCGGGACCAGCGGCTTCATCACGAAGACATCGGTTCCCGCGGCAAAGCTGCTAAATTCAGCCTGGTCATGCGGCAACGCGGTCAGGACTATGATCGGGGTCTGCGCGGTCGCTGGATCACCACGCAAGGTTTTGACAAGTTGTTGGCCATTCAGTCCCGGCATCCTGATGTCGACGACGACACAATCTGGTCGATGCTGGTAACAGGCTTCAAGGCCGCTGGACCCATCTTCTGCGGTAAACACCGTAAAATCGCCCAGTAGCGGCAATCCATGAGCGAACACATCGAGCAATTCAGGGTTGTCATCAACAATCAAAATCTTCAGTGGCGGCATGGTGGAAGACATACTGTACTGCGTCCTTTCCCGCGCGAACAACCCACGTCCAGGTACCAAAGGAGCATACGGTACCCGCGCCCAGCGTAACATATGGAGTGTGTACGTGTCCAATGCGTTATGGCAATTCCCATGTATGTCCGGGCAGGTTCAGGATATGGATTGTTCCTTCATTGCCCTGGCTGCTACAATATGGAGCGTGCGGTCACTAAGGTGGGGGTGGTTCGGCGGGCTGGAATCTGGGTTCAAAAGTGAAGGAGCGGCACGCCAATGCCATTATTTCCCTGGAGGCGCAAACCTGGCCCTCTTTCTTCGCACCCTATCATCAAGGAATCTCGTCCACTCTATGAAACGAAACGTGATATAACCACAAGCGGGATAAGCCATTCCTCACCACCATCTGATATTGCTGATGCCCGAAGCCAGGATCAGCAACATGTGGCCATGCGCGCATTTTTTGGAACGCATATGTTCGCGCCGATCCAGCAACCCGCGCATATCCTGGATGCAGGCTGCGGTACGGGGGCGTGGGCGGAAGAGATGCATGCGCTTTTTCCGTCGGCACAGATCACCGGGATGGATATCTCCATGCCGATGGGGGTCATCGATCAGAGCCAACCTGCTGGATATACCTTTGTTCACGGCAATATCCTGGATCCGTTGCCATTCCAGGAGGCCTCCTTCGATTACGTGCATATGCGGTTTCTGTTTTCCGTCGTCCCCGTCCAACTATGGCCGCTCGTCGTGGGTGAATTAGTGCGCGTGACCAGTCCCGGAGGCTGGATCGAATTGGTGGAAGCTTATCTGCCACATGATGGTGGTCCGGCACTGGCACAACTCGAAGCATGGGCGAATCAAGTATTCGCGCTCCGCGATGTTGATGCCTCATACGCGCATCACATTGCGCATTTTTTGCGCGAAGCCGGCGCCACCAATATAGAGCTTCGTGAGGAAGATTTACCGATCGGCCCCTCAGGTGGCAATGAAGGACAGATGCTGGCAAAGATGGTGATCATCGCATACCGTCAGGGCATCACCGCGATGCGGCAGGCACTGTTGCTGGAAGAAGCGCAGATTGAAGCAACGTTGCGCGCTGCCGAACTGGAGATCGCGAGTGACCGGTATTCTGTTATCACACCTATCTATATTGCCTGTGGACAAAGGGTGTAAACTGTCTGTAGCAGGCTGCCGAATTATCCGCGATCGATGCGCGATCAACGCTGTCGCCGCGACAGCCCGGCCTTTTTCTGTTGTACGTTGAGTACGTCTTGAGGAGAATATGTATGACCTGGTTTTCCTGGCTGCGACGCAAACCAAGCAAGACCGCGAGCGTTCTTGCAGCGAATACCGCCACAGGCAACCCGGCCTCCGTGCCCAGTGCTCAGACTTCCGTGCATGTCCCTGGCCGTGAGACCGTCGCTACCGGCGAAAGTCACTATATGGTGCCCAACGACGAACGCGAGGCACACCGCCTGAATCTCCAGCATACGGCGTTTTTTACGCATTTTGGAAAACATGTTTTCGCCCCGATTCAACGACCAGCACGTATTCTGGACGCGGCCAGCGGGACGGGGCGTTGGGCTGAAGACATCAAAGCATCGCTCGGTGAGGTTGCGATCACCGGGATCGATGTCACGACGCCCCTGACAGTCCGGGAGCATGGCCAGCCGCAAGCCTATACTTTTGTGCAGGGGAACCTCCTGGAACCGCTGCCCTTTCCCGATGCATCCTTTGATTTTGTGCATATGCGCCTGATCTACTCGGCCATGCCCGTGACGAAATGGCCAGAGGTCGTCCGTGAATTGCTACGCGTGACGGCTGCAGGTGGCTGGATTGAGCTGGTGGAGGCCAACCTCCCGCGCGATGGCGGACCTGCGCTGACAAAGATTGTCAATTGGTCCAGTCAGGGCCTCGCCCTGCGCGGCGTGGATGTCGCATTAGGCAGTCAGATCGGCGAGTATCTGCGCGCGGCGGGAGCAACGGGTGTGACCGAGCAATCGGCGGCTATCCCGATTGGTGTGAACAGTGACAGGGTCGGCCAGATGTTAGCGATGGACGTCCTGACGGGATTTCTGGGAGCCGCGCCGATTATCGCGCAGATCTTTCATATCGATCAACGCGAAATTGATGAGACGATCCGCCAGGCGGAAGCCGAGATCTATGATCCACGCTACCATATCGTCTATCCCGTCTACATTGCCTATGGGCAACGACCATAGCAACGACCTGCAAACATGCGAGATTCTCAGACCATGACCGCGTATTGTAGCGAGCGGTCGTGGTCTGGTCTTTGTGGAAGGTCGGCAAGAGTCCTAAGGCACTAGCCAAACCTTGCCAGATTGCGTACAATACCAGCCGAGAAAGCCGTATATCGGGATACTCATTTTTTTGCATGTTGTGTACCGCAGTCACCCTGGTCAATCGATCAGAGGGCATTCTGCCAGACGTACTGCAAGCACGACAAACGCATGACCTCGCTCATGCTGGTGGAGGATGACTCATGGCAGCGACGCAACCTGAACGCGAGAGTGGCTGGCGGCGTAGTCTGTGGTTCGTATCACTGACATTGATCATCTTTGCTGGTTGTGGCAAGCAGGGATCGGCCCGGATACCCGCAAATACGCGCCTCGATGGCGCCCCTGGCGCCCCGCGCGCGGCGTGGATTCGCCTGCCCGACGCCGCTCTGGAACAGGGCGCTAACGCGTATATCGCCAAGATGTCCCTGGATCAGCAGATTGGCCAATTACTCATGATGGAATATACCAGCGAGCAATATTCGGGACCGGGCACAGACTCCCAGCAGATGATCCAACAATTACAGCCCGGGGCAACCATTCTGTACCACTCGCCGCAATTCGGTTATGACCAGCTCGGTTCGACACAGCAAGCGTTGACTTTTGACAATGGATCACAGAACGACTCGAAGATCCCGCTACTCGTTTCGACTGACCAGGAAGGCGGACCGGTCGATCGGCTCTCCGGTATCTATGGACCGCATCCCTCAGCCCAGGATATTGGTCTGACGAACAATGCGCAGTATGCGTATAACCAAGGGGCATTGACCGCCAAACAGATGCTCGCGCTCGGGATCAACACGGATCTCGGGCCAGTTGTGGATGTGGAGAGTAATCGCGCCCTGTACAGTGGCCCTGATAATCAACGCGCTTTCGGCACCACCCCGGATGTCGTGACCAAGATGGCGGGGGCCTGGCTGGATGGACTCCAGGAGAATGGAGTCATCGGCACGATCAAACATTTCCCCGGATTAGGGATCGCGCGGACCGATCCGCATAAAAGCCTCCCAACCATCGATCGCACGGTCGCGCAACTCAACGCGATCGATCTTGCCCCCTACAAAGCCCTGCTCGCTGGCAATGATCCCCCAGGGATGATTATGACCACGGATCTCTTGCTGCCAGCCGTCGATCCCACATTGCCGGCGGAACTCTCGCCGAAGATCATCGATGGGCTACTCCGCACGCAACTGGGGTACCAGGGAGTCGTGGTCACTGATGCGTTATATATGGAAGGCGTCTTTGTCTATGCCAAATATGACCTTGGCGTTGCCGGTGTGATGGCGCTGCAAGCTGGATGTGACATGCTCCTGGGGGCAGCAGGGTATGCGCAGGGCAAAGAGATGGTCGATGCGATCAAACAGGCATTACAATCCGGACAACTGACGATGGATCGCATTCAACTCTCCGTACGACGTATTCTCATGCTGAAAATCAAGCGAGGTCTGCTGCCGTTGATGCCTCCGACCACCACCGCGCATGCCTTCGCCGCGCTTGGCACTGCGCCAGTCGCTGATCTGCGCCCCGTGGATGCCGCCTAACCTGCGTCGGTGCTCGGCAGTTACGCACATGCGACGACGACCTGCCGAGCCTGTGCTTCCTTGCAATCGCGCTTGACGATGTGCTATCGTACTACCACGATAGGCATTGCGTTGAGCCAACGTGTTCCGCACTGGTACCTATCGAACGGGAGCTCGGGCGAACCGGGCTGAGAGGGCGGGCTATTCCCCCGTCGACCGATTGAACCTGATCTGGGTAATGCCAGTGTAGGGAGCGTGATTGCTTCACCCCCCCTCGCTCGATGTGCTGGCGGACCCACCGCGGCGGCGAGCAGTGTGTTTGCCCTTGCTGGTGAGTCCGCGGCCGATGGCGTGCGCGGCGCGAAGCCCACGATCCCCGAAACACCGACCGGTGTGAACCGGCGAGAGGAGCGGGGCATGAGCAATGTCAGTGATGTCCATACACCCGGAAGCGAACCAGTAGCGAGCAATGCATCATCAGCGTTCGGGGTGCGCGGCGTCGCCGCGGACGATTTTTTGAAAGTGGAGCGGCGCGGCCTGGAACCTGTCCCCACGGCAGAACGTCATGGGGTGGCGCGCGAGTTGAGCCTGGTCTGGGCGGGCGCGATGGCGAATTACGTCTCGCTCTTGACCGGCGCGCTGGTGATAGGCGCCCCCCTCGCGGTGGGTGCGAGTACGGGCCAACTGGGCCTGGTGGATAGCGCGATCGCGATCCTCGTCGGCGCGGGTCTGGCCGCGATCCTGCACGGGCCGATCAGCGCGACCGGGGTGCGGAGTGGCACGCCACAGATGGTCTTCTCGCGCGCGGTGCTGGGACATCGCGGTGCGTATATCGGCGCATTCTTCACCTTCCTGATGGCCGTCGGCTGGTTTGCTGTCGACTGCGTCATCGGTGGCTGGGCTGTGGTGCAATTGTTGGGCCTGGCAGGCGTGCCCAAATCGACTCCCGTCGCCTTGAGCGCCATCGCGCTGGTGTTGATCCTCTCGATTATCGTGGCCATCTTCGGGCACCAGACCGTCCATGTCTTCGAGAAATACGGCGCAATCGTCTTCATGGTGTTTGGCGCGATCCTCTTCATTGCCCTCTTCCCGAAAATTCATTGGAATCTCGCGACGACCGTCACCGGTCCCACGCATCTCGCGGCGATGATCGTCGGTGGCAGTTTCATCTACGCGTTGGTCGCATCGTGGATTCCCTTCGCTTCGGACTATTCGCGCTACCTGCCCGCGGAAACACCGGCGCGCCGCGTGGCCTGGTGGTCTGGCGTAGGGATCGGCCTCCCGACCGCGCTGCTCGGCATTCTGGGGGTCGCGCTCTACACGATCAATCCGGGTAACCCTGATCTGTTGAGTGTGATAACCGCCGCGGCTCCCCCCTGGTTGACCGTCCCATTTCTGCTGTTCGTGGTCCTTGGCGAGATCTGGGCCAACTATTTCGATGTCTATACTGCTGGTCTGGTCGCGTTGGCGATGGATGTGGGGTTGCGGCGCTGGCTGGCGGCGCTGGTCTGCGGCCTCCTGGGGGGCATATTGGTGCTGGGGATTGGCCTGGCGACGCAATTTTCCCGCGCCCAGACGTATGCTGATCTGGTCAACAATTTTCTGGGGGTCTACATCAATTTTCTCTTACTCACCTATCTGTGGGTGCCCGCCTGGGCCGCCGTCTTAGTCGTCGACTATTTCCTCTTGCGTCGTGGGAGCGATTCGCATGCGCCTGCGCCTGGCAAGCGTCGGTCGGGATTTGCCTGGCGCGGCCTGCTGGCATGGGCCTGTGGATTCGCCGCGACCATCCCCTGCATCGGCTCGGCTTATCTGCCCTGGCTGAGTCAACCCTGGCAGGGGCCGATCGCGCATTGGCTGGGAGGCGCGGATATCAGCGGCATCGTCGGCGCAGTCGTCAGCGCGCTCGTGTATTATGCGCTCGCGTCAGGCATGCCGTCCCAGGGGCGACAGGCGGATGCCGTACTGCGTGGCGCCGATCTGACCGGCTTCCGGACGCCGGCTTCCGACTCCGCGGCGTCGCCGGGTGACCAGGCAGCTGGCAACACCAGACTCTCGTAGGCATGGAGGAAATCGTCATGACACAATATGAAGCAGATCCCTCGCGCGCGCAACGTCCATTGCCGGTGGGGCCGGACCATCCGGCGCGCGCGTTGACGATCGCGGGTTCAGATTCGGGCGGCGGCGCTGGCATCCAGGCCGATCTCAAGACGTTCGCGGCGCTGGGCGCATATGGAATGTCGGCTATCACGGCCATCACGGCGCAGAATACGATTGGGGTCCAGGCGGCGTATGAACTGCCCACCTCCCTGATCGCGGCGCAGATCGAGAGCGTGATCAGCGACATTGGCGTGGATGTTGCCAAGACCGGCATGCTTTCGAGTCCGGCGATTATCGAGGTGGTCGCTGAGCACGTCCGACGGTGGCGTCTGCGCTTGGTGGTGGATCCGGTCATGGTAGCCAAGAGTGGCGATGCCTTGCTGCAGCCTCAGGCGGTCGCAACCCTGCGCTCCGTCTTGTTGCCGCTGGCGGAGGTCGTCACGCCGAACCTGCCCGAGGCCGCAGTGCTGATTGGCCAGCCCATCACCTCCATCGCGGAGATGCGGGCAGCTGCGCGCGCGATCCATGCTCTGGGGCCGCGCGCGGTGGTCATAAAAGGCGGTCATCTGGAGGAAGATGGGGCTGGGAGCGGACCATCCGCGTCATCACAGGCGCTTGACATTCTTTTCGATGGCGAGACCATGCATGAACTGGTGGCGCCACGCTATGCGACACCCCATACCCACGGCACGGGTTGCACCTTCTCGGCGGCGATTACCGCGCTGCTGGCGCGTGGTCTGCCGCTCGTGGATGCGGTGGAGGGCGCCAAGCGCTACATCACCGGCGCCATCCAGCATGCCCCTGGCCTGGGCCATGGGCATGGTCCCGTCGATCACTTCTGGCAGATGGAGGCCAGATGATGCGCGAGGATACGAGGTCCGCGCCAGAGAGCGAACCAGAATCTGATCATCCACTGGCACCGGACCTTCCGGCAACCCCCGCCAGTGAGCCGGATGTCACCCCCATGGGATTCGCGGACGTGGCGATGACGGTCAAGCACATGAGCACGCTGCTCGCGCGGATCCACGATCAGCGACCACTGGTGCATCACCTCACGAATGAGGTCGTCATGCGCGATACCGCGAACATCACCCTGGCGATCGGGGCGCTGCCGGTGATGGCACTGGCGCCTGAAGAGGTCGAGGAGATGGTGGATCGCGCCGCGGCACTGGTCATCAACCTTGGTACGCTCACGAGCCAACGACTCCAGGCAATGGTGCTGGCCGGGAAACGCGCCAATGCGCGGGGCATCCCCGTGATGCTGGATCCCGTCGGCGCGGGGGCGACGACCTGGCGAACAAAGGCCGCGCATGAGATCTTGCGCGCGGTGCGGGTGGCGGCGATCCGCGGCAACGCGGCGGAGGTCGCGGCACTGATTGGCGTCGCTGGCGAGACACGCGGTGTGGAATCCATCAGTGTTGCGGCGCAGCCGATCGATATCGCGCGGCGATCAAGCGAGCTCTTCAACTGCGTGGTCGCTGTGACTGGCGCGGTGGATCTGGTGGTTGATCACGGCGGAGGATCCCATGCCAGACGAATCGCCTGGATCGCGAATGGGGACCCGCTCTTGACGCAAGTCACCGGTAGCGGGTGTATGGCGACCGCCCTGGTCGGCGCCTTCCTGGCTGTAGAGCCCGATCCCTGGCTGGCGCAGGTGGCCGGGTTGCTGTCCATGGGCATCGCCGGGGAGATCGCCGCCGGGCGCGCCCGCGACCAACACCCCATTGGCGGACCTGGAACGTTTCTGGCATTGCTCTTTGACGCGGTGGCACAATTGACGGCGGATGATTTCCTACGACAGAGAGTGACGGTGCGTGATGCCTGATATGCCGCCAACACACGATGACACGCGCAAGCCACGGCTGACCAATCGTCAATTGCGATTGCATGTGCTGGTGCCCTGCGACGGATTCATGATTGCCGAAAACGCCCTGCGCGGTGGCGCGACGGTCATCCAATTGCGCGATAAACAGGCTTCGGCCAGCGCGCTGGTTGAGGCGGGGCGACAATTGCGCGAGCTCACCAGACAATTCCAGGCGCTCCTGATTATCAACGATCGGATTGATGTCGCGCTGGCGACTGAGGCGGATGGCGTCCACATCGGCCAGGATGACATTCCCCCGACCATCGCGCGTCAACTCCTTGGGCCAACCAGGATTATTGGGCTGTCAGCTGGTACGGAGGCAGAGGCGCAACGCGCATTGCGCGAAACCGACCAGTTGGACTATCTCGGAGTAGGTCCCATCTACGGTACCACGAGCAAACAGGATGCCGGGCCAGCGATCGGCACCACGTTGCTGCGCGATCTGGCATCACGGACGGCGCAGCAACGGACCTTCCGGTTGCCGCTGATCGCGATCGGCAGCATCACCGCGACCAATCTGGCGGAACCCATAGCGGCTGGTGCGACGGGCGTCGCCATCATCTCCGCCATCGGCCATTCCGCCGATCCCTATACCGCGACGCGCGCGGTGATCGCGGCGATCGACGCCGCGTACCTGGCAGCAGGGAGATAGTGGACCTTCCGGCGGCACCGGTTGTTCCGGCGGCCCGGGCCTTCCAGGACCCGCGTCAGATGTTGAGTACGGATTGAGAAAGAGGCATACGATGACCCAGCCACAGATGGCGCCAGATCCGCTGGTGCGCGATGTCCAACGGAGCCAGACGGCCACCCAGATCACGCGAGTCGCTCTGACCGCCATCTTCGTCGCGGTGGGGGTTGCCCTGTCGCGCTTCTACGTCCCCGTCTTCGGCGCCAAAGCCTTCCCGACTCAGAGCTTTCTGAATGTCGTTGGCGCGGCCTTCCTCGGCCCCATCTATACCGTGATCGCGGCATTCGTGATCGCGTTGGTCCGCAACGCGACCGGGTTGGGGACACCGCTGGGGTATCTGGGCAGCATCGTAGGAGCACTGCTGGCGCCCCTCTGCTACCGCGCGGTCCTCGGCAAATCATCAGCTGCTGGGAGCGGACCATCCGCCGGACGGCAGGCAACCGTGAGTGCGGGCAATCCCGCGCCGCTGCGACTGGTGCTGGCGGTGCTGGCGGCGGCGGTCGGCGAGATCGTTGGCACCGGGGTGATCGCGGCGATCGCGGATGCCGCGATCGTCTTTCCGGCCGTTGAGCACAAAGTGGTGGCGTTGACGATCTTTGTTACCCCTTTTCTGATTGCGGCGGTCACTGGCAGTGTCGCCGCGGTCGTCGCGCTACTGGCGCTCTTCAGGGCTGGCCTACGCCCCGGCCGCTCCGCGCTCCTGGATTGATGGTATGGCGGAGCAGGCGATGGACAATGGACCTCCCCTTGAATCCGGGGTCAGCATCATCAGTGCCCGACATTTTGGGTATCGTTACCGGCGTCAGGATCCCTGGGTCGTGCAAGCCATCGATCTGGAGATGCGCGCCGGCGATTGGTTGCTGATTGTCGGCGCGTCAGGATCGGGGAAGACCACGCTGTTACGCTCCTTCAATGGCACGGTCCCACAGTTTTATGGTGGGCAGGTCATGGGCGAGCTGTGGGTGGCCGGGCATGATCCGGTGACGACGCCGATGCGCGATCTCTTTCAGCATGTTGGAGTGGTCTTTCAAGATCCAGCGCAGCAGGTGTTTGGGGCAACCGTCGCGCGCGAACTCGCCTTTGGTCTGGAGAGCCGCAACTGGTCGCGGGCACGGATCGACGATCAGGTGGAGAAGGTCGCCAACATCATGGGGATCGCGCATCTCCGCGATCGTGTCCCGCAAACTTTGAGCGGCGGTGAGCAACAACTGGTGCTGCTGGCGGCGTTTCTGGCGCTGGAGCCGAAATTACTGGCGCTGGATGAGCCGCTGGCTATGCTCGATGTGCAGAGTCGGCAACGGGTCATGCTGGCGCTGCGGACGTTACGCGCCAGCGGGACGGCGCTGGCCATCATTGACCATCAACTCGATGCCTGGGCGGATGAGGATGGCGGATGGTCCGCTCCCACCGGAATGTCCGGTGCCAGTCCGGCCCCGGCGAATCGCACATCACAGGTGGTGCAACTCGCCAGCGGCGCAATCGTCAGACGCGGCAGCTATGCCGAGGTCGTGGGTGCGTTAGCGGGTGGCGATCAGGACATCGTAGCTGGTGTACGACCACCAGCGGTCGCGCGCTGGTGGCGCGCGCGGTTTGCCGACCAGGGTAGCGCGTCGCCAGGTGACGGTGCGCTGCCGGGGCCGGACTGGCAACGGTCCTTCCAGTATCCGGTGGGAGAGAATCAACCGCCGCTCACCATGTTCGATGCAGAGGCGCGCCTACGTCGCGGCGCGCCACATTCCACCCGGGCGAATAGCGCGGCCGCCCAATCGCAGGCGGAGGCCGGAGGGTCCGGTGCCGGTCCGCTCCCAGGAGCTGGCCAGCGACACGTGGGTGCAGTCGTCGTCGAGTGGCGCGCTGTTGTCTGCACCTATGCTGGGGGGCTGGTTCGCTCGTCGGCGCGGACCGGCTGGTTCGCTCCCAGGCCGGTGGATGGTGCACCTGCCCTCGTGGTGCGCGGGGTCACCGGCGCGGTGCGCGCGGGTGAAGTCGTGGCAATTCTGGGACCGAATGGCGCGGGAAAAACAACGTTGCTCCGCACGCTCAATGGCCTGGTACGGCCGATCGCGGGCGAGGTGCGCATTCTCGATCAACCGGTTGGCAACCGGCCGGTCGCGGAACTGGCGCGCTACGTTGGCTATGCCGCGCAGCGCCCGGAGCAGATGCTCTTCAACCCATCCGTTGCGCGCGAGATCGCCGCTGGCCCGCGCGCGCTGGGTCTGCTGCACGCGACGACCGAATGGCGCGCCGAACTGACCACGGCTTTGGGCCTGGATGATCTGCTGGAGGCAGCGCCGTTTACGCTGAGTTTCGGCCAGCAACGGCGTGTGGGCATCGCGGCCGCCCTGGCCGCGCATCCCCGCATCGTCGCCCTGGATGAGCCGACCGCCGGGTTGGATGCCGTAGGCCGCGCTGGCCTCGCGCGCATCATGCAACATCTGACTGCGCGGGGTATCGCGGTCATCCTCGTGACGCACGATGCCGAATTTGCCGCGCAGACGGCTTCGCGTTGGCTGGTGATGCGCGCCGGGGAGATCCTCGCCGACGACACACCCGACACCATTATGGCACGACCTGATCTGCTGGCAGCCGCCGCGATCGAACCAGACCCCGCATTTCTGCTCGATGCGCAGCTCGCGCGACTGCTGGGGCGGAGGCCGGAGGGTCCGGTGCCAGACCGCTCCCCCTGGTCCGCTGGCGGAGGGTCCGCTCCCGCCAGCAACGCAGAGGTGAATGGATGAAGTCACGGCGGCCACCTTCCCAAGCCCATGGCGCACCTCAAGCCGGACCCTCCGCCGGGGCGCGGCTCGATCCGCGGGCGGTGCTGCTGGCGGCGCTGTTGTCCATTGCGGCGCTCTTGACATCTGGCAATGGTGGGAGCGGACCATCCGACTGGTGGACCATCGGTTTGTGCTTTATTGCCTGCGGGGTTGTCCTGGTCGCTCGGGCAGGCGCCAGCCTGGCTCACACTCTGCGGGCGCTGTGGTTTGTTTTTATCCTGGCGGCGGCAGCTGGCTGGTTCGACAGTGGACCGATCACCGATAGCCGATCAGTGGCGCATCACGTGACTGCGGCGCTTTTCCAGGTGGCGCGGCTGGCGGGATTGACCGCGATTGGCGCCTGGCTCTTTGCGCTGGCGCCTCCCGAAGATCTGGCGGAAGGGCTGCGTCGCTGGGCTGGCGGCCTCTTACCAGGTGTGCCGCTCCGCTATACCTTTGTCGTCGGCGCGGGTATCCGATTTGTTCCGCGGATGGGGACGCTGTTCGCGGACCTGCGGGCGGCGCAGGAAGCGCGGGGATTGCGGTTTACACCCTTCTGGCGGCACGCTGGCGCGTACCTGGGACTGATGGTGCCGCTGCTCCGCGAGATTTTGCGCCTCTCTGATCAACTGGCCCAGGCGCTGGAGGCGCGCGGATTCAGCGCCACGCCCCGCACCTTGCCAGATCTCCCTGGCTGGCGCTGGCGCGAGTGGCTGATCGTCCTCGCCGCTGTGGCTATGCTGATCCTCGCGTTGACCCTGGGTCGCTCTTGATGCGGGGACATCGTGGGGAGTATGCTATTGACGTGGTACTTACCTACCGGTAGGTAACCATGATGCGGAAAGGGGGGAGCGATGCCTGATCATCCGGGAGTGGACCATCCGCCTGATGGACGCTTCACGGACACGCGGGAACGTATCCTGCGTGCCGCTGAGGATCTATACCACGCGGGGGGCTATGATCATATCAACCTGCAGGTCATCGCCGATCAGGTGGGGGTCAGCAAAACCGCCCTCTTTCATCATTTCAAAAATAAGCAGGAACTGTTCTTTGCGGTGCTCATGCGCCTGTTAGATCACTATCGCGAGTTAGCGCGGACGGCTTTTCAAGGCGAGACGACTGGGAGTGGACCAGCCACCACCATGCGGGAAAAACTGCGCCGCATGATGCGCTATCTCACGTATGATCAACCGTTCGATATGATGCGCTTCATGCGCGAAGAATATATCCTGCTGACTGCTGAACAACAGGCGGCACTCAACCTCGCCTGGCACACGAGCGTCTTCGATCCCTTGCGTCAGGTGTTGGAAGACGGCGTGCGTAGCGGCGAAGCGCGCGCGCCTGGCGCGACCGGATGGTCCGGTCCCGGCGGTCCAGCTGGGGATCTCGCGGTGAGGGCCTTTGCTTTTCTGCAACTCTGCATGTTGCTCTCCCAGCCGACCGCCGTGACACATGTGCCACTCTTCGCGGCCGGATGGTCCGGTCCCAGCGGAAGGTCCGCTCCCACTGGCACCGGACCAGCACCGGACCGGGACCGGACTGGCACCGGACCAGCACCGGACCTTCCGGCTTCCGGCGCGCCGGCTGGTCCGGTCCCAGCGGAAGGTCCGCTCCC
This sequence comes from Ktedonobacteria bacterium, assembly GCA_027459705.1. GTDB lineage: Bacteria > Chloroflexota > Ktedonobacteria > Ktedonobacterales > JACDGC01 > DAIDHM01. The sequence continues at coordinate 8,292 of DAIDHM010000234.1, read as the reverse complement.
ACCCGACCACGTTGATGCGCTGATGCACCGCATGATCGACGCCTTGCTCGATATCTTTCTATACGGGGTCGCAAGAGCGCCGGATGGTCCGGTGCCAGCGGATGGTCCGCTCCCGCCGGATGGTCCGGTCCCACCGGAAAAGATACCCTGAACCCTGTCATCGCAATTTTTTTTGTTGCATTGTAGGTTACCGACTAATCGGTAACATAGCCGCACCGGCTATTCCGGTGGTTATGCTCTTCGTTACGAGGAGAGAAAGCGACTGCTATCCGTGCTCACGCGTCTCCTGCATGGACTGACCAACTTCAGCGCATCGCGCCGTGGCAAATTTGTCACGATGGTCGTCTGGGTGATCGCCATCGGCGTCCTCTCGGTCGCCGCACCCAAGTTGGCGAATAACTACAACAACAATGCGCAACAGGTCCCCAATAGCGCCGATTCGCAGGTCGCAACGCGCCTGCTGCTGCAAGAATTCCCATCCAGCCGGGGTGTTCCGGCCATCCTGGTCTTTACTGACCCACAGGGCCTCTCGGCGACGGATAACGCTCGCGCGAAGCAGGTCAGCGATTGGCTCAATTCACCACAACTGGGAACGGACCCTCCGCATCCTCAGGATGCCAGCGGCGTCGTCTCGATCTTCACCGTGCCCCAGGCAGCCAGCCAGCTGATCTCGCAAGACAAGACGACCATGACGATGATCGTCAATTTTCCCGGTGGCGCCAACGACCTCCAACTTCCCGCTTCCATCAAAACCATCCGCGCCTATCTGCAGTCCGCCATCGCTGGTACGCCGATGCACGCCTATCTGACTGGCCCAGCGGGTATCTCGGCCGATGCCGTAGCGATCTTCACCTCGGGCAATCTCGACCTGACCCTGGCGACGGTCGTCCTGGTATTAGTGCTCTTGCTGATTGTCTACCGCTCACCGATCCTGGCGTTGCTGCCCATCTTCGCGGTGGGTTTGGTGATGCAGGTTGCGAATGCCTTTCTGGGATTCGCCGCGCACAGTGGCTGGTTTCCGGTAAGTCAGCAGGCGAGCTCGATCGCGACCGTCTTGCTCTTCGGTGCCGGTACGGACTACTGCATTTTTATCGCATCACGGTACCGCGAAGAACTGCGCCATACGCAGGATAAACATCGCGCGATGCAGACGACCATGCTGGCGGTCGGCGAAGCGATCGCATCCAGCGCGGGGACCGTCGTGCTCTCTTTGCTCACGCTGCTCTTCGCGGTCATCACGCTGTACTCGTCCCTGGGACCGACCCTGGCGGCGGTGGTGGTGGTCATGCTGATTGGTGGCCTGACGCTCGTCCCCGCCCTGCTGGCCTGGCTGGGGCGCGCCGCCTACTGGCCATTCGTCCCCAAATATGACGCGAGTTTTGACCCCCAGACCCTGACTGCGGCGGTGCCGCGTGGCTTCTGGGGCCGCCTGGGGACCTGGGTCGCCGCCAGGCGCTCCAATCAGATTGTCGCGGTCGTGGGCAGTGTGGTTTTCCTGTTGATCCTGGCTGCTGGCAATCTCGGCATTCAGCGCAGCTACAACTTCTTGACCTCGTTCCGTCTGGCGACAGATTCGACGACGGGCTATAACGTCTTACAACAACATTTCCCCGCCGGTACGCTGGCCCCGACGACCGTCCTGCTGCAACTGCACGGCGGCAGCGCGGATGCCTATCAGCACCTGGCACAGATTGATGCCATCACGGCGGCGATCGCGCGAGTGCCGCATGTCGTGACGGTCGATAGCCCCACACGTCCGGCGGGCGTGGCACCGACCATCGACCCCGCGACGCTGCAGGCTGCGTTCAATAATCTGCCAGCGTCTTTGAAGGACGCGATCCGCTCCGGGACAGGCAACAGCCCGACAGCGCCGGGCGGCCCGGTGATCGATCCGCAGACCGCGGCGATCATCGCGGCGTATGCCGCCAGCACACAATACATCTCGCCCGATAACACGACCGTGCAGTTCTCGGTGGTCTTCGATGACGATCCCTACGCCTTGCCAGCGATTGACCGCATCCCCACCTTGCGGACCGCGGTCACCAACGCCGTCAACACGAATCAACTTGGCGCAACGGATGGTCCGGTCCCAAACGCCACGACGACCGCTGACGTGCATATTGGCGGCCAGACATCGCTGCTGGCCGATACACAGGCGGGCGATAATCACGATACCCACATCATCGTCCCGGCCGTATTGCTGCTGGTGGCGTTGGTGCTGGCGCTGTTGCTGCGCAGCCTGGTCGCGCCGCTCTACCTGCTCGCGGCGGTGACGCTCAACTTTTTCGCGGCGATTGGCGTCTGTAGCTTCCTCTTCCAGCGCATCCAGGGACAGGATGGCATCTTCTATGCCATTCCGCTCTACACCTTCATCTTCCTCGTCGCTCTGGGGGCTGACTATACCATCTTCCTGATGAGTCGAGTCCGCGAAGAGGCGTCGCGGCGCGGCCTGGCCGCGGGTGTGCCGGTGGCGGTGGGGAATACGGGCGGTGTCATCACATCGGCGGGACTGATCCTCGCTGGTACCTTTGCCGTGCTGACCACTTTGCCACTGACGTTGCTCTACCAATTTGGCGTCTGCGTGGCAGTTGGCGTCCTGCTTGACACCTTCGTCGTGCGCGGCCTGCTGGTGCCAGGCCTGGTCCTGTTGCTGGGCCGCTGGAACTGGTGGCCGGGCCAACTTCGTGCGCCGGATTATGTCGCATCGGCGAGTGATCCCTCGTCGGAAACACCGCCGACGCCTTCGCTGGCGCGCTGACCAGCCGGATGGTCCGGTCCCACCTGCATGTGGCGGCCATGTGTGCAGTATGATCCATGCTCACCTCGAAGCCGGAAGGTCCGGTGCCAGGGGTGCCGGACCTTCCGGCACCCCCTTCGCATTCCAGTTAGGGTGGAGCTGCGCACTGCGTGGTGATCTCATCTCAGGGCAATCGCATTGTGGATGCTTAGCTCCCACCGGCCACCTTCGTCATATTGACTATTGTGTAGCTGGTATGCGCGGCGCTCGTGCTTTGCTGGTTGGGATACGCAATCCAATTGGAACCAGTCACCGCGATGCCATTGTTTGCGACTGGCACGCTCAGGTGGTGGGTCCCATCCCATACGCGTGTTCCAGCGGTGTCATACAGCATGATGATGCCATCGACGACATCGAATCCATTGGCGCAGGCATAGGGAATGCTCGATGGAATCCCGCCGAGGTTGTTGAGCGAGAGATAGCTGACGTCGTTGCCATTGCTCCAATACAGATTGGCGGATGGTCCGCTCCCACCGGATGGTCCGGCCCCGGCGGTGGTGACGACCACTTGCGTGTGCAATTGATTGGCATGCAAGTTGGTGAGCAACGCGGCGATATCCATATGTTGACCGGTCGCGAGGTTGGCGAGGACGCGGACGCCGCTCGTCAGATCCAGACTCAAAGTAGTAGTGTCGTAGTACAGATAGGGATAAGCGAAGCTGAGCGCCGCTTCGCTTGATGATGCGGGGACATTGGCGGCGAAAACAGTAGTGGTAAGGTTCGCGAGATTGGTCAGTTGCAGGGTAACATGCGGATCGCTGATTCCCAGCGCACCAAATTGCGTCCATATCAGTAAGCCATGGCTGACGGCGAAAGCGCCGTTAGGGGCGGCAATCATCGTTGGCGATGAGAGAATGAGCGATGATTTCCCCGTTGCGGTATCAATCACCCCGATGTTGGTCATGTTTGGACCAGGGCCACCCGTATAGGCTCCTGGTGTCATCCAGACGATATAGCGGCCGTCGGTCTTCACCCCAGCATTCTCGCCCGCTGGCACCTGGGCCATGGCAATAAATTGTTGAGTATGGGGGTCGATGATGCCCACCTGCATGGAGTAGGCCGGAAGGTCCGGTGCCGGCTGATTACCACTCTGAGAGACGCGTTCGGCAACGAGTGTGCCATTGTTCAGTACCCCGCTCACCGAGAGATCGCCACTCACCGCGGCCGGGGTTATCTGGCTGAACGCAGTGGTGGGCCAGAGCTGCGTGATGGCGTCGAGTACTGGGGTAGCGGTCGCGACGGGAGTGGCCACAGCGGTGGCGGGGAGTTCGCCTCCAGTCGCATTCTGGATGGTGGGTGTTTGGGTCGCGCCGGATGGTCCGCTCCCATTGGCAGTCCAGGATGTGCCGCTACTCGCATTGCAGGCGGTCATCACCATGAGGCCCAGAGTGAGTACGGCTCCGAGACTGCGGGATTGGGGGCGGACCATCCACCAGGGATGGAATATGCGCCGCGAGTGGACCATCCGCATTGTGCGCATTTTGGTTGAGGGAAGATCATCTCCATATGTTCTGTCATTCGTCATCATCACTTCTCCTACGCCACCGGATGGCCCGGCCCCGGTGGATGCCGGAAGGTCCGGTGCCAGTCCACCCCCGGTCGCTTCGCCATGTGCAGCAGTATTCTAGCATGCGTTGAGGCTGGAAACAAGCTAGGCATAGCTCGCGCTGCGTCGGAATGGTGGAAGGTCCACTGCCACCGGATGCCGGAAGGTCCGCTCCTGGTCGCCGCGTTGCCACGCGCGCCGCGTCAGCCGATGGCGGCGGCATCGACGAGCGCGCGGGCAATTTCCTCCAGCAGCTCCGCCTGCTCGGAGGTTCCGTCCGCGCGTTCCGGGCAGGTCCGTGCCAGCCGCGCCGCGCGCTCCAGGTACGCCCGCGCCTGGGCCGCCTGCCCGCCACGCGCCGCCGCGCTCGCCCGTTGCGCCATCGCCAGCCAGAGGACGCCCAGCTCATACGCGTCCAGCGCGCCGCTGAGCGCCGTCAGCACGTCCAGCCGGAAGGGGGGCGCGTCCGCCGCTCCCACCAGCAGCGCCGCCGCGTCCGCCAGAGGGTCGGGCGCGGCGAAGAGGGCGGCGTCCGCCGCGCTGACCGTCCCGCGCTCCCCGGTGATGGGCGGCAGGCCGCGCAAGACGCGCTCCCCCGCGGCTTCATCGGGCAGACCCCGCACGGAGGCAAGCAATGACTCGCTCGCCGCCTTCACTCTGGCGGGATCCTCCTCCAGCAGCAGGGTCAGCGTCAGCTCGCCCAACTGCTCCGCCAATGTCGCCTCCAGGCGATCGGCGATCAGCGTGCGAATCGCCTCGGCGACCAGCGCGGCGTGCAGCCGGTCCAGATCGGCGTCGTCGAAGCCGAATTCCTCCGTCAGCAACTCGATCTGGTCGACGTTCAGGGTGGCCGAGTTCGCGCCATCGAGCGAGGCTTTGAGCCGCAGCACGGTGTTGGGCGGGATGTTGCGCGGCGGATCGACGTTGCGATATTTGAAGAGATCGCTCAGTTCTTTGTGATGGCTGGCCAGGACTCCGACCAGTTCACGGGCGAAGATGTTCATGTGGGCCTCCTGTTCAGGATGGATGCGCGCCACGTGCGGCTGTCCTGAGAGGGCAGCCGCGCGGCGCGGCACCAGTCACACTCAGTGGGTGAGGAAGTGCGCCAGGACGGTCGGGGCGAGCAGCCCCAGGATCGTCCCCAGCACGGTGAAACCGAGGTTTGTCAGGATGTTCACCCGGTTCGTGCGCTGTTCCATGCGGCGGACCTCGTCCCGGATCCCCGCGTCCAGGATGCGCAGCAGGCCGGGATTGGCGCGCAGCCAGCGTTGCACCTGGGCCAGTTGCGTCCCGACGTCTTCGATATAGCTGATCGTGCCATCCGGGTTGGGGGCGGGCGCCGTGGGCGGCGTCGGGAACAGACCGCGGTCCGCGCCATCCCGCAGCGCGAGGACTTCCGCTTGTTCGAGCGCGTGTACCAGGATCGAAGATGCTGATGTCGCCATAGTCGTGGGCCTCCTCCAGAATCTCAGGACGAATCACAGGGTTACGCGCCATAGACCACGAACGCCGCCCAGAAGATCGCCTCCGCGCAGGGCGGGATGGCGTCATCGGTCCGGGCGCGATGGATGCGCGGCAAGAGCGTCAGCGCATCCTTGGCCGACATGCGGTCCACCAGGTCGGCGGCAAAGCGGTCGGCATCCACCAGGTCCGCGCCGCGGTCCATGGCAAGATCGCGGCCGGCCTGGCTCTGGGGAATCGTCGGGATGCGCTGCTTGGCGACGCGGCGCAGGGCGTCCAGCTCGCTGCGCGGGGCGCGCCGCAGCCAGGCGATGGCCTGGCGCAACGCGCGGGCGGGGGTCACAGGCCGCTGGTCCACTCCCGGCCGCTGGTTGCCGTCGGGTCTGCCGAGGAAGTACTGGGCGAAGCGCAGCATGAGGGCGAAGGTAGCCATATCGTCCACCGACCAGAGCGTGGCGATGGCGGCCGCCGCGCCAGCCTGCAACAGACCGGCGGCGAAGCTGCCCAACTCGTCGGGAGCCGTCTCGATATCCCCCACCGCCGTCACGCAGCCACTGGCATTGAAGAGCCGGACGCCGGCCAGCAACGCGCCGCTTTGCAACTCGGGCAGGGAGAGCGCCGCGCCGTCGGCCAGCAACATCGCGCTCCGGGCCGGGTTGGCGGGGTCGGCGTGCCCGTGCGAGGCGATCTGCACCCAGGCGCCGGCGTGGGTCCGCGCGTACTGCCGCAGGTGGTCCAGCAACGCCGGCTTCGTCGCCGCTGTCCGCAGCAGCGCCTGGTGAGGACGCGGCGGGCGGGCGCTGGCGGCGACGAGGTCGATGGCATCGGCTTCGGCCTCGGCGAAGTGCAGCGGTGAGGCGGTGACGCGCGCCTCCGTCCCATCAGCCTGGGTGATCGTGAACACCATCGGCTCCGGATTGCCCAGCGCCAGGATGGGACCATGGGGCGCCATGCCATCCAGCGCGGTCCGCGCCACTCCCAGCGAGCGCGCCGCCGCCTGCACCGTCAGCTCGCAGGTCTCCAGCAGGGGCAGCCAGTCACCATGGGCATCGCGCCGGGCGGCGGCGGCGTGGAGGGGCAGCGCGCCCAGGCGGCCGCAGGGGATCAGCGCGATGGGCTGGAAGGGATCGCCCAGCCCATGCGCGTCCAGCGCCGCGCGCAGCGGTTGCGCCAGCGCCGTCCCGATCTGGGGCAAGAGGTGCTCCAGTTCGGCCTGCAGGAAATGCCAGCGCAGTTCGCGGGCGAAGAACGGCGCGTCCAGCGCCTCACCCAGCGCCATCCCGAGCCGGGCGCGGAGCTGGGCCGCCTGCTCCGGGGCATCGGCCTCATCCAGTCGCGCCTCCGCCTCCCAGGCGGCGACCATGGTGCGCAACGCGGCGCCCAGCGTGGGGAATGTCGGCGCGAGGGCAGCGGGCAACTGACGCAGGGGCAGGGCCGCCCGCGCCGCCCGGGTCGCCGCGTCGCCGTCACCCTGATCGATGATCCACCACTGGAGCAACATCGTCCCCTGCTGGCCCAGCGCGTACTGGTAGCCGCCGACGATCTTCCCCGCCGCGTCGGGGGTCCTCAGCCAGTCGTTGACCGTCTGCCAGGTGAGGGCCGGGAGGTCCTGGCCCCAGGGGTCGCCCCCGCCGGGCGGGACGACGAGCAGCAGCCCGCCAGCGTCCACGGCGGCCAGATAGACCAGCGCCTGGTCGGGGGCGGCGGCGCAGGCCACCTCGTCCCAGGCGGGGGTGGCGGGGAGGAAGGCGGGCTGGCAGTGGCGGATGATGGCGTCGCGCGCATCGCTGAGCGCCTGGCGCGCGGCCAGGGGATCGCCCTGCCCGGCGCGCGCGGCCTCCCAGTCGGCGCGCGCCCGCGTGAACCGCGCGGCGTGGTCCGGGCAGACGCCGGTGAGCGCCACGCCGGCGAGGGTCTGCGCCTCCACCAGCGCCTGCGCCCGCCCCGCCTCCAGCGGCAGGATGGCGCCACGGACATCGCCCAACCGCCAGCGGCACCACGCCTCGCGCGCGTACATCTCGCGCGCCGCGTGGGTAGCCCCCTGCGTCAAGGCGTGGCCGCGCGGATCGGCGTCCAGCCAGCCGATAGTGGTCTGAGCATCGCGGGCGGCGGCATAGGTAGCGGCGGCGCGTTCCAGCGCCGTGCGCTCCCCCGCGACGTCTCCTCGGGCGCGCGCGTCCACCGCCACGCCATCTAGCAGCGTCCACGCCAGGTTGAGCAGCGTATCGCGATGGTTGATGGGGTAGGCGGCCAGGGTGCGGACCTGGAGGGCGCGAGTATAGCAGGCGATGGCCTCCTCCAGGTTGGCGCGCCGCTCCCCGGCGATGCGGTCCCCATACGCGTTGCCTAGGTTGTTCTGGGTCATCGCGTAGTCCTCGGGGTAGGCGTCCCGGGTGTAGACCTGGAGGGCGCGAGTATAGCAGGCGATGGCCTCCTCCAGGTTGGCGCGCCGCTCCCCGGCGATGCGGTCCCGATACGTGGTGCCCAG
>DAIDHM010000160.1 GCA_027459705.1 Ktedonobacteria bacterium | reverse complement strand
CGGGCGAGTTCCTGATGGGCAGCAATAAAGCCCAGGACCCGGAAGCACGTGATGATGAACAGCCACAGTACGCCATCGATGTCGCGGCCTATGAGATGGCGGCGTATCCGGTGACCGTCGCCGAGTATGCCAAATACCTCGCCGCCAATCCCGCGGTCAAGGCCCCGCCGGATACGACGTTCCCAGATTGGGATTCGGTCAACAAAGACTGGCGCAAGAAGACCCTGACCTGGACCATCCAGCAACAGCAGCGCGCCGACCACCCTGTCGTGTTGGTGAGCTGGCAGAACGCGCGCGATTACGCCGCCTGGCTGGCAAAGGTGACGGGCGAACCCTGGCGCCTGCCGACCGAGGCGGAATGGGAGAAGGCCGCGCGGGGCACGGATGGGCGCATCTATCCATGGGGGCCGAAATGGGAGCGCGGACGGGCCAATATCTTCGAGCAGGGCAGCCCGGGGATGACCACCAGCATCGGGACATACGCAGCGCGCGACACGACGCCCGCTGGCTGCCATGACATGATCGGCAATGTCTGGGAGTGGTGCCACTCCATTTACCTGCCCTATCCATTCGACAAGCAAAAATGTGATGATAATGCCGATCACACAAAATATCACGTGCTGCGGGGCGGTTCGTGGGTCGACTTCTCCGGGGGCGCGCGCGCGGCGCACCGCGGCTGGGACAACGTAGGCAACTGCTACAACGACTGTGGTTTTCGCTTGGTTCGTGGGGTGGGGGCTGGCTCTCACTAAAATGTTCTTGTTTTCTTGCTTTCTTTTATGGTGGTGGGGTGATACGTTCGGGGAACGTGATCACGGTGGGGTAGTCCCCAAACGCGCGTAGCGCGAAAAAATTTTTTGGAGGGGGAGAGGAGCGCGATGGAGCCAGTCAACCCGGATGAAGCGCCTGTAGAACCAGCAATGACGCCTTTCGAGCGGCTCAGTTCCTTTGAGGCGTTATTACAGGCCTATCGCCAGGCCGCGCGCGGCAAACGCGCGCGGCCAGATGTTGCCGCTTTTGATTATCATCTGGAAGGGTGGCTCCTGCGTTTACGCGACCGGCTCGTCGCGCGGACCTATCGGCCTGGTCCCTATCGTCGTTTCACCATCACCGACCCCAAACCACGCGTCATCTCGGCGGCGCCTTTCGCCGACCGCGTTGTCCATCATGCGCTGGTCAATGTTCTGGAACCGCTCTATGAGCGACGCTTTATCCCTCACTCCTATGCCAATCGGCTCGGCAAGGGTATCCATAAGGCCCTGCGCCAGGCGAAGCTGTATGCCCGGCGCTACAAATATGTGCTGCGTTGTGATATTGTCCAGTGCTTCCCCTCCATCGATCATGCTATTTTGCGCCGCAACCTGGCGCGCGTCGTGCGCGATGATGCGGTGCTCTGGCTCTGTGAACGCATTTTGGCAGGTGGGGTGGGAGAATTAGTCGATCAATATACTCTGGTGGTCTTCCCAGGCGATGATCCCACAGTCGCGGCGCTACGACCTCGTGGCCTCCCCATTGGCAACCAGACCTCGCAGTTCTGGGCTAACTGTTACCTGCATCCGCTGGACCTCTTCGTCATGAGCGAATTGCGTTGTCCGGCGTATCTGCGCTATGTCGACGATTTCCTGCTCTTCAGTAACGATAAGGCCACGTTGCATCGTTGGAAAGCGGCCATCATCGCCTTCCTTGCCTCTCAACTACGCATGACTCTGCATGTACGTGAGAGTACCGTCACACCGGTGCGAGTGGGATTCCCTTTCCTGGGTTTCCAGGTCTTCCCCACCCATCGTCGTCTGCGTCGCCGCAATGGCGTGGCCTTCGCGCGTCGTCTGCGCAGTATGTATCGCGCCTATCAGGCTGGTGAACTCCCCATCGCGACGATGCGGACGCGTATCCGGGGATGGATAGCCCATGTGGCACACGGCTATACCTGGCGGTTGCGCGAATCGTTGCTCATAGTGAGGACGTCCGATGCCGAGGAGGAGCCATGAAAGAATCACCCTTGTTCGTCAAGCTCTTTGATTTTGTCGCCTGGGTCATTCCCATGACAGCCAAGTTTCCACGCGAACAACGCTTCATCGTCGCGGAACATTTGCAACAACAGGTGTTCGCGGCGCACGAGGCGGCCATTCGCGCGGGGATGAGCACGTCCTTGGCAGCCACCGCCCTGCAGCTGGACGAGGTCGCGGTGCGGCTCGCGCAGATTCGTTTCTCGCTGCGCCTGGCACATAAATTGACCTTTATCACCGTGAAGCAATACGAGTACGCCTCGGAACGCCTGACGGAGATTGGCCGACTGTTGGAAGCCTGGCGACGGACCGTCCAGACCAAATTGGCAGTTCCCAGCGCCTCCGCGCCGTGATATCGCGTCGTGGGAGCGACTGGTCTGTAGGGCAGGCCGAGCAGTGCTGCGGGGCGGTTCGTGGAACAACAACTCCAGGAACGCGCGCGCGGCGAACCGCAACAGGAACAACGTAGACAACTACAACAACAACTGTGGTTTTCGCTTGGTTCGTGGGGTGGGGGATGACCATCCAGGGGTGGGCCAGTAAACCGGCGCATGTCGCAAGATCATGATCGGCGCGGCCCAATCGCTTGTCCCCTTAAAAGGATGAGCCAGCGCGGCCAGGTCCTCGCTGAGGTCCAGCGTGCTGTTCGCGACAGTATTCTGGCCAGCGGCATATAAAAACAGATGCGTGTCGGGTCTCAGCCTGCGTCGTGTTTCACGCCTGGTGGGAGATTGGGCACGCGTCGTTTTGCTCTTCACCCTTCCCCCTTGTGCTGTTAGCCAGGCGCGTGCTATCCTGTGACTATGATCGGCCGAGTGCTGGCGGCGAGACCGGGACGAGGAGCATGGTGATGCCAAAGAAATTCGTGAGCCATAGCCACAAAGATAATCAACTGGTCGTGCCCTTCGTTGAGGATCTGCGCAATGCCGGATTGGAGGTCTGGGTCGACCTGGAGCAGATTGACCACGACGACTTCATCAAGCGCATGAACCAGGGGCTGGCGGTGAGTGATTGGGTGGTGTTGGTCCAGACACCGCATTCGCTCCCCGCGCGCTCGACTGCTGTCGAGATGGAGATCAACGCGGCGCTTGCCAAGAAATTGCGCGGGGCGCTGCGCGATGTCATCCCCTTCATCATGGCCCCGTGCGATGCCAACGAGGTTCCCGACATCTGGCAGGCGCTGCACCATTACGACGCGGTGCGCGATGGCTATGCCCGCGCGCTGACGGGCCTGCTCCGCGCGCTCGGCGTGACGAGCGGACCCCGGACGATCTCGCCGGTGCTGGCCGCGCTGCTGCCGGGGGCGGGCCAGGCCGTCCCGACTCCCGCGCCGCCGCGGCCCCAACCCGCGCCGCCGCCGCTGACCCTTCCGCCGGAGAAGCTCCCGCCGCGTCTCGCGCAACTGGGTTTCACCGGCCAGGTGCGCGCCGTGCAGGGCCGACCGGTCGAGCTGCTCCTGCCGCCCGTGTGCGCGGTGGAGGCCGGGCCATTCTGGATGGGCAGCCAGAATGATCCCCAGGCATGGGATAATGAGCCGTGGCACCAGGTGACGACGGGGGCCTATGCCATCGGGAAATACCCGGTGACGGTGGCGGAATATGCCTGCGCGGTACGGGCGGGTAAAGTCGCCGAGCCGCCCAAACCAACCTGGAACAATGTCACCTGGGCCGATCAACTCAAGTTATTGGATCACCCGGTCGTGAACGTCTCCTGGCTGGAAGCGCAGAAGTACGTAGAATGGCTGGCGGGGATGACGGGAGAACCCTGGCGCTTGCCGACGGAGGCGGAATGGGAGAAAGCCGCGCGCTGGGACGCGGCGCGGCAGGTGTCGTGGATCTATCCCTGGGGCGATGACTTCGACGCGCAGCGCGCCAACACCGACAATCGGGTGAAGACGACGACACCGGTGGGGACGTATGCCGCCGAGGGAGATGCCAGTCCGTATGGCTGCCATGATATGGCGGGAAATGTCTGGGAGTGGACCAGCAGTATCTATGATGCCTCCGCCTATCAGCCTGATAATAAGCGAGAAAATAACAGTGATAAAACATCAGTGCGAGTGCTGCGGGGCGGTTCGTGGAGCAGCTACTCCAGGGTCGCGCGCGCGGCGATCCGCGACAGGGGCAGCGTGGGCAGCTACCTCAACAACTGTGGTTTTCGCTTGGTTCGTGGGGTGGGGGCTGGCTCTCACTAAAATGTTCTTGTTTTCTTGCTTTCTTTTATGGTGGTGAGGTGATACGTTCGGGGAACGTGATCACGGTGGGGTAGTCCCCAAACGCGCGAAGCGCGAAAATTTTTTTAGGATTTTGGGGGCGCGGAATCGTCGCGGGCGGCTGGTCGCCAGATCAGGCCGCCCAGCGCGCCATCAAGCGCACCTTCACCACCTGCACCAATGCCAGGTAGGTGCCGACCATCGCCGTCAGGAAGAGCCAGTAGACGGCAGGGAGCGGATGGAAGCCCAGCAGCGCCGCCAGCGGAGTATACGGCAACAGCGCGCCGCCCGCGACGACGGCGAGGATCGTCACCGTCAATTGCCGACTGGGGCGACTCCGGAATGGATTGCCCGCCGTGCGGATCACGAAGAGGACCAGCGTCTGGGTCGCCAGCGATTCCACAAACCAGCCAGTCTGAAAGAGGCTGGCCGGGGCGTGAAAGATGGCCAGCATCATACCGAAGGTCAGGAAATCATAGATCGAGCTGATCGGGCCGATGCTGATCATGAAATTGCGGATGAGGCGGATATCCCAATGCCGCGGTTGGCGTATGTAGGTCTCGTCGACATTGTCCGTCGGAATCGTGACCTGCGAGAGGTCATAGAGGAAATTGTTCAGCAAGATCTGCGTCGGGAGCATCGGCAAGAACGGCAGGAAGACGAACGCCGCTGCCATGCTGAACATGTTGCCAAAATTTGAACTCGTCCCCATGAGCAGATATTTCATGACGTTGCCAAAAGCTTTGCGACCTTCCAGGATGCCAGTCTGCAAGACGCGCAGGTCGCGTTGAGTCAGGATGATATCGGCGGCGTCACGCGCGACATCGGCGGCGCTGGCGACCGAGATGCCGACATCGGCGGTGTGCAGCGAAGGCGCGTCATTGATGCCGTCACCCAGGTACCCCACGACATGTCGGCGGTGGCGCAACGCCAGGATGATGCGATTTTTCTGCGCGGGCGAGACGCGCGCGAAGACCGCGACGTGCTCCACGCGCTGCGCCAGCGCGGCATCATCCAGCCGATCGAGATCCGCTCCCTCCAGGATCTCGTCGACGGCGATGCCGACCTGGCCGCAGACATGCCGCGCGACCTGCGCGTTGTCGCCCGTGATGATCTTCACCGCGATGCCGTCGTCGCGCAAGGCGTTGATGGTTTGCCCGATATCGGGCAGTGGTGGGTCGGCGAAGACCAGGTATCCCACGAGGACTAGATCCTGTTCCGCCGCCGGTGTGTAGCGCTCCGCTATCGCGATCGGCCCCGTGGCGACCGCCAGGACGCGGTAGCCCTGCCCGGAGAGCTCGGCGAAGGCCGCGGCGCTGCGCTGGCGGGCCGCTTCATCCAGCTGCTGCGGGCCCGTCGCGCTTTCCCACGTCTGGCATCGTGGCAGGACGCTCTCTGGCGCGCCTTTGGTGATGATGCGCGCGCCAGCGGCGTCGGCGATGATGACGGAGAGCATGCGGCGTTCGAAATCGAACGGGATCTCGGCGATCTTATGATAGTCAGCCAGGTCGTCTGGCGCGGGTTGGGCCAGGATGGCGCTATCGAGGGGACTCTTGCGGCCCGTCTGGAACGCGCTATTGAGATAGCCGACGCGTTGCGGGCGATCTGACACAGCGCCCAGCGCATCGCGTCCCCCGGCATAATCCAATGTGCCACTAGTGAGCGTCCCGGTCTTGTCGCTGCAGAGGACATCGATGCTGCCGAAATTCTGCATGGCGGGGAGATGTTTGACGATGACCCCCAGTTTCGCCATGTGGATAGCGCCCTGACCCAGCGTAATCGTGGTGATCATCGGCAAGAACTCAGGCGTCAACCCCACGGCCAGCGCGATCGCGAAGAGGAGCGATTCGAAGGGATTGTGCTGGAAACCGACACCGATCAGGAAGACGAAGAGCACCAGGAAGACGACGGTCCGCATGATCAGGTAGCCAAATTGGCGGATGCCGCGCTCGAAGGCAGTCTCCACCGGACGGGTCGCCAGGTGTGTGGCGATCGCGCCGAAGGTCGTGGCGCTCCCGGTCGCGGTGATGCGCGCGATGCCGGTGCCGCTGACCACGGAGGTCCCCAGGTAGACGCGGTCCTGCGCGTCGGCCTGGTTCGCGCCGTCCGCACTCGTCGCCCGGGCAGCTTTCTGGGCGGGGAGCGATTCGCCCGTCAGCGACGCTTCCTGCATATGCAGATCGACGGCTTCCAGCAGCGTCGCGTCGGCGGGGACGAGGTCGCCGGGTCCGAGGCGGATGATGTCGCCGGGAACGACCGCCCGCCGCGCCAGCTCGCCCCAGACGCCATCGCGCAGCACCGTCGCGGTCGGCGCGACTTGCTGACGCAACGCTTCCACAGCGCGCTGCGAATGGTAGGTCTGCAGGAAATTGATGAGCAAGCTGAGCGTCACCATGACGATGATGATCATCGCGTTGACGACCTCGCCCAGCGTCGCGGCCACCACGCTGGCGCCCAGCAAGATCAAGACGAGTGGATTGATCAGTTGTGGCAGCAATTGCATGATCACGCCAAAACGGCGCGGCGGCGCGGGCTCATTTGGTCCATATGTGCGCAGCGCCGCCTGCGCGGCCACCGTCGAGAGCCCCACCATCGTATCCGCTGTCGTCACCACAGGCGCGGGTTGCTCCTGAATCGCCACCGCCCCCCACCTGCCTTCCATCGGCGCGCCACGCGCCGCCATCCACGCGTCGCGCGGACCGCGCTATCGCCATGGCATCACCCATCGAACGATATGGCGGGGAGATCACAGCGCCCGCACATCAGCATCCCCAATGCTCTCAATTGGCACAATATCCGCCAATCGCGCGCATTGTGGCAGCGGCTCCCTGCCAGATCGTTTGAACGACGAGATGCTGGTCGGCAGACAGCGGCGCAGGTGGTGTCGAGGGAAGGGCATCTCACCCCGCACATGCTCAGGTGTGGTCCGCTGGCCTTCGCGCTCGTCATTCCGCCGCTGGGCGCGTAGGTCTGTGTCGGGCGGCGGCTATCTCGTAGGCCTCGGCCAGCCAGATTTTGATGTTCTCGAATGTCGTCGAGCTGGGATTGAGGACACAGATCCAGGCTTGTCGCCCATAGGTGGGATGTGGCATCACCTGATCCAACGCGGCGAAATCATAGGGGGCGCCTGACGGACGTTCCGCATTGGGCAAATAGCCGAAGAGATTGCGGAAAGTCTCGCGACTGACGCCAATGTTGAGTCGAAACACTCCCGGGCGATGCAGTTGTGAGGCTTTATCGAAGTCGCCATAGTCCTTCGTGACTATCGTAGCGAATGGCTGGCGGTGAGTGGGGTCTATGTTGTGTTGTGGATCGTAGAAGAAGAAGGTGTCACCTGCGCCAGGCCCATCTGTCGGCCGTACAACCTCACACCCAGCAAACGTGTCCATAATGTAGTTGATGAGCGAATCCTGATCCATAGCTCTCTCTCCCAGTGGCAGCCTGCATGCCCGCGAACCGCTTGCACGTCATGCCAGTGCACCTCGCCACGCTACAAGAATAGCACAATGGCGGCGTCGACATTGGGTGGTGCGTCGGTTGCTCTCCCTCCTGGGTGGATTGAATACATGCAAAACGGATGGCATCCTCCTGGGAATGCCATCCGTTGCCATGGTGCAGACAGAGACGAGAATCCGCCAATGCCGTTAGGGGTTCCCAGGCCAGTCGGGCCGTCCCAACCAGGCACCGCCGCGCAGAGATCACTGCCGCAGGTCGAGGTCTGGCCGGTCGTGACATCATTCAGCCTGCTGGTATGGCTGTATGGATACGAACCATAGGTGGTGCTGCTCGCATTACCCGCCAGCGCATAGACACTGGCAACGAGCGGGGCAGCGACGCTGGTGCCGCCGAAGACGAGCCAACCACTGTGACCCTGGTAGGTGAAGGAATCATAGACATCCACGCCATGGTATGGGTGTTTATCCCTGTCAGACCATCTCATGACGGGTAGGCGCAATGTGCACTGCCCTACAGTGCTCAGCCGTGGATGAGCGATGAGGACGTGTCATTACTGTCATGGCCCTTTTGTCGGAATTTTCGATGCTTATGCGACAATAGGAGCAGGTGGTGCGGCGCGATCCCGCGTTTGAATGGATTCATTGGTATGCGCGGCAACGCGCGAACGCCTGAGGTGAGGGTAGTTGCTTGGTTAATGTACTGATTGTGGATGATGACCATGATATCCGCTTGACGCTACGCATGGTCCTCGAAGAGATTGCTGCGATCACGATTGAAGAAGCACGCGACGGACAGGAAGCGCTCCACATACTGCGACATGCCACCGCGCCGTATATCGTGCTGCTCGACTTCATGATGCCACAGTTTGATGGCGCCTATGTGTTAGAGCAGATTGCGAGCAATGCCACCTTGCAGCGCCACCGCTTCATCGTCATGACCGCCCGTGATAAGACATTGCCGCTGAAACTCGAACGCATGCGGCTCATGCTGGGAATCCCACTGGTGCCCAAACCTTTCGACATTGACCAGATCGTACGCATCGTCGAGCAGCAAATCGCTGAACTCGCTCGGTGAACGAGCGACCTCATAGACAATGCCACCGCCGCATGCCGACTGGCGTGCTCCACGCGCAAGAACTGAGGTGTATTATGCGAGAACCACCCACGACTATACGCTCGATCGACGAATATATCGCCCAGTTTCCTCCCCCAATTCAGGAGCTGCTGACGAGCATGCGCACCGTGATCCAGACGAACGCGCCGGAAGCGCGCGAGCAGATCTCCTATCGGATGCCCGCCTTCGCGCAGCGGGGTATACTGGTCTACTTTGCCGCCTTCACCGATCATATCGGTTTCTACCCCACCGCCAGCGGTGTCGAATATTGCGCGCAGTTGGCGCCCCGATACATCACGGGGAAAGGCACGTTGCGCTTCCCATTTGACGAACCATTGCCGCTGGATCTCGTAGCGAGCGTCACGCGCTTCCGCCTCGCGGAAAATCTCGCCCGGCGACCACGCCGCGCCCCCAATGGCGGAGGCATGGCAGCTGACCAGGACTGAACGCGCCACTTGCCAGAAAAAGCCGGGAGGATCGCGCGGCGCCGCGGTGGCGGCGGATGAGCGAGAAGCGCGTGGTGTGAAGCTATTGCGCGTCGATGGAGGGGTGTATGTTTAAATTGACCCTCAAGGTCAACGGCCAGGAGATCCGTCCGGAGGAGATTGCGGATCCGCTCCGCAAAATGGCCATCGAGGATATGCGGACCCAGTTGCGCCAAAAATTGCGCAACGTCCTCTGCCCAGAACATCACCAGACGCCCGAGGTCACCGTCCTTTTCCAGGACGGCAAGCAGCATATCCAGGTGCAAGGCTGTTGTCAGCGGGTCGTGGATATGACCATGCAGGCACTGTTGCACCCCTGATGATTACCCGGCAGTCCTCAATTGCGCCGCCACAAGTCTCTCGACTGGCCCCGGTGGCGTGTCGCCGTGTAGCAAGCCTGTCAAATCGGTGGTATAGCACAAGATAATGGCGGTGCCACTCTGGCGCGGGGATCTGATTGCTCCGCAATTGCCAGCGTCGTCCGCTCCGTGTTGTCTTGGCCCGTGATGGTATATCCGCGTGGCCCGTCTCCCTGACAAGGAGCCGCACCTATGGCTATGTCACCGAACCAATCCATATGGGATGGGCCAGCGTTGCGCGCCTATCGCGAGGACGCGCTCACCTCCCCAAAGCTCGCGGCGGCCGAGATCGCCACCCTCATCCCCCTGGCCCAGTCAGGCGATGTCCAGGCGCGCGATCGGTTGGTGGCGCATTTTCAGCGCCTGGCCTTCGCCACCGCGCTGCACTACGCGCGACGCACCCAGCTCCCCGTGCTGGATCTCGTGCAGGAATGTAATATTGGCTTACTGCATGCCCTGCGCAAATATGCTCCCGACCACGACGCTGCTTTCTCCACTTATGCCGTCCGCTGGATGATGCATTACTGTCTGCGCTGGCTGGCCGGGCAGGATCTGATCGTCATCCCGCCGCGCCAGGTCGAGCGTCGACGGCGCATCCAGGCCATTGAAGATCGGCAGTCACGCCTGGGAATCGTCACCAGTGATGCGGATCTCTGCGTCCTGGCGCGCGTCACGCCATCGCAATTGCGCGAGATCCGCTCGTTGCCGCAGACCAGCGAAACATTACCCACCTCGGACGAACAAGCCGGTTTGGAATATGCCGCCGCGCCAGCGGTGCCACTTTCCGAGCCATCGCTTCCTGACTATCTGGCTGCGGCGCTCGCCACCCTCGCTCCGCTGGAACGCGACATCATTCTGGCCCGCGCCGATGGCCAGACCCATCAGTTGATCGCCGATACCATCGGCAAGAGCCGCGAGCGCATCCGCCAGCTGGACCACCTGGCGCGCGCCAAATTGCGCGCCGCGCTGAAGCTGGATCGCGCCGCGTGAACGCCGCGTTCTCCGCCGGATCTGGTGGTTTGTGAGCTAGGCCACAGGCCGAACCGACCAGTCTGTGGCATACTTGGTCTGGCGAGTCGCTGCCGACAGACGCCGCGCGACTCAGCGGCGGCGCCGCCGCCCAACGTGCGCCATGCACGGGGATATCCCACGGAGGAGAACGCAATGCGCAGACAGGCAACCTCGGCTACGCGCGGACGCGCGCCATGGCAGACCTTCATGCTGATCGCACTGGTCGGTGTCGCTTTACTGAGCGGCTGCGCCGCGACGGTGACGACACCGGCCGGGTCGGGAACGAACGCGACGGTCCCCGCAGGCGGGAACTCCACGCCGGGTAGCGGGGCGGGGATCATCGATTGCACGCCCAACCCCGCCGCCGCCGACTGCCAGCTCGGTCCTGGAAATCAGGATGGCACGTTGTACATCGAACCAGCCGCCGCCGAGAGCCCGGTGGTCAATGCAATCAAGAACGCGCAGAAGACGATCGATCTGGAGATCTACCTGCTCTCCGATCACAGTGTCATCAACGCGTTGGAAAATGCCGCCAATCGTGGCGTCAAAGTGCGCGTCATGTTGGAAGGCCATCCGTATGGCAGCGGATCCGTCAGTCCGCAAGAGACCATCGCCACGCTGAATGCCGCCGGTGTCACGGCCAAGACCGCGAATCCGACTTTCCACTATACGCATGCCAAAATGATGATCCTCGATGGCAAGACCGCGGTGATCTCTTCAGCTAATTTCACCAAGACGGCCCTGGGCGGATCGTCCTATGGTTCCGACCGTGACTATATGGTCTTCGATACCGACGCGCCCGATGTCGCCGAATGCGAGGCGATCTTCAATGCCGACTGGAATCGCCAAACCCCCCGGCTGAGCGACCTGAATCTGATAGTCAGCCCCGTCAACGCCCGCGAAAAATTGCTGGCCCTGATCGCCTCCGCCAGGACCACCCTGCAGTTGGAGCAGGAAGAGATGAATGATCAGCAGTTCATCGACGCCTTGAAGGCGGCCGCCCAGCGCGGCGTCCACGTCGGGCTGGTGGTGCCGAAGCCGTCCAGTGGCAACTCTGATGGCCAGAATGAGGCGGACCTGATGGCAGCGGGGGTGCACGTCGTGCAGGTCAATGACCGTGCCACCCACGCGCCTTACATTCACGCCAAGATCATCATCGCCGATAACAAGCTCGCCTTTGTGGGTTCTGAGAATGCGTCCAGCACCTCACTGAACGATAACCGCGAGATGGGCATCTTGATCGCCAACCCCAACATCATCCAGCAGCTCGCCGCAACGTATGCCCAGGACGCTGGCGGCGCATAGCCTTGTGATGGGACGCGGGGGCAATGGTCAGCGCCCGCATCATCCTGGTCCGCATGGCAGCTGATCAAGCGCGATGCACCGCGATCAGACGCCGCGAAGCATCAATGCGCTACGTCAATAGGATCGTGGCATACCCCGCACATGCTCAGCGACATACGACAACACCAGGTTGTTCGCGACCGGCGCGGTGCGGTAGAGCCGCGTCTCGCGCCATTTCCGTTCGACATGATATTCGCTGGCCAGACCAAAGCCGCCGAGGGTCGCCATCGCGACATCGCCCGCCTCCCAGGATGCCTCAGAGGCCAGGAATTTCGCCATATTGGCTTCGGGGCCGCAGGGTTCGCCCGCGTCGAAACGCGTCGCTGCCTTCAGTCGCAGCAGATCAGCGGCTTCGATCGCCATATGCGCTCGCGCGATCGGAAACTGGACGCCCTGGTTCTGGCCGATCGGCCGGCCAAAGACGATGCGTTCGCTGGCATAGCTGGTGGCCTGCTCGATGAACCACCGACCGTCGCCGATACACTCGCTGGCGATCAGGATGCGCTCGGCATTGAGGCCATCCAGCAGGTAACGGAAGCCCTGGCCTTCTTCGCCGATCAGCGCGTCGGCGGGAACCTCCAGGTCGGTGATGAAGATCTGATTCGTCTCGTGATTGATCATCGTCTCGATAGGGACGGCGCGGATCGCCGTGCCCGCCGCGCGCGTATCGATCAGGAAGAGGCTCATCCCCTGGGTCTTCTTCTGGACCTGATCGATCGGCGTGGTTCGCGCGATGAGCACATAGAGATCCGAGTGCTGGTACCGCGAAGTCCAGATTTTTTGGCCATTGATGACATAGCCATTGGCCGTGCGACGAGCGGAAGTCGTGATCTGCGTCGTATCTGACCCGGCGTTGGGCTCCGTGACGCCGAAAGCCTGGAGCCGTAGCGCGCCGCTGGCGATGGCGGGCAGATAGCGCTGCTTCTGCGCGTCGCTGCCATGGCGCAGGACCGCGCCCATGGTATACATCTGCGCATGACACGCCGCGCCTGATCCGCCTGAGTGGTTGATCTCTTCCAGGATGATCCCAGCTTCAACCATCCCCAATCCGCCCCCACCATAGGCTTCGGGGATCAAGGCGCCTAACCAACCCGCCGCGCTCATCGCGCGTACGAATTCCTCGGGATAGGCACGCCTGGCATCGCATTGCCGCCAATACTCAAGGCTGAACTGCTGGCAAAGCTCCCGAACCGCGGCACGGATCTCTTGCTGTAACGCGCTATAAGCGAAGTCCATGGTGTTTCCTCTTCTGTCCATCCTATAAGACGTGATGCTCCACAGGCTGTTAGCATTATGCCACTCGTGGGTAGCGCGTCCCGCGTCGCGTTACGGCTGGCGGACCCCAATTCATGTCAGCAGCGCATAGATACCACACCCTTTCACCGCTGTTGGCGATACGTTCTTCGCTCACTCACTGTCATCACTTTGTCAGCCATGCTTGATTCCCCGGTACCTTTTCATGGGCGAGAACCCCACCACAGAACATGGGAGATGAAGGAGCATGGTACCTTGACATCGTGGCCGCCAGATAGTAGACTAGAGGAGCAATGTGCTACGCGCGGTACACTGCACACTGGCCCTCGTGGCGGAATGGTATACGCAGCAGCTTGAGGGGCTGTCCCGGTAACGGGGTGGAGGTTCGAGTCCTCTCGAGGGCACCATGACCTGTACGCATCCGCGCTACAGGTCATTTTCACAGCAGGTCCATGGAGTTTTGGGCGGCTAGCTCAGGGGTTAGAGCACCTGCTTTACACGCAGGCTGTCGGGGGTTCGAATCCCTCGCCGCCCACCTAATGAGCTCTACAATTGGCTTCCTCGGTCTTACAGAGCATTACTTCAGATGGTCTGCATCGTAGAAAATTCGCTCAAAATTGAGAAGATTATCGCCCAAATATCCTGCTTTTGATTTTCCTCCATTTAGACGGTTTTTTCGTCCGACCGTTACTCTGGTAGCGCGACAATGCCCACTTTAGTTCTCTTGCGTACCAGCTTCAGAAATCGATCAGTCACGATCTTTATAGCCGCCTTGTTGACTGTCCTCGATAGGTGTTCCCGCGCCATGCCCCTTGCACCAGCAAATTATCTCTTTTCCTGAGCATTTGATCTCGACTCACTCATATCGACCGAACGAATAGTGGAACGCAATAAGGCCCGGACACCTGCCCGAAATGTCATCGTGTCCATGGTACCCAGTAATGCGCTTTTTGTCACAAACCCCATAATGAGCGCAAAAATAACCTGGGTGATATCGGATGCAGGGACATCTGCTTCCAGTTGCCCATTCGCTTGATACCGCTCAATCAGTCCCCGGAACATCACTTCCCATTTGAGTTGCGTCTCATTGAAGATCGCCAAAATCCGTGGCATGCGGCGCATAATCGCCCAAATTTGTAACGCGAGACCAAAGAGCGGCTTCTCTTGATCCGAGGCGACCATCAATGCGAGGATATCCTCCAGCACCATATCTAATGGAAAAGCCTGCTCGTTCGATATGATGTTCTCAAATCCCTTAGTAAAAGCCGAGATGGTTTCCAAGGCAATAGCTTCGATTATTTCTTCCTTGCTTTTGAAGTAGAGATAGACGCCTCCTGCCGAAAGCTTGGATTCGGCAAGGATATCTTGCATGGAGGTGGTATGGACTCCATCGCGGAGAAAACACCGTCGAGCGGCATCTAATATCACCTGTCGCTTTGCAAGGCGATAATCAGCAGTGATCTTTGGCATAGTTCCATTATAAAAACCTACGTTCTCTCTTGACAAGGTCGAGAAGGCCATGTTATTCTGTTTATAGAAAACGAACATTCGTTTTGGGAGGATTCGCATGACGACATCACCTACCTCACGGCTGATACTTGCCGTCAGTTGTATTCCGATTCTGATGGGTATCGCCATCGTCGCCTTCGCTTGGCCCAATCTCAACCTGGCTCCCCGTGATCTGCCGCTTGGTGTGGTTGGGCCCACTTCAGCCACTGCCGCCATCACAACCCAACTCCGCTCGCAAGACCCTGGAGCGTTTGTCACCCATACCTACGCTACCGAAACCGACGCGCGAACAGCGATTAAACATCGTGATATTGAGGGTGCGATTGTTATCACCCCGACTGGGACAACATTACTCGTCGCTTCGGGTGACAGTGCGTTCGTTGCTCAACTCCTTACGCAGAGCCTAACGGCTATGAGCACACAGCATGATGGTAGCCAAGCACTGAGTGTGGTGGATGTTGTCCCCTCCACGGCCAAGGATCCGCATGGTTTAGGCCTCGCCTCCTCAGTCTTGCCGCTCGTCATTATTGGGATGCTGACTGGCATCATTGTGACCGTCTTGAGCCGCCCCGGCAGACTGCGGCTTACTCTATTGACCAGTGTGGCGATCGTCTCTGGACTCCTCGCTGATGCCCTCATTCAAGGCTGGCTTGGTGCTCTCGATGGCAGTTGGTTCGCCAATAGCGGGGTGTTGATACTCATGATCTTCGCGACTGCGAGCACAGTTGCTGGATTGGGGACATTATTGGGACCTGCTGGACTAGGGCTGGGTGCCCTATTGATGGTCTTTGTTGGGATTCCCTTCTCGGGTATTTCCTCAGGTCCGACGCTCTTGCCAAAAGCCATTGCAATCATCGGCCAGGCTCTTCCGCCAGGTGCCGGAATTAATCTGCTACGCAGTACGGCCTTTTTTGATGGTGAGGGAGGTACCGGCTCTTTCGTCGTGCTCTGCGTCTGGAGCCTTTTAGGCTTGGCGCTAGTGAGCATTGAAATGCTACGGCAGGGTGGCTTGACAAGGTCCACCGAGGCAATACTGAACCGATCCCCGACATCAGCAAACGCAGGATAGTAGGAATCTCCATGAGGGGAATACCAGAAACTTCTTGGTGATTATTCAAGAGGTCTGTGTATTCTCCTTTCTTTCTGCGGCCAGAGAAATGCATTCACCTGTATCTAATAATGAGGTGATGAGAATGGGAAGAAAGACGCAGTTTACATGCCGGGCATCATGATGTCGAGGACGATCGCGTCGACCGCGCGCGTGTCGAGCACCGCCAACGCCGCGCTGCCTGTCTCCGCCAGCGGCACTATCGAGTCGCAACCGTTCACCTTTACGCAGACACGCATTGTGACCGCTACCATCACCTGGGCTTCAGTTTCCGACATGTCACAGTTGATTGTAAATGCTGACAAGCATCTTACTCCGCCCAGTTATGTGTATTTGGCATCTAGATCGCTTCTACCAAGTGTAGTACCAGGTACGATATCGCCTACTGGCGCTCAGGTTCAAGTTACCTCAATTGCAGGGTAGACCTGGAACTGGAACCAGAGTGCCTTGTGGTGGCAGATGTCATCGTGACAATGATGGCATCTGCCATCTCCGCGAGCTTGAGAAAACCAGTGTTTGCTCAAGCGTGAGGTGTGCCCTTGGCGGCATAGGCCACATCTTATTCTTCTGGTGTTGTTGGGTTCCGCACAAATCCAAAACACGCGCCGCCTGCATCTTCCGCCGAAGTAGCGACCAGATCCCACCCATGGACACGCGCTATGCGCCGTGCGATGGCCAGGCCCAGACCCGCGCCGCCGGTAGCGCGATTGCGCGATGCTTCACCACGGTAGAGTGGATCGAAAATGTGCGGTAAATCGGTCGGCGCGACGCCCGTGCCGCTATCAGAGATGGTCAGAATCTCTGGTCCTGTTGCGTGCCAGGCGATACGGATACTGCCATATGCTGGAGTATAACGCAGCGCATTCTCGAGCACATTGGCGATGGCGCGGTGGAGCAGAGCGGGATCCCCCGCGATCAACAAGTCAGCCGGGCCAGTAGTGGTGACGGTGAGCTGTTTGGCATCGATCTCGGCCTGTTGCGCGGTGAGCATTTCGGCAATCAACGTGGCGAGGTCCACTTCCTGGTGCTGGGGCTGAAATTCGGGGAAGTCCAGTTGCGCATACGCGAAGAGATCAGCGACCAGGTGATCGATCTCATCCGTTTTCGCCTGGCAAATCCCCAGGTAGTGCGCTTGCCGCTCCGGGGTCTCCGCCACACCCTGCGTCAAACCTTGCAGATGGCCCCGCAGCGCGAAGAGGGGCGATCGCAGATCGTGCGCCACCGCGCCGATGAAGAAACGGCGATCTTCTTCGAGTTGCGCCTGTCGCTCGAGCGAACTGCGCAAGGCTGTCCCCATGGTAGTGAAGGCCATCGCCACATCAGCGATCTCGCCAACCTGCGAGGTCGGCACATGATACTCCAGTGAACCGCTCGCAATCTGGCGCGCCGCCGCCGCGATCGCCGCTAGCGGGCGTAGCGCCAAGCGACCGATCAGCAGCGCGGTGATGACGGGGACCGCAAGCTGGATCGCCAGCGCGATGCTCACGAGCAGGGCCAGCGTGAATGGATGGTGCATCGGGTCCGAACGCAGCACCGCAAAAGCAATCAACCAGGCGATACCAAGACCCACTCCTGGAAGCAACGCATAGGCAATCCAGATGATGAGCAACCAACGACGCGTGGAGAGCGTCAGTCCTGGTGGGGCGGGGAATGAGGTCATGGGCGGCGCCTCCCTTCAAAGCGATAGCCGACTCCCCAGACGGTCAGGAAGAGTTCTGGCTCCGCGGGATCGCGCTCCAGTTTCTGGCGTAGTCGGTTGATATGCACCGCCACAGTGTGTCGGTCGCCAATGTCGCCCCAGATGCGTTCGAAGATCTGGTCGTGCGTCAGGACCTGGTGGGCATGCGTGACGAGTAACATGAGCAGATCATATTCCCGCGCGGTGAGCGTCACCGGGGCGCCAGCGACCAACACTTCGCGCGCGCGCGGATCCAACGTGAAGCGACCGAAATCTAGCGGCGGCGTGGTGGTCGGGCTACGGCGCGCGCGACGTAGCACCGCTTTGATCCGTGCTACCACTTCGCTGGGGGTCGCGGTCTTGACGATATAATCATCACCGCCCAGGCCCAGTCCACGCAATTTATCCGCGTCGCTGTCGCGCGCGCTCAGGAAGAGGATTGGCACATCAGTGGTCTGACGTATCTGGCGCGCGAGATCAAAGCCAGACATGCCGGGCATCATGATGTCGAGGACGATCGCGTCGACCGCGCGCGCGTCGAGCACCGCCAACGCCGCGCTGCCTGTCTCCGCCAGCGCAACCTGGAAGCCGGATGCCACGCAGAAGTCGCGCAGCAACTCCCGAATCGCCACGTCATCATCGACGATTAAAATCGTTGGCAAGGTCTCCAAAGTATGCAAAGTGTAGGCAACGCTCTCCCCCATAAGCCCTCCAGGCATACATGCCCACTACCCCAACTTCTGCCCACTATCTCCACGACCTACTCTGTGGGACGCGGTGCTTAGGGTCATCATAACCGATGCATCGCGAGTTCGCGCCATCGTGATGGAGATGAGAACTATTTTTGATACAATTTTGACGATTACCGCATGATCTCTTGCTACTTTGCTACGACATTGAAATTGGTCCGGATACACAGCCCGGAGATACCACCGGGTATTTGGGAGGAAGGCTATGGGTTTGACGCACGCGCAACTATTGATGGTCATTATTCCAGTCGTGATTGTCGGGCTTGGCTTGATGATCTTTTGTTTGGTAGATTTGCTGCGGCCAGATCGCCATGTGCGCGGCGGTGATAAGCGCATCTGGGGGGCGGTTATCTTGCTGGGCAGTACTCTCGGGCAGCTACTCTACCTGCTCTATGGCCGGGAGGATTATTAGTATGGAGTACGCGATTACGTGTACTGGGTTAAGTAAACGTTACGGTTCGCTGGCCGCACTTACGGATCTCTCGCTCGCCATACCGGCAGGCACGATCTATGGTTTGCTGGGCCCGAATGGCGCGGGAAAAACTACATTGACGCATATCCTGACCGGACTGATACATGCGAGTGGCGGCGCCGCGCGCGTCGCGGGCCTGGATGTGGCATCGAGTGGGGTAGCATTGCGGCGCCGCATTGGCGTTTTGGAACAACAACCGCTGTTTTATGGCTGGATGCGCGGACGCGAGGCGCTGGCTTTCACCGGCGAGCTGTTTGGGTTACGCGGCGCGCCACTGCGGGCGCGTGTCGCGGAGATGCTTGCGGTGAGCGGACTGACGGCGGCCGCCAACCGCCGTATCAGTGGCTATTCTGGCGGTATGCGCCAGCGTCTTGGACTGGCTCTGGCGCTCATCAATCGCCCTGAAGTGCTCTTTTTGGATGAGCCGATCAGTTCGCTCGATCCCGAGGGGCGCTATGATCTACTCCAGACCATCAGTCAGTTGCGCGGTGCGACGACGGTCTTCATGTCGACCCATATTTTGGCTGATGTCGAACGTGTCTGTGATCACGTCGCAATCCTGGACCACGGCAAGTTGCTGATTGCCGCGACGGTTGCCGAATTGCGCGATCGCTATGCGCAGCCCATTTTTCTCCTGGAGCCGGAGGGTGGACAGGACCAGGCAGTTGGGTATCTGATCGATCAGATCCGTGCTGAGGCCTGGTGCACCAGGGTCACGCTGGAGGGCGGCGTCATCCGGGTGCTGGCGCGTGATATGGTGCCTGATCACTCGGTCACCCGTGCCAGCGAACGCATCTTGCCATTGGTGGTCGCGGCAGGTGTGCATCTGCAGCGCTTCGAACGGAGCCGACCAGATCTGGAAGATATTTTCTTGCAGATTGTCGGACGTGGCACGGCGGCCGACCCCCAGCCGAAGCTGGCGCAGGCTGCGCAGGAGGGAACAAAATGACCGGATTCGCAGTG
This sequence comes from Ktedonobacteria bacterium, assembly GCA_027459705.1. Lineage (GTDB taxonomy): Bacteria > Chloroflexota > Ktedonobacteria > Ktedonobacterales > JACDGC01 > DAIDHM01. The sequence goes on along the minus strand of DAIDHM010000160.1, from coordinate 18,770 downwards.
ATGGTCCGCAAAGAATGGCGCGAAGCGCTGGCAAACAATCGGCTCCTGGTTGTGTTGATTGTCTTTACCCTCTTTGGTCTCATTTCACCCGTCCTGGCCAAAGAGACCCCCCAGTTGGTCAAATCCCTCGGTGGTGTGCCGGGGATTCAACTGCCTCCGCCACAGCTGAGCGATGTCGTGACGCAGTTCATCAAAAATGTCGCCAGCAATGGGATCTTTGTGGCCATCCTGATCACCATGGGACTCGTCGCGCGCGAGAAAGAGCGCGGCACGGCCGCCTTCGTGCTGGTGAAACCCGTCACGCGGCTGGCATTCCTCGCGGCGAAGATCCTCACGCAGTCGGTCGTGCTGGCGGCGGGGATTGCCCTGGCGGCGCTCGTCGCCTACTGGTATACGATCCCGCTCTTCAACGCGAGCCTGGCCGGTGGCTTCTGGGCGGCGGCACTCGTAATCTGGCTCTATCTGCTCGTCATGACCAGCTGGACCTTCCTGGGGAGCGCATTGCTCACCTCACAGATCGGCGCGGCGGGTTTTGGTCTGGCGGCATTTATTGGCATGAGTCTGCTCAGCATCCTGCCCAATGCGAATCGCTATCTCCCCGGCGGACTGCTCGATATCGCACGGTTGCTTGCTCTCGCGCAAACCCCTCAGCATCTGGCACTGACGATAGGGGTGAATTGCGCGTGGATTGCCATTCCTCTGATCATGGCGTTTCTGGTTTTTGGTCGGCAAGAACTGGTAGCGCGGCAATGATCCTGCGGAACAAAGGATGCCCGACATCCAACACAGTGTTGTCCTGGTACGAGTCATGCATGCATTGGCCGCATAGTCCGGAAGTATGCGCGGGTTGCGCGCGAGCGATACCAAACTGCGAGAAGTAGCGGGCGCGAGACAGCAATAGGGGCGGTAGACGTAAGTGAAAATACAGGAAAATGCATCGCGGACCGAAGGATCCGGTCTTGCGGGGGTCAACGCGGCTGATACCCAAACGACCAATCCTTCACTGCCGACTCCCCGGTTGCCTGTGGTCACTCCTCATCCTCGACAATATGTTCTGGATGATTGGACCGAGCCGCGCCTCAAGGCGATGGATTCCGCGGGCAGCACGCCGCAGTTCGCGGAAAATCCAGACTCCGCGCAATTTCATACCACCATGATGTTGCCGCGCTATCATGGGTCCAATCAGGTAATGCGGCGTAATTGGGCGCTTGGCCGGAAATTGCTCTTAATTGGTTATGATGGTCTCTGGCTCAACATCGCTTTCCTTGTGGCGTACTATGTGCGCTTCGATATCCTTAAAGGCATCACGTTCGTCAGCGCCTCGCCATTCGTTCCCGCGGCCATCACGACACTGCGCCTCTTCCAGGTTGCATTGGTCGTTTCGATGCTCCTGCTGGTGACTGCTCGTGGCCTCTATCGCTTGCGAGTGACGGGAACGTTAGCGCGGCAATTCAATATCTTCTTCACTGCCGCGGCGATCGGTTTCGCGATGTATAGCATCTATGAATACCTGTTACGATCGACGAAATTCGTCCTCTCGCCGAATACGCGCGCGGTGGTGATCTTCGCCTGGGCCGCGGTGGTCCTCGTGCCGTTCAGCGCGCGGATTTTGCTGGCACTGGGCATGATGCTGGTCTATCGCCTGGGCATTGGTCGTTCGCGCATCCTGGTCATTGGCTCGGGACGCACCGGCAAGATCGTCATGCAGCATTTCGCCGCACTCGCGAATCAGGGGTACCACGTTGTCGGTTTCATCAATGAGCATGCGGACGGTCCCGCGGAATTTGGCCGCTTTACCGCGCTAGGGACGCTCGACCATCTGGAAAAGATCATACGCGAAGAACAAATCGGCGAAGCTATCATCGCCCTGCCAACGTCCAATATGGGCGAGACTGCGCGCAGCATCCGCATCTGTGAACGCAATGCCGTCCCGTTCCGTCTGGTTCCCGGTATGCAGGAATTCAGTCTGACGCGCATTGAATTGGAGATGGTCGAGGGTCTGCCGCTACTGAACCTGCACCGGGTCTCCAGCGCATCCTGGCAGCGCACTATCAAACGCGTTATCGATATCGTTGGATCGAGCCTGCTCTTGATCATCGGCACGCCGATCTGGTGTCTCTTGATCCTGTTGATCAAGCTCGATTCGCCGGGACCGATCATCTACCGCCAGGCGCGAGTGGGGCGCAACGGGAACGTCTTCACCACCCTGAAATTCCGCTCCATGTACACCGGCGCTCATCAACTGCGTCGCCAATTGGCTGACCAGAACCATGCTGGCCGTGGCCTCTTCAAGGTCCGCAATGATCCGCGCGTGACTCGCGTCGGCCGCTTCATTCGTCGCGCGAGCATTGATGAGATTCCCCAACTGATCAACGTCCTGCGCGGAGAGATGTCATTGGTCGGGCCGCGGCCACCGCTCCCCGAGGAATATGCTCGCTACGAAACCTGGGAGAAACGCCGCCTCGAAGTGACGCCGGGGCTGACTGGCCTCTGGCAGGTGCGTGGACGGAGTGAGGTCACTTTCGAAGAGATGGTGCTCATGGATCTCTATTATATTGAGAACTGGAGTCTGCACCTTGATCTGCAGATCCTGCTCAAAACGCTCCCCGTTGTGCTATTCGGACGTGGGGCATACTGAGAGCGAGTGCTGATCGTCCGCGGCGCAAAGGTGTCCGGGCGGCCAACCTGGCAGGGTATCACCCGGTGTTGGAGCGCTCTTGCGCCAGGGCGAGTGATTCCAAACGGCTGCTATGTGGCCATGAAACGGGCTTAGGAAGAAGCTGATGTCGGAAGAAGGACATTCCACACCCATTGATTCCGAGCATGACACGGCGAGTCAACACCTGGATGCCGTGACGCAGGCAGGACCAATCGATCTCTCGATCGTACTCGTCAATTGGAATGCGCATAAACTGATCGCCGACTGCCTGAAGTCACTATCGACCTCTGGGACGCGCCTCCGCTACGAAATCATCATCTCTGATAATGCCTCGACAGATGGGAGCGTGGAGTGGTTGCATCAACTGGCGCGCCAACAACCCTGTGTTCGACTTGTCCTGGGGACTACCAATGCGGGCTTCGGGGTTGGGAATAACCGCGCTCTCCCTTTCTGCCAGGGTCGCTATGTCTTATTTCTGAATACTGACACTATCATCCTGGAACCGCTCGACGCGCTCGTCGCGGCGGCTGATGCGCTGGGAGAGCGCTGTGGCGCACTGGGGGGCCGTGTGCTCAACGCCGATCGCACCATTCAACCGACCTGCCGGGGTCCCTATACGATGGCGATCATCGCGGCTGGCTTCACGTCAGCCTTTCTCGGTTGGCGCTCCGCGGCTGCGCGCGCGCAGGAGTTCGCGGATTGGGACCATGCGACGCCGCGCGAGGTCGCGACGCTCTCAGGTTGCTATCTGCTCGTTCCCCGCGCCGTGCTGCGCGTGGTGGGCGGCTTTGATCCGCGTATTTTTCTGTTCTATGAAGATACTGACCTGTGTTATCGCATCCGGCAGGCCGGGTACACCGTCCACTACGTCCCAGTTTCAGCCATCGTCCATCTGGAAGGTGGCGCGAGCCGCGCAACGGGCATCAATCCGCGCGTCCTGGGCCACAATCTCGCCAGCGCGCTGTACTTCACGCGCACCTATCTCGGCGGACCTGCCGCGGAACAGCGGCTGGCACGGATCGTCCGTCGCCGTTGGCGCCTGATGTGGCTGGCGCTGGCGCCAGCGGCGGCGCTCATGCCGCTGCCGGGGCCACGCGCGACCCTGCGGCGACGTGCACACCTGCTGGGGACCTTGCTGGCGCGCTTCGAGGAGTTGCGGATCTGATCCTATGCAGTGGGTTATGCGGTCGCGCTGTTCGCAGTATGCGATGTATCGACAGTCATCCATCCATTGGTCTCGTCCAGGAATTGCAACGTTTCTGCCTGCCAGGATGCTCCCGTATCATCTGTGTGCATGACCTGACCATTGAAGATGGCGTCATCTGAACCAGGAACTCGGGAAGGTATGGTACTGGTAACTGCAATTTTGAAAAAATCCTTGCGGTCACCTCACCATCCTGCTATAGTCCCTGTTAGGGAACTGAGTGGGATATCCCTAACATCTGGCCTCTTGCGCTCGGAGCATCGTCGCATGCAGAAACCTTCCACAACCGTTGGCACTGTGCAGAACGGGTGCCTCATGTATGAGCAGCAGGGGCAGCGCGTGGTGGTACTCCTGGATACTCCCGCCTGGTTCGCCTGGCTGGCAACGGCAAACTCATTCACGTTTACCTGTGATGAAGGCACCTTTACCGCCCACAACGCCTCCGCTGGCAATCGGCGTGGCGGCTGGTACTGGCGCGCTTACCGGCGCAAACGCGGACGACTCTCCCGCAGTTACCTCGGCATCTCATCCAATCTCACGCTGGCAAAGTTGTGTGAGGCGGCCCGTCGCCTGGCAACCGAAAGTGAAAGTACCCAAAGCCACTGCGCAGATGAAGCCCTGCAACCACCTACGCTCGCTCCCAGTGTGTCGCAGCGACTCACTTCGAGCATGATCCTCCAGACCACCATAACTCCCCCACGTCTGCCGGTGCCGCATATTGCGCGCCCGCGCCTGTTCGCACTCCTGGAGCAGGGCTTGCGTGGACCGCTGACGCTGGTCGCAGCTCCCGCTGGCTCTGGCAAGACGACGCTGCTGGCAGCATGGGCCGCCATGGCCTCGTGGCCAGTAGCATGGCTTTCGTGCGAAGCAGGCGAAAATGACCCATATCGCTTGCTGTCCGCCCTCAGTGCGGCCCTGGCGCGTCTTGATGAACGCATGGGTACACTGACTCAGATCGACCGGCCCTGGCATCCCTCCGAACACGAGCGCGTCATGACTCACCTCCTCAACGATCTTGATCGCTATCTGCCCGGGGAAACCGTTTTGATCGTGGATGATGTGCACCAGCTCACGACCCCGGACAGTCAGGCTCTGCTGTTGTTTCTACTTGACCACCTCCCCTCACGCCTGCATGTGATCATCGGCACACGGACGGATTTACCACGGCTGGCGCACTGGCGAGCGCGGAATCAGGTTTTTGAAGTGCGTCACGAGGCGCTGGGGTTCGTGTCAGGCGAAGTCGAGGCGTTTGTGCGCGCGATGGGACTCCCCCTCGACTCCGCGTCGATCCGTCTGTTGGCAGAGCGTACCGAGGGCTGGATTGCGGGGATCCAATTGGTGACCCTGGCCCTGCGCGGTCAAGCTGATGCCGCGCGCATCCTTCAGATGCCGGGACAGACCCGTCGCTTTCTCCTGGACTACGTGCGGGAAGAAATCCTCATGCAGCAAACCGCCGAGGTGCAACGCTTTTTGCTCCTCACCAGCGTTTTGGAGCGGCTCAGCGGACCGCTCTGCGAGTGCGTGACGGGCGCGGCTGGTGGCCAACAGCAACTTGCGACCCTGCTCCAGACGAATCTTTTTGTCAGTGCGCTGGATGACACCGGGACCTGGTATCGCTATCATCCGCTCTTTGCCGAAACGCTACGCATCCTCCTCCAACAGCAAGAGCCAGCGCTGGTGCCCGAGCTCTATCGTCGCGCCAGTCGCTGGTATGCACAGCATGGGTGGGGTGAGGAGGCCTGTGAATATTCCTTGCTTGCCGATGATGTGGCTTACGCGGCACACCTCCTGGAAGAACTGGTGCCGTCGCTGGTGGAGCAAGGAAAGCTCGTGCTACTCCGCCGCTGGCTGGATCGACTCCCGCCAGCGCTCATCGAGGCCTCGGTGTCGCTCGCGCTCGCGATGCTCTGGACACAGCCCCTGGTCACGTCCGAGCCGCTTGACCCAGCATGGGTCGTTGAACACCTCAAACAGCAACTAGCGGCGCATGCGCAGAGCGATCCCGCGACGCAGGCCGCGCTGCAACGGGAGCTGTCGCTCTATCAATCCACTCTGGCGCTGTCTCAGGGGCAGATCCCGCAGGCGCTTGCGCACGCCGCGGAGGTGACGCAGTCGCTCACAGGTCCAGAGACGGCCTGGACGCGTTTCACCCTGTGGCGACAGCAGGTGCTCCTTGGCGCGGCCTATCGCGCCAATGGTGATCTACAGGCTTCGGAGCAGGTGTGGCAGAAGGTCTATCCCGCTGCTGGCAAGCTCCCCAATTATCTGATCCTTTCAAGTCTCGATGATTTGTATGAAGAGCAGGGTCGACTCCGCGAGTTGGGACGGCTCTATGAGGACGTTTCACGTTCCTGTCGTGAACAGCGCGACCCACCTCTCTGGCTCCTTAAGTGGCTGCATTGGCGAACCGGGGTGCTGCACTGCGAATGGAATCGCTTGCCCGAGGCTACGTCCGCTGTGCAACAGCTCCTCGCGCTTGAACCGCTCCCGGAGCTTGCTCATCCCACCCCAGCCATGATGGTGCTCGGGCTTGGGATTCAGGCGCGCGTGGCGCTGGCGCAAGGCAACGGTGAGTGGGTCAGGCAAGTGTTGGAACGCCAGGAACTCGATGTGGGGCAATCACAAGTTCCGCAGGCAACGAAGGATCTGCTGATCCTGGTTCCGATCCGCCTGGCCCTCGCCTGCGGCCAGATCGAGCCTGCCTTGCGCTGGGCCGCAACCTGCGGTCTGCGCTACGATGATCGGCTCCCGACCCCGCTGAAGAAGCCGCACTATGTGCGCTATGTCGCGTTGGCGCGCGTGCTGCAAGCGCATGGGCGCGGCCACCAGAAATCCGCATCGCTTGCTCAAGCACGCCTGTTGTTGGAGCGTTTGCTGGAACTCTGTCTTGCGACAGGCGCTCATGGCCGTCGCATCGAGGTCCAAATGCTGCTCGCTCTGACGCTCTCTGCCCAGGGTAAGACCAGGCTGGCACTTTCCACATTGGGACCTATCATTGCTCTCGCTGAACCGGAAGGTTATCTGCGCATCTTTGCCGATGAAGGCGCGGTGATGGCGGACTTACTCACCATGGTTGCTCCATGGACCTCCGCCTCGGCTGGCTACCTAAAGCGCATCCAGGCCGGGATTGCCTCCACCTGGCAACCCCAGGCCGATGTCGCGGCACTTCCAGCGCCACGCACCCTGTTGGCGGATCCGCTGAGTGATCGAGAGCATGATGTGCTCCAACTGGTGGCAGAAGGGCTTTCCAACCAGCAGATCGCCGAGCGCCTGGTACTCAGTCTGCATACTGTCAAATTCCACATCAAGCACATCCTGGCCAAGCTGGGTGCCACCAATCGCACTCAGGCAGTAGCCCGAGCGCGGGCATTCCATTTGCTCATGTACGCGGCGGATAGGTCACTCACCGATTAACTCTTTCGAGGGAAGACTGCCGCGCTTTTTGGCAGTATATTCTGAATGCGGTGTGCGATCGAATCGTTGGCCGCTTTGGGCAATCGGCAAACGTCGATGCGCAGAGCGCTGAACGCGCGCGGCATCCAGAGCGTGATACTGATGATGAGCGATATTTTTGGCATGAAAGAACGCTCGTAGCTTGCCGGCGTAGTTCCATAACCGGACGAGTGCGCAAGCTCCTGGGGCGAGCAATCCGCGGGGAATAGGACCGCCCGCGGAGCTTGCGGAGCGCGCCTGCGGTCGTTGGCTGCGGCTACGTTTCGCACGGCAGCACCACGCCGAAGCCCAGACACCACAATGATAAACAGCCAAGCGGAAGGTCCGCTGCCAGGGGTGAAATGCTATGGGATACATGTTCTTGGCAGGAGTGTTCACGAACAACCGCATCTCTACGATCCTGCTCGTCACCGGGGGAATAGTCATCATGTATGCTTTGCTCGAGTTCATAGGGATTGCGCCGCGCCGAAATTTTCTCGGCCGAAATCTTGATACCAGAGTCCAGGCTCTGGTGATCGGGATCCTCGGCGTAGTGCTGGGGATCCTCGGCTTCGTGCTACGCTGAGCAGAATATTGCCGCGACTGGCGTAGTGTTATCCGGCCGCGATATTCGCCAATCCCGCCTCTAGACGCGAGGGTATGTGACCAGACAATACGCGATGCGTCCGTCCTGAAGATACCAGCGCCCCAACACTAGCTCATGGCCTGGTGTGCGGAAGCAGCACCAGGTCAAAAAGGAGGAGACATGCGAGGAGCACCGACGAACGCTATCGAAACGAGCCACTTAACCCGCACCTTTGGTGGCTTGATAGCGGTAGACGACTTGACACTTGCCATTCCGCAAGGAAGTGTCTTTGGATTCCTGGGGCCCAATGGCGCGGGCAAAACCACCACCGTGCGGATGCTCTCAGCCTTGATCGCTACCTCACGCGGAAGCGCAACAGTGGCGGGTTATGTCCTGGGGAAACAGAATGAGGCGATTCGCCAGACGATTGGGATTCTTACCGAGACTCCCGGGTTGTATGACCGCTTGAGTGCCTGGCAAAATCTGCTGTTTTTCGCGGAGATGTATGATCTCCCGTCCAAACGGGCCGCCTCCCAGGTCGAACACTATCTGCGCTTGCTCGATCTCTGGGATCGGCGTGGTGATAGGGTCGGTGGCTTCTCGAAAGGCATGAAACAGAAGCTGGCGATAGCCCGAGCTTTGTTGCACGAACCCCAGGTGATCTTCCTCGACGAACCAACAGCCGGTCTTGATCCTGAATCGGCGCGGGTGGTCCGCGATTTCATCAAACAATTGCGAGCTGAGGGGCGCACCATCTTCCTCACCACGCATAATTTGCCGGAGGCTGATGAGCTTTGTGATTTGATCGGCGTGTTTCGCTCCAAACTCCTTCGACTGGATACCCCGGGAAATTTACGTGCCGGTATGTTTGGCGCGGGGACCCAGGTGCGTGTCGTCGGCGACGCGACGCGTTGGCTCGCCGCCGTCCGTGCGTTGCCCTTTGTCCAGCAAGCGACAGCCGCCGAAAGCATTCTCACGATCAGTCTTGCCCATCCCGATGATCAGAATCCCGAGGTCGTGCGGGCGCTGGTAGGAGCGGGCGCAGATATTCGCTCGGTTGAACCCACCTCGCATTCGCTCGAAGAAGTATATCTGGAGTTAGTGGAGAACGAGCACGCATCCACGGCTATTGGCCAATAAACGCGCAGAGGAGCGAGAGGTGCTATGCAAAAAGTCTTTGTGATCCTGCGGAAAGAGTTCCGCGAGATCCTGCAGCAGCGAATTCTCCTGTTCGGCATTCTCCTACCGCCGATTCTCTTCGATGTGATCCCATTCATTTATCTGCAAAAGATTGGCAATGGGACAAGAGCCAGCTCGCTGAGCATTCCGTCCCTCCAGGGGTTATCGTTGCACGAATACTCCCAGGCAGTTGTCGGAACCGCATTCTCTAACCTCTATATCCTGTTGTCGATGATTGTGCCGAGCACTATTGCGGCGTATAGCATCATAGGCGAAAAGAGTAATCGAACGCTTGAGCCGCTGTTGGCTACACCCGTGCGCCGATGGCAGTTGCTGGCAGGCAAAATGCTTTCCGCTTTGCTGCCAGCTGTGCTCGTTACCTGGATGAGTGGTGGCTTGTTTATCACCGAACTCGCGATCTTTACGGATGCCAATGTCGTCGCCCATGTGATTACCGAAGGCTGGCTCATCCTCTTTTTCGCCGGTACGCCCCTCTTAGGGTTGATTGCTGTGTCGGTGATGACGGCGATTTCGTCGCGAGTCAACGATACACGCACTGCGCAACAGCTCTCTATCTGGGCAATCGTACCGGTTGCCGGGATCATCCTGGGCGAACTCTCTGGCCAGTTTGCCCTGACCGCGCAGGTCGCGATCATCGCCGACCTGATCCTGATCCCCATTGCGGTCCTCCTGACCTGGGGGGCCGCCCAGCTGTTTCAACGCGAAAACATTCTGACTCGCTGGAAGTAAGAGGGAAGGCGGTTCCGCTCGATAATGATGGGCACGCATATCCGGTTTCGCAGCTGAATCGACGGATGCTGCGTGCCCAGCTTATGTAAGATCCCCTGTCGTTTGCCTCGCGAAGCAGACGACAGGGGATGAGGGCGCTATTGCGATGGGGGCGGATGAACTTTAGAATCCCGCCAACCGTCGCAACACGAATGGCAGAATGCCGCCGTGCTGGTAGTAAGCGATATCGACCTGGCTATCCAACCGGGCGATCATCTGGAATTCTTTCACTGCGCCATCGTCGCTGGTGGCGCGGACCGTCATCAATTTGCCGGGCTTGAGGTCCTCGGCGATGCCATACACCGCATAGGTCTCATGACCTGTCAACCCCAACGATTCGCGGCTCTCGCCGGGGCGGAATTGTAGGGGCAGGACGCCCATGCCGACCAGGTTGCTACGATGGATGCGCTCATAGGTCTCGGCCAATACAACCTTGACGCCGAGCAGCAATGTGCCTTTCGCCGCCCAGTCGCGCGAACTGCCCGAGCCATATTCTTTCCCAGCGAGGACAACCAGCGGCGTCCCTTCGGCAATATAGCGCATGGCGGCGTCATAGATCGGCATCTCAGCGCCGTCGGGCAGGTGTCGCGTCCAATAGCCTTCCTTGCCGGGCGCCAACGCGTTGCGCAGACGGATGTTGCCGAAGGTGCCGCGCATCATCACCTCATGGTTGCCGCGCCGCGAACCATAGGAATTGAAGTCGCGCGTCGCGACCCCATGCTCTACCAGATATTTCCCGGCCGGGCTATCGGCCTTGAAACTGCCTGCTGGTGAGATGTGATCGGTCGTCACTGAATCGCCCAGCGAGACCAGGACGCGCGCTCCCTGGATGTCTGTGACCGGCGCGGGCTGGGGGGCGATGTGGTCAAAGAATGGTGGATTGCGAACATAGGTGGAGTTATCATCCCAGGCGAACAGCGCCCCCGGTGGGACGGGCAAGTTGCGCCACCGCTCATCACCATCAAAAACATGCCCGTACTCATGCTGATATTGGGTAGACTTGACCGATGCCGCCAGTGTCTCCGCGACCTCTTCCTGCGATGGCCAGATGTCGCGCAGGTAGACCGGCGACCCGTTCGGATCATGTCCGATGGGATCAGTGTTCAGATCGATATCCACAGTCCCAGCGAGCGCATACGCCACGACCAGCGGCGGCGATGCCAGATAATTGGCGCGCACCTCGGCATGAATGCGCCCCTCGAAGTTGCGGTTGCCGCTCAGCACGGCCGCCACCACCAGGTCCTCCTGCTTGATAGCGTCAGAGACCTGCTGTGGCAACGGGCCGCTATTTCCGATACATGTCGTACAACCGTAGCCGACCGTGTGGAACCTGAGCGCCTCCAGATACGGCATCAAGCCAGCTTCATTCAGGTAATCGGTGACGACGCGCGAACCTGGCGCCAGGCTGGTCTTGACGAACGGCTTCACGGTGAGGCCGCGTTCCACGGCATGCTTGGCGAGCAGACCAGCCCCGATCATCACCGAAGGATTCGATGTGTTGGTGCAACTGGTGATGGCCGCGATGGTGACCGCGCCATCAGTGAGTTCCGCCGATTCGCCGTCGATATCTACGGGCGCCTGGCGTGCGTGACCATTGGCGGCGATCTGGTCTTTGAAAGCTGTGCGGAAGTTATCGCGAACTCCGGAGAGCGCCACGCGATCTTGCGGGCGGCGTGGACCGGCCAGTGAAGGGACAACGGTCGCGAGATCAAGTTCGAGCTTTTCATCGAAGAGCGGGTCAGGCGTCGCGTCGGTGCGGAAGAGGCCCTGCTCTTTATAGTAGCGTTCGACCATATCGACCAGACCGGCGTCACGACCCGTCAGACGCATATAGCGCAGTGTCTCCTCGTCAACCGGGAAGAGGGTCGCCGTCGCGCCAAACTCTGGTGACATGTTGCTGATGGTCGCGCGGTCGGGGAGGCTGAGGTTGCTGAGTCCGGGTCCAGAAAATTCGACGAATTTGTTGACGACCCCATGTTTGCGCAACATCTGGGTGACGGTCAGGACGAGGTCGGTGGCGGTCGCGCCACTGGGAAGTTTACCGGTGAGGCGCATGCCCACAACCACCGGAGTGAGTTGGTATAATGGTTGACCCAACAACACCGCCTCGGCCTCGATGCCGCCGACCCCCCAACCCAGGACCCCCAGGCCGTTGATCATCGTGGTGTGCGAATCGGTGCCGACAAGGGTATCGGGATAGGCGACAGTCTCGCCATCTTCGGCACGGGTATGCACGACGCTTGCCAGATATTCCAGATTGACCTGATGCACAATGCCCGTACCAGGTGGGACGACGCGAAAGTTTTTGAAGGCTTGCTGTGCCCAGCGCAGGAGCGCGTAACGCTCACCGTTGCGTTCATACTCACGTTCGACATTGCCCAGGAATGCGGTATTTGACCCAAAGAGATCGACCTGCACCGAATGGTCGATGACCAGGTCCGCGGGAACCAGCGGATTGATCTTCTCTGGATCGCCACCGAGCGCGCGCATCGCTTCGCGCATCGCTGCCAAATCGACCACGCATGGCACACCGGTGAAATCTTGCAACACCACGCGCGCGGGCATGAAGGCGAACTCGAATTCACCTTGCTGAGCGCTCCCCGGTTGCCATTTTGCCAGATGCTCGACATCCTGTTCGCTGACCAGGGCCGTGCCCCCAGCGCCAGCAACACCACAATAGCGCAAGAGGTTTTCCAGGAGGATGCGCACTGTCACTGGCAGCTTTGCCAGCCCCGCCACCGTGCGGCTTTCCAGGGCTTCCAGAGCATAGAAGCTCAGCATCCCCTGCGCGCTCGCCAATTGTCGGCGCGCGCTGAATGGATCGTGCATTGCCATCTCTCGTCTCCTCAATATTACCGGCCACCAACCAGCGGGTAACCGATCACAGAGTGTATGGACCGCTCCTCTCATTAGACCCTAGAATGGAGCGTTTGTCGATAGCGGCAACGCGATTTTGCGCCACGACTATTTCTGACAAGGACGCGCGATATAACCGGTAAAAGCATCGGCACTGAGACGCGCCCAATGTTGTGTGGCCGAATGTCCAGTCGCATCCTGCGTCGTCAGATCCAGCCCCTGGTCAGTCAGCTGGGTCAGATAGATCGTCGTTGTGGTTTGCGCGGTGCTGGGATCAGTGACCGTCAGGCTGAGCGATCCATCACCCAGGATCTGGCCGCTGATACTCTGGGTGTGTGTCGTGTTCGTGGTGCCGCACAGTGTCTGTGCCAATGAGCCAGTGATGGCATTGCCAAATTGATGGAGTTGCAGCACGACGATGGCCGACGCATCTGTTTCCATCAGCCGATATTGACCAGGGAGGCTTGCCGCGACTGGCGCGGGTTGCGACGCGCGCGCGGTGGCGTCAGGGATCGCGGGTTCGATGGCATAGGCAAGCGTCGCCAGCAGAATAATCGTGCCGAAGAGAGCCAGGCCACTGAGTATCTGCTGGCGAGTCCGATCGAGGTGGCGAAACCGGGCGACATTGGCGCGGAGCGCATCGATGCCTGGCAGAGTATGCAGGGCGGGTACGGTGGGAGCGATGGTCTGGCGCATGCGGGTGGATCCTTCCAACAAAGCGATAATCTCTTTTTCAGGATACCGCTCGCGCCAAAAAAGCCGCTAGCGCCGCGATGAACGCGATCGATACCGACGACGCGCGGCCAGCGCCAATTGCCGCTGCCGTTCGCGATACCAATTGCCGATTACCGCCAGGCCGACCAGGACGAGGATGGTGATGGCGCCCCCAATGTAGAGTCCACCATGCGATCCCAGACCCAGGGGGCCGCCGGCAATGATGTGCAGAACGACTGTAAACACCCCCGGATAATTGTGCAGATCGATTGCCTGCATTGTTACCGTGTAGGTGCCAGGTTGGGTATAGGCGTGGGTTGTCAAAGGTGTGGTCGTCGTCTGTTGGCTGCCGTCGCCATAATCCCATTGGTAACTGACAATCTTATCATTGGGATCGGTCTTGATCGGCTGTGAGCCTGAGGCATCGAACGACAGCGTATCGCCGGTGCGCGCGGTCGTCGCGCTGACGCTGAGTTGGCCGGTGGGAAGCGCGACCTCAACGAAGACCGGCGCGGTGGCGACGGTCTTCGCCCCGCGTGCATCTTGCACGATTAAGGCGACGAAGCCCTGCCCCAGAATGCTGAAGGTATGGGTGACCTGCGGCCCGGTCGCGGTGGTCGTATCGCCAAAGTTCCAGGTATAGGTCAGGTTACTGCCATCCAGGGCATGTGAGCCAGTCGCGTCATAGGTCACCGAGCCGCCAACCGTGGTATAGGTGGCGCTGGCCGTGACGTGGGCGACGGGAGGATTGGCGATTGCCTGCGGAATGATCGTGATATCCGCGCTATCAAAATTATCATCATCGTTCTGATGGTTCGTGGGATCGACCAGCGCCAGTCGCACAACATATGTTCCGGGTTGCTTATACGCATGTGTTGTGGCAAAACCGGTGCCCTTCATACCATCCCCGAAACTCCAGGTCCACGAATACTTGCTCGTATCGATCGGCGTGGGGAGGCGCGACAAATCCTCAGTAAAGGCAACAGGTTGGTTGACACTATAATCTAATGCGAAAATCCCGATGGGCGTATTGGGAGGATCTTGTGGGGTCAGCGGGTGCGCCAGCGCGGGTTCCTTGTTCGCGGTCATGGTCGCCGAAGACCCCAGCCCGCAGAAAGGCCGGTTCGTGAGCGCGTACGCGACGGGTGTGGGCATCATGGCGGTGTAGGTCAACGTAATGCTCAAAGCGCTGAGCAATGCCAGCGTCAACTGTACACAGCGGCGATTGAGCCACTCGTGATATTTCAAACCTTGCCTCCATTGCCTGCTGGCTGAGTGTTGAGCAATTGACCGAACTGTCGCGTGCAGGTGCGAACTAGGCACGTGGCAAGACGGCGACATCGTTCGGGAATCGACCAACCGGAATCTGCGCGACGACGGTCAGTGTGTGCAGGTCAATCGCGGTGACCGTATCGGTCTGGGTATTGGCAACCAATGCGTAACGGCTATCGGGCGTGACGGCGACCCCATGTGGTCCGCCGCCGGTGGCGATCGTCGCGACCACATGGAATGGGCGCGTCTCGACCACCGAGACCGTACCACTGCCATTATTCGCGACAAGGAAACGGGTCGTCCCTGGAATCCAGGCCATCAATGCCGGACGTGCGCCAATCTGGACACTGTCGGTTACAGTGTGTGTCGCGACATCGATCGCGTAGACGCGCCCAAACGTTTCATCAGAGACATAGACGGTCCGGCCATCGGGCGATAGCACATCGCCATAGGGCACCGCGCCAGCGGGAAACGCGACCTGCGCGACCACTCGTGCGCTTGCCGTGTCGACGAAAGCAAAGGCGCCATCAATCGGGCAAGCGACGAAGAGCATCCGGCCATCGGCGGAGATGGCAATGGCGTGTGGGCCCCGTGGTGTTGGAATGGTATTTTGCACCTGGAGTGCCGTGGTGTTGACGACCGTCACCGCTGATCCCGCGAAATCGGTCACATAGGCGAATTGACCATCAGGGCTGAACGCGAAATGGACCGGGCCAGGTCCGCTCTGGGCGTTGCCTTGAAAATCAGCACTTGACTCGGCGCTGGTGGCGGTGAAGACCCAGGAATTCGTTCCACCAACGTTGGAGACCCAGAGCTGGTGAGTCTTCGTCGCGAAGGCCAGGCCATGCGGGGCGCCGTTGACGCGCAGGGTCGCATGCCCGAGGTCAGCGATATCGCCCGACATCAGGTCGGTGACGATGATGTGGTAGCTTGCCAGGAGCGCGGGAACCGCATACGCGGGTCCTTCTGAGAGACCTATTGGGGTGAGAGATCTGCTGCCTGTCGTTGACCCCGCGACGGTCGGGATGATGGTGGAGGAACTCTGGTGCGCGATGATGAGCAGCCAGCCCCCCAGAAATAGTGTGGTAATAATGACGATGATACCACGGAAACGGCGAGTTGACCGCTGTGGAAATGCCGTTAACCGCGGTTCAGTCGGCCCGCTGATATCGGAGGTCGTGGTGTCCGCGGGTAGATTGTGCGCACCCGGATCGTTCGCGCGCGAGCGCGCTGTGGTTACCAGGTTATCTTGCGCGGGCGGAAGGTCCGCTGCCAATGGAGCATCTGACACAACTGCCTCTCTCTGTACTACCCGCCAGGTGCGGAAGGTCGCTGCCACTGAACAGACAGCTGTGGACTACGTGGCTATTATGCCAGCGTCTTCTTTGGAATGCAACGGCGGCGTGACCATAGTCACAGATTATAGCAAGTTCGGACGATACGCATGAACATGTGGCCTGACCTGTTCCCCAAACGCTCGTCACGCCACGGTGTCGTGAGGACGTGCGGATGAATGAGCTGGCATGGGCGATAACCAGGACTGCGAGCTTGCCCCAAGATCCAGCACGCCCGCGGTTGCGGGAGGTGCGACCGCTACGACGACCAGGAGCGCCAGTGACGCTCATGTGCTCACAACGCGCATCGATGTTTGGGGTCTCCCCCATGCTTGTGGCACACAACTGCCTACCTGCGGAGAGGGAGAGGCTTGACAGGATGCATCCTGTCAATTATCATGACGGAAGTCTCAGGTAAGAACGACCTAAGAGCCATTGTCGCGCGCGATTCATCCGTTCACCAAGAGGGGGAAGAAGATGAGGTGGGGAGAGGGGTCAAAATTAATGCAGCAGAAAGTGACGAGCAATGGCACGACGACGACGACCAGCTACATGGATAGATACTGTCAATGCTCGTAAATACTGAGAAGCATTGTTCCGTTCGCCAGCGCGCTGAATTAGGTGCTAGATGTCGGTGTCGATAATATTGCAGGTCAACTTGTCGATTGGGTGGTTATTGATACACCCATGGTCGATGTGGCCACCAAAGCAACACATACCGTGGGAAATGTGGTCCAGTCTTTCTTTTCTGGCTGGTAAACGTGAAAATTGGAGGCTCATCATGGAGCCAACGCACAGCGCCCCCCCGCGATTGTATTTTCCATATTCCAACGTGGTTCTGGTAATTATACTCCTATTTGGGCTCTTATTCTTAAGGTTTGCTATAGATATTGCAATAAATGGATTTACATTAAATTTTCTTAACTTATTTTTCGAGTATACTTTTATGGTAGGGGTGATATTTATGGGGGTTCTCTTCTTACACTATTTTTTTAGGATCTTGCTTAATCGGGATAAATTTAATCTGATCATTGATGAAGATGGGTTCCATGGAATGAATGGGATAACGTTCATCGCCTGGTCAGAGATCGCGGCCCTTTGGGATCAGACGATACGATACGACATTCGAGGACGAGTTCATCGTCTCACCATCAAGGTGAAATCGGTGCCTAAACTACGAAAGATCATCCAACGCGAACGGGGGTATACTGCCTGGATGCTCCGTACCTTCAAACCGTCCGATTTACCCATTCCGGCAGGAAACATCAAGATGAAAGATGTTCAGTCGGTGATGATCACGCTTCAGCGCATGTTTCCTGATCAACTCCAGCGACATCATATTCGCATGTATATCGATGTGTAGATTAGGCTCCGAGCAATGTGGTGATTTACCTAAGAAAGGGGCGTGCCTCTACTGCTATGCTGATAAGGAAAGCACACTGCGGTGAGGAGGAGAAGTATGCCGACACTTCAACTTAGCGTAGAACCCGATCAGTGGCAATTCCTGATGATCAATGAGGAGGCAATGGCCAGCCAGTTGCAATCCCTGTTACCACAGGTGCTCCAAGCACAAGCCACGGAGACGATTTTTTTGACCTTTCTGTGAGCAATCGGTCAGCGATCATTCTTGAGGTCACAAGAGTAAAGGATGATGGAGAACAGGCAAAGTATCTTGCGTATCGATCTCATCGATACACAATGAGGTAATTGTTCTTGCCATCATTTGAAGCTTTATCGGATGTGATAGTTTTCGATGAGCCATAGTGCTAATTCGTGGTGCGAGAGAAAGGAAAGAATCTGATGCTATCCAATTTCAATATAAATAACATCGGATATGTTATAGGTGTGGCATGGTTTGGAGGTGGGATGATTACAGTAGTGCAATATACTGTAAAGGCAGCCCGTTATTTAAATCTACTGCATATAGAAAGTTACCGTGATATGAATATTTTTAAAAGACAATCTGATCCATTCATTGAAACTGAACGAAAAAAAATAGTAAGATTTCTTATTTCAAGATTAGCGATATTTATGGGGCTACCATTCTTACTATTTCTGAGCTTACTATTATATGCACTAATCATGGTCATATCTCAATCCAAGTGAAATGCCTACGAAAGCGAGGAGTTTGCTATGAAAACCACAAAGGCAGGCCTGCAATTCTTGGCGTATGCAAGTATAATTATCGGATTTGTGAATTTTTATTGGTTTATTATAGAGAGTTTGGTTCAGGGGGGAGATGCCCTCAACGGAAAAATACAAAATGGATTGTATTTCTTTGGAATGCATGGTACCTACACGGAAGTGTCCAAAAATACTTGGGAATGGAGCCATTTTCATGCGCTCAGTGTGATATTCACCATGGCGATGGCGGCATTAAGTTTGGTCTATTTCGTAGGAAAGTTTCTTCCAATAGTTATTAGTATTCGTTATGGTAAGATGGAAAAATTTCCGCTAGAATTCAAACTGTTTGCTATCTTTGGTATTCTGATGAATTACGGGTTTGTATTAGTTGGTATTATTTGGATTGCTCCAATTCAAGGATATATAGGTGTGTATTCTACAATTATTGTTACTGTCATAGCGATGATCAATACGTACATGCTTTTAGTTCGAAATCGTATGCGGTGGTAATATAAGGCAACAATCCCTCGTGTGCTACGACGCCGCGGGGAATATGATCTGCCGGGATACGGGCAGTGGCGGGTGCGCGGGGACGCCGAACGGGCAGGCGCAGATCCGGGG